>DATMNV010000043.1:0-20490 GCA_035568535.1 Bradyrhizobium sp.
ATCCGGCCGCTCTCCGGCCTCACCGCCGGCATGAAGGAGCTCGCCGGCGGCAATTTCGGCGTGATCCTGCCGGGGCTCGATCGCAAGGACGAGGTCGGCGACATGGCGCAGGCGGTCGAGGCCTTCAAGATCAAGGCCGAGGAAAAGGCGCGCGCCGAGGCCGAGGCCAAGATCAAGCAGGACGAGGTGCTGGCGCGCCAGCGCAAGGCCGAGATGGTCAGGATGGCCGACGATTTCGAAGGCGCGGTCGGCCGCATCGTCGAGACCGTATCGTCGGCCTCGAGAGAGCTCGAGGTTTCTGCACGCACCCTGACCTCGACCGCGGCGCGTTCGCAGGAACTGTCGACGACGGTTGCCGCCGCTTCCGAAGAGGCCTCCACCAACGTGCAATCGGTTGCGTCGGCGACCGAGGAATTGACGTCCTCGGTTAACGAGATCAGCCGGCAAGTGCAGGAATCGGCGCGGATGGCAAGCGACGCCGTCGGCCAGGCACGCGGCACGACCGAGCGCGTCAGCGAATTGTCGAAGGCTGCGAGCCGGATCGGCGACGTGGTCGAACTCATCAACACCATTGCGGGCCAGACCAACCTGCTTGCGCTCAACGCGACCATCGAGGCGGCGCGCGCGGGCGAAGCCGGCCGCGGCTTTGCGGTGGTCGCTTCAGAGGTGAAGGCGCTCGCCGAGCAGACCGCGAAGGCGACCGGCGAGATCGGCCAGCAGATTTCGGGCATCCAGACAGCAACCCAGGAATCGGTGAGCGCGATCAAGGAAATCTCGGGCACCATCGAACGGCTGTCGGAAATTTCCTCGACGATTGCGGCAGCCGTCGAAGAGCAGGGCGCTGCGACGCAGGAAATCTCGCGCAATGTGCAGCAGGCGGCGCAAGGCACCCAGCAGGTCTCGTCGAACATCAGCGACGTGCAGCGCGGCGCCAGCGATACGGGATCTGCCTCCTCGCAGGTGCTCTCGGCCGCGCAGACGCTGTCGGCCGACTCCGGCCGGCTCAAGTCGGAGGTATCGAAGTTCCTCAACTCGGTGCGCGCGGCCTGACGCCTCGTCGCCCGCCTTCGTTCCGGCCTCGCCTGGGGCCGGAGCGGCCGTCTGCAACCAGGACATGCCGCTGTCTGCATAAAATCCATTCGCGCGAGTGAATTCGGAAAATTATTTTGCCGCCCGTAATTCTACGGACCGGGCATTCAGCTTTGCTTGGGAACTTGAGTCTATTGCTGGGGGTATAGGCGCACCGGTCGCCTCTTCGAATCAGAGCCCGCCGACGATGACCGGCTTCCTTTCGGCGGGCTCCAGCCCGTAGCAATTGGCGAGGACTGCCCCCATGTCATTTCTGAACTTTCGGATTCGCGGCCGGCTTTATGGCGGGTTCGCCATCCTTCTCGTGTTTTGCGCAGGTCTTGCCGCCTTCGGCGTATCGCAGCTCACCGCCATTGGCGAGCAGGTCGAGCAGCTGAGCCTGCAGTCGAGGAACACCATTCGCGTCGGCGAGATATCGACCGAATTGCAGGCGATCCGCCGCGGCATCCTGCGCTACGCCTTCGACCAGGATGAAGCCTCCTTCGCGGAATCCGACAACCGCCTGTCCCGGATCGCGGACCTGCTCGATCAGGCCGTCAACACCTCCAAGGTCGAAGAGCGCAAGGCCAATTACCGCGAAGCCGCCACGGATGTTGCGGAGCTGAAGAGGAGGCGTGCCGAGCTCGCCGAGGCTGTGAAGCAGATGGTGGCAGGCCGCGCCGCGCTTTTCACCGAAGGCGACAATGTGACGGCCGATGTCCAGAAACTCGTCGACGGCACGCGGCGCACGCCGTTCGAACACGACGCCAACGTGCTGGAGACCCGGGTGTTGCTGGTTCGCGAGGCGAGTTGGCGGACGCTTGCCACGCGTGACGCCAAGGGTATCGACGCCTTCAAGGGCAGTGTCGCGAAGGCGCAGGAAGAAATTGCGCATCTCGAGAAGATGGACCTTCTCCCCAACGTCGAGGAGCTGCTGGCGAAGGTCAAGGCAGGCGTCGCCAAATATGCCGAGGCGTTTGACAAGACCGGACCCAGCCTCATCCGTGGCGACGAGCTCTATTACAAGAGCATCACGCCGGTGATCGCGAGCGCCATCGAGAAGATGGACAAGGTAAGGGACACGATCAACGAAGCCTTCAAGAAGACGACAGTGGATACCGACGACCGCATCTCCACCACCATCACCGCCCAGGAAATAGTCGCGGGCCTTGCCGTGCTGCTCGGCCTTGTCATCGCCTTCGTGATCGCGCGCGGGATCATCCGGCCGCTCTCCGGCCTTACCGCCGGGATGAAGGAACTCGCCGGCGGCAATTTCGGCGTGATCCTGCCGGGACTCGATCGCAAGGACGAAGTCGGCGACATGGCGCAGGCGGTCGAGACCTTCAAGATCAAGGCCGAGGAAAAGGCGCGCGGCGAAGCCGAGGCCAAGATCAAGCAGGACGAGGTGCTGGGCCGCCAGCGCAAGGCCGAGATGGCCAGGATGGCCGACGATTTCGAAGGCGCGGTCGGCCGCATCGTCGAAACCGTGTCGTCGGCGTCGCGCGAGCTCGAGGCTTCTGCAGGCACCCTGACCTCGACCGCGGCACGCTCGCAGGAACTGTCGACGACGGTTGCGGCGGCCTCCGAAGAAGCCACTGCCAATGTGCAATCGGTGGCTTCAGCGACGGAAGAGCTGTCGACGTCGGTCAATGAGATCAGCCGGCGAGTGCAGGAATCGGCGCGGATGGCGAGCGACGCCGTCGGCCAGGCCCGCTCGACAACGGATCGCGTCAGCGAGCTGTCGAAGGCGGCGAGCCGGATCGGAGATGTGGTCGAACTGATTAACACCATTGCCGGCCAGACCAACCTGCTTGCGCTCAACGCGACCATCGAGGCGGCGCGTGCGGGTGAAGCCGGCCGCGGCTTTGCGGTGGTGGCTTCAGAGGTGAAGGCGCTCGCCGAGCAGACCTCGAAGGCGACCGGCGAGATCGGCCAGCAGATTTCGGGCATCCAGACAGCGACTCAGGAATCGGTGAGTGCGATCAAGGAAATCTCGGGCACCATCCAACGGCTGTCGGAAATTTCCTCGACGATTGCGGCCGCCGTTGAAGAGCAGGGCGCGGCGACGCAGGAAATCTCCCGCAATGTGCAGCAGGCGGCGCAAGGCACCCAGCAGGTCTCGTCGAACATCAGCGACGTGCAGCGCGGCGCCAACGAAACGGGATCTGCCTCCTCGCAGGTGCTCTCGGCCGCGCAAACCTTGTCCGCCGACTCCGGCCGGCTCAAGTCGGAGGTATCGAAGTTCCTCAATTCGGTGCGCGCGGCCTGACTAAAGCGCGGTGAGATCATCGCGCCTTAGCTTTTTGACTTGAGCATGATCTCCGCGCAAACGCTACGCGTTTGTCGCGAGGGAAAAACCGCGACACACTTTTCCGGATCATGCTCTATTCCGATGGTACGGCCGGCATCGCCGGCCGCCGGCGGAACAGGACGCGCTGGTACAGCCAGCCGATCGCGACCAGCACCAGGCCGAGGCAGATGAACGACAGCGCACGATAGATGCCCGTAAGCGTCGACATGTCGATCAGGAAAGCCTTGGCGATCGTCAGCGCGATGATGACCGCCGATGCCAGCCGCGCGCGCTGCGAGTTGACGAGAATGCCGATGCCGAGCAGCACGACGCCGAAGGCGAGCCAGGCGATCGAATAGGTATATTGCTCGGCGCCGCTGATGCCGATGACGTTCAGGTACGGGCCGCGATAGAGGCGGCGGATTTCCAGCGTCAGATAGGTCAGTGCGAAGATCAGCGCGCCGGCGGCGATGGTGTTGGCGTAAATCGCGCCGCGCCGACCCACGGCCGCATAGGACAACAGCAGCATCAGCACCGCCGGCAGCGCGTAGGCGAGGAGCAGCAGGTTGAGAAAGCTGCCGGTGAGCTCGATGCTGCTCATGATGGGATTTTCCAGCAGCAACACGCCGAACACGCCGACGAATCCTGCGCCCGCCGTCAGCAGCACCGCGCCGACATCGTGCACCACGCTGTTGGTGCGCAGCCGCAACCGCTCGAGCCCGATCGCCATGGCAAGCGCGGCGCAAAGTTCGAGCGCGAATTCGGAGAGCGATGGGATCGCGTGATAGACGTCGCCGCCATAGACCGCGTGGCGGATTTCCATGAACACCAGCAGCACCGTGAACAGGATGGCGGCGGCCTCGACCGTGCGCAGCGGGGCATCATCCGCGCGGCGGCGCAGGAAGTGGCTTCCGATCCAGAACGAGGCAGCAGGAATTCCGTAGCCCCAGAGCAGCCAGTTGAAGATCGGCGTCGTACCGACGGCATCTCCTGCGATGCGCGGCTCGTAGCCGACCCTGAACACCACGATGCCGGCGAGGATCGCCGCCAGCGCGCGCAGGAACGCCACCGGCCGCTGCAGCGAAATCCAGGCGGTCCCCATCGACATCAGCGCCAGCGCAATCGTCAGCCAGCCCTTTTCAAGCGCAAAGGTCAAAGCCAGCGCCAGCGCGCCGAGCGTGCCGGTGGCGAACAGTGCCGTCGAGATCATCAGTCCCGGCCGACCCTCGCGGCGGGCGAGGATTTCGGTCGCGCCGGCAAAGGCTGCGGCCAGGACGACAGCAAGGATAGCAAAGGGTATCGAACGGTCGAGATGGGCGATGCGCGCATAGAGCGCGACCAGCAGCGCGAGCGGGACGAAGGTCGCCGCCGCCGACCACACCACGGCAATGATCGCACTGGCCGAGCGGCCCTGCGCGAAGAATCCGGCAAGGCCGAAACCGGCGGCAAACAGCCCGGCCGCGACCAGATGCAGCGTCACCGACTGGTCGGTGGCGCTCGGTCCGATGCCGGGCAGCGCTCCGCCGGGCAGCACCAGCATGTCCGGATTGCCGCGCACCGCCCATTCCGCGAACACGATGAAGACGAAGAGCGCGGCGCCGCCGATCGCGCCCGTTGCCGATGGCGCGCGCCAGGCGATCGCCAGCGTCGCTGCGACCAGGACCGCGAAGGCGATCAGGGCCATGTCGGCATGGAAGCTCGCCAGCACGATCGCCATGGCAGCGAAGAGATAGGCGGCCAACGATCCCGACGAGACCGGCTCGATCAGGCCGTCCTCGATCGCCGGTCCGAACAGGAAGCCGCACACCACAAGCAGCGCGACGAGGACGAAGCCCACGATGATGTGGAAGACATGCGGTCCGACCATCGACGGGCCGCAGTCGAGGCAGGGCAGCGTCCAGAACAGCGCAAAGGCGAGCGTCGTGACCGCAAGCCAGCGCCACAGCCGGATCCGCGCCAGCCCCAAAGCCGCCGCGGTGACGATGGCGAGATAGATGTAGAGCGCCCAGTAATCCGGCTGCTCGGAGGAGACCAGCATCGGCGTGACGAAGCCGCCGACCACGCCGAGGCCGGCGAGAGCCGGCCCATGCAGCAGCGCGGCAGCGAGCGTGCCGAGCGCCACGAGGCCGAGCAGGATGAAGGCGCTGGCGGGTGCGAGGAAGCCGTAGAGCGCGTAGGCGGCATAGACGGTGGCGAACGCGACCGCGGTGCCGGCTGCGGTCAGGATCGCCGGAATGTTGGCGATCGGCAGCGCGACGATGTCGGAAATGCTTTCCTTGCGCCGGGTCCATTCGCCGGCCGCGAGCAGCGCGAGGGCGAAGATACCGCCGAACATGATGCGTACGCGCGGGCCGATCAGCCCTGCCTCAATCGAATAGCGCACGAGGAAGAAGCCGCCGAGCGCAAGCGCCAGCCCGCCGATCCAGACCACCCATTGGGTCCCGAGCTGCTCCTCGAAGCCGGGATCGGACGGTGGGGGCGAAGGTAGGGGTGGTGGTGGCGGCGGCGCGGCGGCTTCCTTCTGGGCGGCGTCGGGATCAAACGCAGCCGCTTCCGCGCCCTGCTCCTGGCTCGCAGGCACCCATTGTTCGGCAACAAGCGGCGGGGCTTGTTCGGTCTCCGCAAGCGGCGGAATAGGCGGCGGCACTGGTGCCGCAGCAACACTTGAAGCGCGCGCCTCAAGTGCACTCAGCCGCTCGCGCAATTCGTCGGCCCGGGTGAAGGCCTTGCGCGCCACGACCAGGGCAATGACTGCAATCGCCAGCGTCAGGAATTCGAAAGGCGAGTCGAACATCAAATCTCCAGGCCTCAAGCCCGAAGGTTTGGGCTCACCAATCCATCAGCGCCGCCCGCTCACGCGCAGGCCTGGCGCCGGCCGCTCCTGCAGCACCTCGCGGCGGAAGCGGAACAGCGCGGCCGGACGGCCACCTGTCTGTGTCGACATCACGCCGGTCGGTTCGACCAGCGCACCCGTCTCCACGAGCCTCCGGAAGTTCTGCTTGTGCAGATGCCTTCCCGAGATCGCTTCCACCGTCCGCTGCAATTCCGTGAGTGTAAATTCGGGCGGCAAAAGTTCAAACACCACTGGGCGGTATTTCAATTTTGCGCGCAGCCGCGCTATTGCCGTGGCCAGGATCCGGCGGTGATCGAAGCGCATGGCGCTGCCAAGACGAGGCAGCGTCTTGCGCTGCAGTGCTGCAGGCCTCCCGTCGCGCCGCGCTTCCTCGACCAGCCCCGCTTCATAGAGCAGCTCGTAGCGGTCGAGCACGCGCTCCTCGTCCCAATGCGCGCCCTCGGTGCCGAAATAGAGCCGCACCCGGTCCTTGCGCGGCAGCGCGCGCGCCGTCTCCGGTGCTTCACCTTGCGCGGCCCATTTGGTCAGTTCAGGAAGGATGTCGCGCGCGATGATCTCGGGCGGGTCCTGGCGCCAGTCTTCCCAGGGGAAGAAGCGGTACCACGGCTCGAAACTCGCGCCTGGGGCGCGCGCTGCGCCGATCGCGCGGTTCAGCGCGAGATAGCCGATCGAGGCGACATGGACATCGGTGTCGCCGGGCATGGTATGCCGGCCGCGATCGCCAAAGGTGTAGAGTTGCTCGACATAGCCGAGCCGAAGGCCCGTCTGCTCTTCGACCCAGGCGCGCAGGCCGATCTCGAAGGTGCGGTGCGAGACCGCGTCGAACGGACCGAAGGGCAGGCCGGTGAGCTTGTCGTCGTCGCTGCCGGAGGCGGTGAGGATTAGCGGCTCATTGCCCTCGATCGCGACGATCGCCGCGGTCAGGTCGATTTCGATCGGCGTCAGAAGCTTGTCGCTCATCTGGCTGCCGACGCCCATGAAAAGATCATTCGAGCTCGACGAGGAACGGCTTGCCCTCGACCATCATGGTCGCCGGACCGATGCTCTCCAGCGCCCGGATCATCCGCCCGTCGCGGCCGAGCGCCTTGTCGGCGAGGCTGACGATCAGCCGGTTCGGCGAGGCGATCGGGGAAGCGGCGCGGATTTTCCGCGCGATCTCCATTTCGTCGCGATGCGGGTTGAGCATGCAGGCCGCGGCGAAT
Organism: Bradyrhizobium sp.; assembly: GCA_035568535.1. Lineage (GTDB taxonomy): Bacteria > Pseudomonadota > Alphaproteobacteria > Rhizobiales > Xanthobacteraceae > Bradyrhizobium. Next base: position 7,415 of record DATMNV010000043.1, read on the forward strand.
GCGCTCGCGGTGGAGCGGCTGACGCCGGCATAGCAGTGGATCACCATCGGCGCATTGCGGTCCCAGCCGCGCACGAAGTTGAGAACCTGTTCGACATGCGCCTCCGATGGCGGCGTGTAGCCTTCCATCGGCTCGATGATGTCATCCATCGAGACCTTGAGGTGGTTGGCGGCAAGCACCGACGCCGGCCGCTGCACCTGATCGACATTGCCCATCACCGTCAGCACATGGCTGGCGCCGGTCATTTTGACGATTTCGGGCAACGCAGCCAGCGAGCAGACGTGAATCATTGGCGGTCCTTTTCGGCGAATATAGGCTTGGGGCCCAAGCGGTGAAAGCAGGTTCGAGGCTTGGGTTCAAGCCCGTAGCGAGTTGAATCGGGCGAGGAAGCGCTTCTCGGCCTTGGCCGCGCTCCAGGGCGTCAGATAGTCCTCGCGCACGCTCTCGGGCAGGCCGGGATCGCCGCCGAACAGGCGCCTGGCCTCGCTTTCGGAAAACCCGGCCAGCACGGTGGCTTCCAGATAGGCCGCGCCGCGGTCGGCGCTCTTGATCTGCTGGGTGATGTTGGCGCTCAATTCCGGCGGTAATCCGAAACGGATGTGGATCGCCGAGAGCAGACGCTTTTCAACGACTTTGTAATCGCCGCCCAGCACCGTCTTGAACGGCGAGATCATGTCGCCGATGACGTATTCCGGCGCGTCATGCAGCAGCGCGGCAAGGCGGAGTTTTTCGTCGACGCGCGGCCTCTCGGCCCGCATCACGGCTTCGACCAGCAGCGTGTGCTGGGCGACGGAGAAGATATGCGCGCCGCTGGTCTGGCCGTTCCAGCGCGCGACTCGCGCGAGCCCATGAGCGATGTCGGCGATCTCGATGTCGAGCGGCGAGGGGTCGATCAGATCGAGCCGCCGTCCCGACAGCATCCGCTGCCAGACGCGGGTGTCGGCCGTGGCGCGTTTGGTGGCCGTCATTTGGCTTTGAGGCGCGGCGCGCGGGGCTTGGCGCCGCAGTTTCCATGGCAAAAGCAGGTGACGAGATGGTCGTTGACCATGCCGGTCGCCTGCATGAAGGCGTAGACGATGGTCGGGCCGACGAACTTGAAGCCGCGCCCGGCAAGATCCTTCGAAATCTTGATCGAAAGCGGTGTCGAGGCCGGCACGCTGGCCGTGGTCTTGAACTGGTTCACCTTTGGGCGGCCGTCGACGAAATCCCACAAAAGCTTTGAGAAGCCAGGGCCTTCTTCCATGATCTTGAGATACGACTTCGCGCTCTCGATGGTGCCCTCGATCTTGGCGCGGTTGCGGACGATGCCGACATCGTTCATCAGCGCGTGGACTTTTTTCGCGTTGTAGCGCGCGATCTTCTCCGGCTGGAAGTCATCGAAGGCGCGGCGGAAATTGTCACGCTTGCGCAGGATGGTGATCCAGGACAGGCCGGCCTGGAAGCCGTCGAGGATGAGCTTTTCATAGAGCGCGCGGTCGTCATATTCCGGCACGCCCCATTCGGTGTCGTGATAGGCGACGTAAAACGGGTCTTCCCCCGGCCAGGGGCAGCGCATCTTGCCGTCGGGATGCAGGCGTGCGGACCGGCTCATGCGACGGTTTGTTTGGTTGTTGACCGGAAAGCGTCGGGGTCGGCGAGGTGGATGCCAAGCCCGCCGGCGGTGAGCGCAAGGCCCGCATCGAGCGCATCGGTGGCGCGATCGGTCCGGATCAGCGCCAGCCCGTTCTGGCCCGAGGTCGAGCCCATGGTGCCGACCGGCTTGTCGCCGGCAAGGACCGGACTGCCGGCTTCGGGCGGCGCGCCGTCCAGCGTCACGCGCACGGTGCGGGTCCGCGCGGTGCCGCGATGCTGCATCCGCGACACGACCTCTTGCCCGACATAACAGCCCTTGTCGAAATCGATGCCGTGCAGGCGGTCCATATTGGTCTCGTGCGGGAAGGCGTCGCCATACATGAAGTCGAGTCCGCCGCGCGGCACGCCGGTCGCGATCCGGTGGGCCTCATAGGCGGCACCGTCGACCAGCTCGGCCCCGACGAGGTCGGCGACCTTCTGCGCCAGATCTTGCGGCGCAAGGATGCGCCAGCCGAGCGCGGCGGCGTCGCGCGGGTCGGCAAAAGCCAGGTCAGGCTTGATGACAGGCTCGCCGCCCCAGGCCGCGATCACGCCGAGACTGTCGGAGAGATTTTCCACCGCGACCTTGGCGCGCAGCTTGTAGAAGCCGAGCTTGTCGGCGAGGCCCTTTGCCAGCGCCCGCGGGCAATCGATGAGGAAACCGCCGCCGTGACCGGCCGGTGCCTCCGTGATCAGGAAGTCGACGATGATCTTGCCCTGCGGCGTCAGCAATGCGCCGAACCGGCCGAGCCCGGGCGCGAGTTGCGTCAGGTCGGTCGTGACGAGCCCGTTGAGAAAGTTGCGCGCGTCCTCGCCGGTCACTTTAACGACGCCCCGGTCGCCAAGAAACGCTGCTTTCATAAGAGGTTGCTCTTGAAGTTCTTGTTGAAACCCGGCTAGCCGATATCACATTGCAAGTTAAGGGGCTAAGGTGCCGTGAACAAGGCCCGCACGCGCCAGTTCCCCTGAAATGACACCCGAGATCGATGACTCAAACGTTTGATACCATTCTAAAATCCGGCACTGTGGTCAATCAGGACGGCGAGGGCGTCCGCGACATCGGCATCCGCGGTGGCCGCATCGCCGAAATCGGCGCACTGGCACAGGCGAGTGCTGCCGAGATCATCGACTGCAACGGGCTGCACATCCTGCCCGGCGTGATAGACACGCAGGTGCATTTCCGCGAGCCGGGTCTGACACACAAGGAAGACCTCGAGACCGGTTCGCGCAGCGCTGTCATGGGCGGGGTGACGGCGGTGTTCGAGATGCCGAACACCAATCCGCTGACGGTGACGGCGGAAACGTTTGCCGACAAGATCGAGCGCGGCCGCCATCGCATGCATTGCGATTTCGCCTTCTTCATCGGCGGTACCCGTGAAAATGTTCAGGATCTGCCGGAACTGGAACGCGCGCCCGGCTGCGCGGGGGTGAAGGTGTTCATCGGCTCCTCGACCGGCGCGCTGCTGGTCGAGGACGATGAGAGTTTGCGCAGGATATTCCAGGTGATCCGCCGCCGCGCCGCTTTTCATGCTGAGGATGAATACCGTCTCAACGACCGCAAGGGGCTTCGCGTCGAAGGCGACCCACGCTCGCATCCGGTCTGGCGCGACGAGACAGCGGCGCTGATGGCGACCGAGCGCCTGGTCAAGCTTGCCCGCGAGACAGGCAAGCGCATCCACGTGCTGCACATCTCGACCAAGCAGGAAATCGAGTACCTGCGCGACCACAAGGACGTCGCCTCCTGCGAGGCGACGCCGCATCACCTGACCATGGTCGCCCCCGAATGCTACGAGCGGCTAGGAACCCGCGCCCAGATGAATCCGCCGGTCCGCTCGGCCGATCACCGCGAGGGCATCTGGCGCGGCATCGAGCAGGGGATTGTCGATGTGCTCGGCTCCGACCACGCGCCCCACACATTGGAGGAGAAGGCCAAGGCCTATCCGGCCTCGCCCTCGGGCATGACCGGAGTACAGACGCTGGTGCCCCTGATGCTCGACCACGTCAATGCCGGCAGGCTGTCGCTGGCGCGCTTTGCCGATCTCACCAGCGCCGGGCCCGCGCGGCTTTTCAACATCGCCTGCAAGGGCCGCGTCGCGGCCGGTTATGACGCCGACTTTACCGTGGTCGACCTCAAGCGCAGCGAGACCATCACCGACAAATGGGTCGCCTCGAAGGCCGGCTGGACGCCTTATGATGGGGTGCGGGTCACCGGCTGGCCGGTCGGCACCTTCGTGCGCGGCAAGCGGGTGATGTGGCAGGGCGAATTGGTGACGGCGTCGCAGGGCGAACCGGTGCGGTTTCTGGAGACGCTCAAACCTTAGGGCTACTGCTTCGCGAGCGAAACCGAGAACTCGCCGTTGCGCACGCGGCCCGGAATTCCCTCGACGAATTTCGCGACCGCCTCCTCGCCGTAGGTGCCGACGAGTTCGGCGAGGGCAGCAAAGAGGCTCGCCTGCGCGAGGCAGTCGCCGTCGACGCCGTCATGGCGCGCGTCCGCCCAGGCCTCGTTGAGATAGCTGAGCGCGGCCTTCTTCTGCTCATTGTCAAGCAGCGGTTCGCGGACGAGGGCGAAAGACATGGGGCGCATGAAGATCAACAGGAGGGATTGTGCGATTCCGTTGCAGAACGCGTCGGACGCGAGTGGTGTAGCATGCTTGCCCGCACAGCCTAGACCAGTTCTTTAGGAAAGGTTAAGGGCGCGCGCGGCGTTTGCTCCGCTATGGATAACGTCCCAAATCGCGTGCGGCGAAGCGCAAAGATGCCGGGCGCCGGCCGTGATCAGTTCTTCGCGGCTGCCATAGCCGTAGGTCACGCCGATCGCGTCCATGCCATTGGCCTTCGCGCCTTTCACGTCATGGCTGCGGTCGCCGATCATCAGAGCGCGCGAAGCATCGACGCCGGTCTGTTCGAGCGCGTAGGCGAGAAGATCGGCTTTGTGGACGCGCGTGCCGTCGAGCTCGGAGCCGAAGACGTGCTCGAAATGGCCTGCAAGGCCAAAGTGATCGATGATCCTCTTGGCAAAGACGTACGGCTTGCTGGTGGCGACGAACATCCGCCGGGACGGTTGCGTGAGCAACGCCAGCACGCGGGCGATATCGGGATAGACGCTGTTCTCGAACAGCCCGACATCGCCAAACCTTTCGCGATAGAGCGCCACCGCGCGATCGGCCAAACTGTCATCGTCAAGCAGTGTGACAAAGCTCGCGCGTAAGGGTGGGCCGATGCACCAGACCAGTTCGTCCTGCGAAGGCACCGGGCGATCCAGCTTCCGCAGCGCATACTGGATCGAGGCGGTGATGCCGGGTTTGGGGTCCGTCAGCGTGCCGTCGAGATCGAAGAAAAGGGTGGTCTCAGTTGGCATAGCGGGCCGTGAGGTCGCGCGAAATCTTCGAGCCTTCGTCGATGTAGCGGCGGATGGCGACGAGGGCCGCCGGCGTGCAAGTGCGGTAGGTTTGCTGGAAGCCGTTATAGCCGCGGTTGAAGCCCGCGATCATGCGGGCGCGGCGGTCGCCGGAGGGGGTCTCGGCATCGATCAGGGCCTGCATCTGGTTGCGCCATTTGCCGCCTTCGTTGCTGCCGCAAATGCCCCGCAGATAATGCAGCGTGCCGAGGATCTCGGCGAGCCGCTGCAGGTCGCCGTCAAAGGGCGCGGCGGCGTCCTCGGCGCGGGCGGGCGCGCAAAGGCAGAAAACAGCAATCAGAATGGCGAGAAGTCGCTTCGACATTAGCGGGTTCCGAGAGGTCGGCGGGTGATAGCCTTTTAAATGCGCTGGAAGCAAGGCGCCAAGACTAGGCTTCGACCAGCTTGCGGGCGGCCTCGACCACCTCCGAAAGGCCCCCGGTCAGCTTGAGGTCACCGAAGGCGCCGGGCTCGAGCCATTTGAAATCATCGTGCTCGTCGTTGAGCACCGGTTCCCGGGACGTCCAGCGCGCCGCGAACGACAGTATCACATAATGTCCGCCGCCCGATCCGCCAGGGAGCACCTCGCGCCAGCCGGCGAGCCCGACAATATCAATCCGAAGGCCCGTCTCCTCGTCGACCTCGCGTGCCAGCGCCTGATGCAGGGTCTCGCCGAATTCGACCCGGCCGCCCGGCAGCGAATAAAGCCCCTTGCTCGGCGAACGCGCGCGCCGCACCAGCAGCACCTTGCCGTCGCGGAAGATGGCGGCGCTGACCGCAAGCTGGGGCCGGGTGGGGGGATCGGTCAGGACCACGGCGATCAGGCCGCCATGATGGTCTCGACGTCGGCTTCATAGCAGCCATTGATGACGCCGCCGGCGGCAGCCACCAGCGGCTTGAGCCAGCCGATCGCCTGCTCGGCGAGCTTCGCCTTGGTCTGGTCCTGCGTCGCTTCGCGCATCGCGGCGCCGACCTCTTTGAGGATGGAAGTCATGGTCTCCGCCATCTGATCGAACTCGGCGCGAATATCGGGATCGGCGGATTCGTAGGCCGCGATCGCGAGCTCCTTCGCCTTGAAATTCGAAGCGGTAAAATGTTCGGCGTAGGAGAGCGGCGACCAGACGAGAAAATCCTCCGCGCAATCCGGCAAATCCGGAATCATCTCAAGCAGCATGATGGCTTCGTTGAAGTGATTGAGATAGTCGGTGGCGAGCCCGGTCTGCGGATTGATATTGGCAGCCCTGAGTTCCGCCGCGCGGGCTGCCGCATCGTGGCCCGTCGGGTGCGTTGCGGATTGCGCAGATGGTTGGGCCGTGGCGGTCATCTGTGGCAGTGTTCCGGTTCGGGGTTAAAAGGTGCTGAACGGATGCCTATTTAGGCTACAGAATGTGCGGACGCTTTGTCATCACCTCGCCTCCGGCCGCGATACGGCAGGTATTTGGCTATTCCGAACAGCCAAATTTCCCGCCACGGCATAATATCGCACCGACACAACCTATACCTGTAGTGATTATCGAAAACGGTGCGCGACATTTCAAATTGATGCGTTGGGGATTGGTTCCGTCCTGGGTCAAGGATCCCCGCAAAATCACCCTCCTGATCAACGCGCGTTCCGAGACGATCAACGACAAGCCCGCGTTCAAGAACGCGATGCGGCGGCGTCGCTGCCTCGTTCCCGCCGATGGCTATTACGAATGGCAGATTTCGGGCGGGCGCAAGCGCCCCTTTTTCATTCATCGCCGCGATGGTCATATCTTCGGGCTCGCAGCACTGGCGGAAACCTGGATCGGCCCGAACGGCGAGGAACTCGACACGGTGGCGATCGTGACCGCGCCGGCGAGCGCGGACCTTGCGGTGCTGCATCACCGCGTTCCCGTCACCCTGATGGACGATGATTTCGCGCGCTGGCTCGATTGCTCGAGCGACGATGCGTCGCCTGTCATGGCGCTGTTGAAGGGACCGCTTGAGGGCGAGTTCACCTGGCATCAAGTGTCGACGCGGGTGAACCACGCCGACAACGACGATGCGCAATTGCTGCTGCCGATCACGGATGAGCAGCGCGCCGCCGAGGATGCGCCGAAGCCGAAGAGGGCCGCGCCGCGCAAGGGGCCGCCGCCTTCGGTCGATGACGGGCAGGGGAGCTTGTTTTGAATTCTCGACTGTCGTCCCCGCGAAGATTTTGCAGGGTGGGCGAAGGCGCGATAGCGCCGTGCCCACCATGTGATGCTTCGCTTGCAACGGTGGGCACGCTAGCGCTTTGGCTCGTCGAGCCACGGAGTATGTAGTCGCTCTGCTACCTTACGGAACTTGCTCCGGGCGAAAACTGCGGTCACGCTGCAGCCACCGCCGATCCGAGCGCTTCATTGCTGAAGGCCCTGCCGCCGATGCCCCAGGCGCCTTCCACCGCATAATTGACGTTGGCGTAGATGTGCTCGCGCTTGATGCGGCCCGCGGCGGCCTGCTCGATGATGTCGGTGCCTTCCGCGATCCAGGCGTCCTTCAGTTGCTGCGTCGGCAGCACGAAGGAGGGGACCTTCAGCTCGAACACCGCGATGTCGGCAGGCTCGCCGCCGGAAAACGTGCGGCCCTTCGGCACCACCGTGACTTCGCCGATGACGTTCGGCGTCATGAAGCGGTTGCCGGTGAGGCCATGCAGCCGCAGCAACAGCTCGGTCAGCTTGCGGAAGGCTTCGGCCTCGGCGGCCGGAGTGAGCGCGCCTTCGGGAACGATGATCTGGATCGGCATGTGGTGTCTCCGTGAACGGGTTTCTCGCGCCGCCGTTGCCGGCAGTCGCGGCGATCGTTAGATAACGATCGTTATCTCTTAGACATAACGATCGTTATGCTGTCAATATTAATATAGCGATCGTTATCAACTAACCGAGAGGCTCCCAATGGCGCGACCGAAGAAGGATGAGGGCGATGCGCGGGCACGGCTGGTGGAAGCGGCCGGGCGCGGCTTCCGGACCGGCGGGTTTGGCGGCGCCGGCGTCGACGCGCTGGCGAAGGGCGCGGGGCTGACGTCGGGCGCGTTCTACGCCCATTTCGATTCCAAGGCCGAGGCGTTTCGGCTGGCGGTCGCCGACGGGCTGTCGTTCCTGCGCGGCGGCATCCTGAAATTCCAGGAGACCCACGGCCGCAACTGGCGCGAACCGTTCATCGACTTCTATCTCGGGCCGCGCATGGAGGTCGCGCTGGATGAGGCCTGCGGCCTGCCGAGCTTTTCCTCCGATGTCGCCCGGGCCGACGATGCGACGCGCGCGGTCTATGAAGCGGAGCTCGACCTTCTCGTGGAAGCGATCGCCGGCGGCCTGCGCGGCGCGCATGCGCGCGATCGCGCGCTGGCGCTGGTTGCGATCCTCTCCGGCGCGGCGTCGATGGCGCGCGCGGTAAAGGACGAGCGCGCGCGGCACGATATTCTCGCGGCCGCCAATGTCGCGGCGAAGGCGATCTAGCCCCGCTGTCGTCCCCGCGAAAGCGGGGATCCATAACCACAGGCGTTTATTGTCGGGTGCGCTGTGGCTCCAGCGTCGTTCAACGCGAACTCCTGTGGTTATGGGTCCCGGCTCGCGCTTCGCTTGGCCGGGACGACAGGGGTTTTTGTGGCCGCGGTTCATTTGAAAATACACAGCGCGGCGTATTGCAGCAGCATGATGGTCTTGGCGTCGACGATGCGGCCGTCGGCGATCATGGCGAGCGCCTCGTCGATCGAAAGCTCCAGCACCTCGATGTCCTCGCCTTCGGAGGCCAAGCCGCCGCCAGCGCCGATCTTCATGTCGGGCTCATATTCGGCGACAAAGAAGTGGATCTTCTCCGTCACCGCGCCCGGGCTCATGAAGGCTTCAAAGATCTTCCGGATGTCGCGCAGGCGGTAGCCGATTTCCTCTTCCGCCTCGGCGCGGATGCGCACCTCCGGCGAGGCGTTGTCGAGCAGGCCGGCGGCGGCCTCGATCAGGAGATCGTGGTTTCCGTTGACATAGGCGGGCAGGCGGAACTGGCGCACCAGCACCACGGTGCGCTGTTTGAGATTGTAAGGCAGCACGGTCGCAGCATTGCCGCGATCATAGACCTCGCGCTGCTGCGTCTGCCACTCGCCGCTGGCATGGCGCCACTCGAACGTCACGTTCTTCAGGAGGTAGTGATTGGCGGACAGCACGCTTTCGTCCTTGAAGCGGATGCGGTCTGAAATGCTCATGCATGAAATCCGGATGGAGGGAGCTACGGCGCCGGCTCGCGGCCGTCGAGCCATTTGGCGAAAACCGTCACGGGCGCTTCGTCGTAACCGATGGTCTCGTAGAATGCGCTGGCCTTCGCGTTTTCGCGACGCACCAGCAGTTGCAGCTTGGCGATGCCGGCCGCCCGCAGCCAGTCTTCGGCGGCATTCATGATAGCGCGGCCGAGCCCTTGCCCGCGCCGGTCGGGGTCGACAGCGACATAGTAGACCCAGCCGCGATGGCCGTCATGGCCGACCATCGCAGACGCCACGATGCGCTCGTTCTCGCGGCCAAGCAGGATGGTCGAGTTCGGACCTTTGCGCGCCAGCGCGATGTCGGCTGTGGGATCGTTCCACGGCCGCGTCAGCGCGCAGCGTTCCCACAGCGACACCACGGCAGCAACGTCGGTGTCCTCGATTTCGGCGATGAGCTCGGCAATCATGCAAGAACCCTGACTTAGACCATGATGCGATTAAGTCTAATCGCATCATGGTCCAATCTCCTTGTTTGGAGCATGATCTTGTCGAAAAACCGGTTCCCACTTTTCCGGATCACGCTCTAAAGCACCTTGCCCGGATTCATGATGCCGTTGGGATCTAGCATCGCCTTGATCGCGCGCATCAGCTCGATCGCGGTCTTGTCCTTCACGTCCGGCAGCTCGTCGCGCTTGAGCACGCCGATGCCGTGTTCGGCCGAGATCGATCCGCCCATGCGCAGCACGATGTCGAACACGACCTTGTTCACCTCGTGCCAGCGGTTCATGAAGTCGGCGGTGTTGCCGCCGACGGGCTGGCTGACGTTGTAATGGATATTTCCGTCGCCAAGATGACCGAAGGGCACCGGCCGTGAGCCCGGGATCAGTTTCACCACCGCCGAATCGGCCTCGGCGATGAAATCGGGCACTGCCGCGACGGGCACCGAAATGTCGTGCTTGATCGAGCCGCCCTCCGGCTTCTGCGCCGCCGACATCTCGTCGCGCAGCTTCCAGAATGCCTGGCGCTGGCTCAGATTTGCGGCGATCACGGCGTCGTCGACGATGCCGTCTTCGAGTCCCTTGGCCAGGATCGCCTCCAGCGTCGTGCGGGCGTCGTCGCGCGGCGACGACAACTCCATCAGCACATACCACGCGTGCTTGGCCGAAAGCGGATCGCGCACGTCGATGCCGTGGCGGATCGAGAAGTCGACGGAGACTGCCGAGAGCAGCTCGAAGCTCGTCAGCGTGCCCGCCGCCTCGTTCTGCGACAGCGACAGCAGTTTCAGCGCTTCCGCCGGCGATTTGAGGCCGACAAAGGCGGTCTCGATCGCGCGCGGCTTCGGATACATCTTCACGGTCGCCGCGGTGATGATGCCGAGCGTGCCTTCGGCGCCGATGAAGAGGTTGCGCAAATCGTAGCCGGTGTTGTCCTTTTTCAATTTCGACAGCAGGTTCATCACGCGCCCGTCGGCGAGCACGACCTCGAGCCCGAGCGCCATCTCGCGCGCCACGCCATAAGCGAGCGCGGTGGTGCCGCCGGCATTGGTCGAGAGATTGCCGCCGATGGTGCAGCTTCCTTCGGCGCCGAGCGAGAGCGGGAACAGCCGGTCGACTGCGGCTGCGCGCTGCTGCGCGACCTGCAGGATCACGCCGGCCTCGCAGGTCATGGTGTTCGACGCGGTGTCGACATCGCGGATCCTGTCCATCCGCTTCATCGAGATCACGACCTCGCCGTTATGTGGCGTCTGGCCGCCGACAAGGCCGGTGTTGCCGCCCTGCGGCACCAGCGCGATTTTGTGCTCGTTGGCGAGCTTGCAGATCGCGGCGACCTCCGCGGTCGAGTCGGGGCGCAGCACCAGCGGCGAATGGCCGCGGAACAGGTCGCGCTCCTCGGTGGTGTAGGGCGCGATGTCGGCCTGATCGGTCACCGCATATTTGTCGCCGACGATCTTGCGGAAGTTGGCGATGAGATCGAGGGAGAGAGCAGGCGGCGGCGCGGTTGGTTGCACGATGTTCATTTGTCTCAAGTCCCGGTCATTCCCGGCCGACGGCGGCGCGGCGCAGCCGGTCGTTGATGGCTTCGCCCAGCCCGTGGTCGGGAATGGGCATCACCGCGATCGTCGTTGCCGCTCTCGCGTCGAGCGCGCGAAGATAACCGAAAAGACTGGCGGCGGCTTCATTCAGATCACCGCGAGCGGACAGATTCATGACGGCGGCGGCGTGTTCCGAGCCCGCGACCGGCGGCCCGAAGGCGAGCAGCGCCTCGCCGGGCGCAATCGTGGTGGCGTTGAGCCGCACGCGCGTGCGCGGCGCGTAATGCGAGGCCAGCATGCCCGGCGCCAGCGGCTGGCCGCTGTCGCTCTCGGCGTCCGCGGGCGCCTGCAACAGCGCGCGGCCGAGCAGGCGCTCGATGGCCTCGCGCGGCAGGCCGCCGGGCCGCAGCAGCATCGGCGCGTCAAAGCAGCCGACAACGGTGGATTCGACGCCAACCTCGACCGGCCCGCCGTCGACGATCAGGTCGATACGGCCGTCGAGATCGCTTTGCACATGTGCGGCCGTGGTCGGCGAGACATGGCCGGAGAGATTGGCCGACGGCGCCACCACGGGCTTGCCGAAGGCGGTGAGGATCGCGCGGGCGAGGGGGTGCGAGGGCACGCGGATCGCTGTCGTGTCGAGACCGGCCGTCGCCAGGTCCGCCACGGCGCAATCGCGGGTCTTCGGCAGCACCAGTGTCAGCGGACCTGGCCAGAACGCGCGGGCGAGCGCACTGGCCTCGGCACCGAAACGGCCGATTTTTTCCGCAGCACTGAGGTCGGCGACGTGCGAAATCAGAGGATTGAAGGCCGGGCGGCCCTTGGCCTGGTAGAGCCGGGCGACGGCGGCTGGGTTGGTGGCGTCGGCGCCGAGCCCATAGACGGTCTCGGTCGGGAAGGCGACCAGGCCGCCTGCCTCGAGCATGCGCGTGGCCTCGGCCACGGCAGCCTCGCCGGCGGGCAAAATCAGGGTGCTCAGGCCCACAGTCATGGGTCTAAAATCTCCAGAATCGGCTCCTTGCGGTGCGCGAGACCCGACGCTATAAGCCGCGGTCTTAGTCGGAGTGTGGCTCAGCCCGGTAGAGCACTGCGTTCGGGACGCAGGGGTCGCAGGTTCGAATCCTGCCACTCCGACCATTATTTCAAGTATTTATACTTTCGATGTTTTTCGCGCGCAACGAAATGCGCAACGAAATAGGGTAGTCCGCGTGGCCTTGATCGTCGAAAAACGCATTCCGACGACCGATCGCGGTGTCCGCGTTGTGGCGGCGAATCTCTTGTCTTCATCATCAGGGGGTAACCTCCTATGACCGTGGCGAAGATGCCGAGTTGGTTATTCGCTCGGTGGTAGAGGGCGGCTCGGCAAAAATCGATGCGGTTCCCTCGGACGGGAGCGGCAATCCGAGCGGCAGGCGGGACGGCCTGTCGATCAAGTTTTGGTGCGAGGGGTGTAAGGGCGTCGACGAGGACATCCTCGAACTCACCATCTCTCAGCACAAGGGATCAACTCTTTTAGGTTGGCGCTACTCCGCGAAGGCACCGCAAGATTAGCGCCGGCCGCCAAATGCCTGCGCGGCTTCGTTCTGGAAGTCTGGATGGTGGTGGCCGTAGTTTTCCTCAAGTTGTTCGACCGTCATGCCGAGCCAGCCTGCGGCCTCCCACAGGTCGGTACCCTGCTGCATCAGCCAGGTCGCCGCCGTGTGACGCAGAGTGTGGCGGACGACATCCTCGTCAAGCCCTGCATCCTCCAGGATGCCTTCCCACGCCGAGCGTATCTTACCGGCCAGCGGCTGGCCGTCATGCGTGCGGTGGACGATAAAGCGAATTTGCTCGCCGTCCTCCAT
>DATMNV010000044.1:0-42697 GCA_035568535.1 Bradyrhizobium sp.
TCATGTCGTGTTCGACCATGACCAGGGTCTTGCCTTTGGAGACCCGGCGGATCAGCTCCACCGCATTGTCGGTCTCGGTATTGCTCATGCCGGCGGTCGGCTCGTCGAGCAGGATCACGGACGCGCCGCCCGCGATCGTCATGCCGATCTCGAGCGCGCGCTGGTCGGCGTAGGACAGCAGGCCCGCCGGCGTGTCGCGGCGGGAAATGAGGTTCAGCTCCTCCAGCATGCGGTACGTCTTCTCGTTCAGCTCGCGCTGACGCCACAGCGGCGTCCAGAACGAATAGCGGTAGCCCATGCTCCACAACAGCGCGCAGCGCAGATTCTCGAACACCGAGAGGCGGTGGAAGATCGAGGTAATCTGGAAGCTGCGCGACAGGCCCATCCGGTTGATCCGGTGCGGCGGCAGGCCGTCGACGCGCTCGCCATTGAGCAGGATTTCGCCCGAAGACAGCGGAAAGCGGCCGCTGACCAGGTTGAACAGCGTGGTCTTGCCGGCGCCGTTCGGGCCGATGATGGCGTGGCGCTCACCCCTTTTGATGTCGAGATTGACGCCGCGGATGATCTCGGTCTGCCCGAAGGACTTGTTGACGTTGGCGAGGCTGAGTGCGGTCTCGGTCATGCCACGCTCCGCTGCGGCTTGAGCTCGACCATCAATCCGTCCCAGACCCGCCGGAACGATTTCGCCTCCAGGGAAAACCACGATGTCCCTACGACGAGACACGCAAGCGCGGCAAGCCAGGGCCGCACGTCGTGCTCGTCGATCTTGTTGCCGAACAGCACCAGCGTCTTGCCCTGCGCCGCGCCGATGGTGAGGAAGGAAGCGAGTTCGACGATGCCGACAAAGCCGAGCACTATGATCAGGCCCGGCACGATCACCCGGACATACGGCAGCAGCAACTTGCCGAAACGGCCGGCGCGCACAATGGGTCCATGCGCGGCGATCAGGCCCATGACGCCCTGCGGCGCAAAGATCACCATGGTGATGAAGAGCACCCCGACATAGACCAGCCAGGAATTGGACATCAGGCTGACGCCGCTCTGCAGCAGCGTGATCAGCACCGCGCCGAGGATCGGTCCGCCGAAAGCGGCGGAGCCGCCGATATAGGCCATCAAGAGCGCATTGGCCGACAGGGGGGCGGCGAGCGCGTCGAAGGTGACGATCTCATAGGTGATGGCATAGAGCCCGCCGCCAATGCCGGCAAAGAAGCCGGACAGTGCGAATTGCAGGAAACGCACCATGCGCGGGTCGTAGCCCACGAACTGTACGCGCTCGAAATTGTCGCGCGAGGCATTCGCCATGCGCCCGAGCGGCGTCCGCGTCAGGTACAGCATCAACAGCGCCGAGATCACGGTCCAGGCCAGGATCAGATAATAGACCTGGATCGAGGGTCCATATTTGAGGCCGAACAGGCTGTGGCCGATCATGCGGTTGGAGTTGACGCCGCCCTCGCCGCCGAAGAAGTGATGGAACATCAGCGCCGCCGTTGTCATCAACTCGCCGATGCCGAGCGTGATCATGGCAAAGGCGGTGGCGCGCTGCTTGGTGGCCATGTAGCCGAACACGATCGCAAGCCCGAGGCCCGACAATCCCGACAGCACAGGGATGAGCTCGAGCGGGATCGGCAGCGAGCCGTCGCCGGCGAGATTGAGGAAATGGATGGTGGCGTAGCCGCCGATGCCGAAGAACACCGCATGGCAGAACGAGAACAGCCCGGACTGGCCGAGCAGCATGTTGTAGGACAGCGCCAGGATCGCCATCATGCCCATCTGGCTCAGCATTGAGACGACGAACCCGGACTGGCGGCCGGTGTGGTAGTTGTAGAACACCCAGGGCATCGCGATCGCGGCGAGCAGCGCGATCAGCCAGACCCAGGCTTGCGTCGAGGAGCCCTTCTTCATGTGTCGCGCGTTCCCATCAACCCGCGCGGCCGCACCATCAGGATCAGGATCATCAGCAGGAACGGCAGCAACGCGCCGATCCGCGCGACCGGCACGGTCATGAATTCGGTGAAGAGATTATCGCCCGGCAGCGTGACGCCGAGCGGCTTCAGGAGATCAAGCAGCGACGCGTTGATCACCACCGCAAAGGTCTGGATCATGCCCATCAGGATCGAGGCGACAAAACACCCCGTCAGCGAACCGAGCCCGCCGAACACCACGACCACGAAGACGATCGGCCCCATTCCGTCGGCCATGCCGGGTTCGGTGGTCTGGTAATTGCCGCCGATCACGCCGGCCAGTCCCGCCAGCATGCAGCCGCCGGCGAACACGAGCGTGAACACCATTGGAACATTATGGCCGAGCGCGCTGACCATCTGCGGATGGGTGAGAGAGGCCTGGATGATCAGGCCGACGCGGGTTTTCTTGAGCAGTAGCCAGGTCGCGAGCAGCATGCCGGCGGAGACCAGCAGCATGAAGCCGCGATAGGCCGGGAAATACTGGCCGTAGAAGGTGAACAGCGGGAAATCGAGCAGCGGCGGCACGCGATAGGCCATCGGCAGCATGCCCCAGGTCATCTGCACCACGCGCCCGATGATGAAGACGAGGCCGAAGGTGAACAAGAGCTCGGCGATATGGCCGTTGGAGTGTACGCGGCGGAGCCCGAACACCTCGATTGCCGCGCCGAGCAGGCCGCACAGGATGGGGGCGATGATCAGCGCGGGGAAGAAGCCGACATACTGGCTGATGGTGAAGGCGAGATAGGCGCCGATCATGTAGATCGAGGCGTGCGCGAAATTGAGCACACCCATCATGCTGAAGATCAGCGTCAGCCCACTCGCCAGCATGAACAAGAGCATGCCGTAGACGAGGCCGTTGAGCAGCGAAACGAGGACGATTTCCATATGATTGAAGTCCCCGCTTCCGCCACCCTCCCCTTAATCAGATCATTCCGGCCGCTTCATCTTGCAGATGGTCGGCAGCGTCAGATCGGCCGTAGAGGCCGTCATGTAGTTCTTCCAGCCGAAGCCGGTGTGCTCGGAGTCATATTTGACGTCCTTCGAAAAGACGCCGGCGTAATAGGGCATCAGGAGTTGGTGGTCGTCCTTCCGCATGATGGTTTCCTGCCCGAGCAGGTCATTCTCATGCATGTCCTCCAGTGCCAGCGCGACTTTCAGCGGATCGGTTGAGCCGGCCTTGTTGATCGCATCGGTCACCATGTCGATCATGGTGACGAAGTTCAGCGCCGAGAAATCGGTGTCGTGGCCGCTCGACCGCCACTCATTGGCGAATTTCTCCGCTTCCGGCACCTTAAGATCGACGGGGACGTTGCCGTTGAACTCCATGATCGAGGTCAGGCGGTTCTCGCCGGCCGCGCCGATCGCGGTCGGGCCGCCGATCAGGTGCGACAGGAAGGTATCGAACCGCACATTGAGGCCGGCATCGTTGGCGGCCTTGATCAGCAGATTGAGGTCGCGGTTATAATTGCCGGTGACCACGCTTTCCGCGCCGGACGCCTTGATCTTGGCGACATAGGGCGCGAAATCCTGCACCTTGCCGAACGGCATCAGCTCGTCACCGACGATCTCGATGTCGGGCCGCAGCTTCGCCAGCCACTTCTTGGAGTCGTGCTGGATCGACTGGCCGAACAGGTAATCCTGGTTCAGGAGATAGACCTTCTTCAGATCCTTGGGCAGCGCCTTGATGCGGGCGGCGGCGCGCATGTCGACGCTTCCGGCGAAGCGGAAATGCCAGAAGTCGCATTGCTCGTTGGTGAGCTCGGTCGCGAGCGCCCCGCAGTTGAGATAGAGGATGCGGTTATCGGGGTTGCGGGCATTGTGCTTGGACACAGCGTCGATCAGGGCCGCGCCAACATTGGAACCGGTGCAATGCATCACGAACGGGATGTTCTGGTCCGTCATGCTTTTCAGCGCGATCAGCGCTTCGGCCGGCTGCAGCTTGTCATCGAAGGGCATCAGCTCGAACTTGCGCCCGAGCGCGCCGCCCATGGCGTTTTTTCGTGCAATGATAAATTGGAAGTTTTTCAGGAACTCGTCGCCGCCGGAGGCGAACGGGCCCGAGAACGGATCGGTATAAGCGAGCTTGATAGTCTCTTCGGCCAAAACCGGCCGGCCGGCAAACAACAGACCCGGGAAAACAAACAGGACAGCAAACGAATAGCAGAAGAGCCGCAGACCGCGCATCATGTCCTCCCTATGCCCTATCCTTTTGCGGATAGATGTTCTGTTCTTGTCGGGAAGAGTACATCGCGCCAAGGTCGAGTCAATCGCCTGACCGTGATGGGCCGGCAGGCGGTCACCTCTGCAAAAAAAGACGGCTCTGCCTTTGTCGTTTCATAATTGCTTATATCAATGAGCGCTATTCAGGGTTGACGGATGACGTCGTCAATCATTTAAGGGCGTAGAGATGAAAATCACGAAACTGGAAGCATTGGCCTGTGCGCTTACCTTCTGTCTCGCCTCGGCCGCCGAGGCAGCCACCCTCTCGGGCTCGCCGGCATTTGCGCTCGCCGCCATCGCGGCGGCGCACTCGCCGACACTCTCGGCTGCCGAAAAGAAGGAAGTGGCCGCCATTTTCAACGGCAAGGGCAGCGGCTCATACAAGGGCAAGATCGTCATCAGCGCCGACAAGATCGACTGCCGCATCAGCAATGTCGACATAACGTCGCGCTCCTGCGAGCTCACCTTCGGCAGCAAGACAGCGTCTTTCACCGGTCGCGAGGCCAACGAACTGTATTCGACGGAGGCGATGGCCGGCGTCCCCTCGGACGGCGCGGCCGGATCGATCCATGAGGCCGTCGCCAAGCTCAAATGCACGCTCGACCCGAAGGCCATCAAGCAGAATGACGGCAGCGGCGCGGATTGCTCCTACGAGGCGCCTTAAGTTCTCCGCGTGCTCGGTCCAACTCCCCCCTTGCAACGGGCGTGGGTGAATGAGCGCGACACTAAAAATTAAGCGTTGCCAGCTATGTGAGAGGCGAGATCGCGAAGACGCGGTCTCGCCTTTTTCAAGTCTTGTCGAAGCATTGCTCGTTAATTCATATTCTTGAGCGCTTGCCGCGCCGCTTCCACGACGAAGAACTGAGAGTTCAATCACATTCTTGATACGAGCGAGCTCGAGCGAATCTTCAGCGCAAAAAGCCGTGGCGTTTCAGATTCAAAGCGCCAACTCCTCATCTGCTATCTCGCCCGTCGTAGCACTCGGTTGAACCACATGAAGTCGTTCAACCTCCCAAGGTTGAACCTTAGGAGCGCGTTCTTGCGCGCGTTCGCGTGAACGATCCGGCCGCCTGCTCGATGCACGCAAAATGCGCAGTGCTCGTCGCCACCCTGGTAAGGGGAGACGGAATAGAGCTTCCTACGCCGCGGTTTTCAGCTTCGACAATTCCCGCGCGGTTTCGAGGATCAGGTCGATCCTCCTCTGCAGCTTGTCCTGCAGCTCCGGGATATTCACCTTGTCGGTGACGCGATAGGCGTTGCCGACGCGTTCGACATAGCCCTGCTTGACCATGTCCTGCAGGCGGCGGATCACTGTCGTGCGCGGCAGCTTGAGCGCCTGCGCGATGGTGCTGGCGCGGACCGGCGAGCACATCACGGTGCGCAGGAACACGTAGATGCCGATGGTGCGCACCGTGCAGCTGTCGCTGTTCGACGCGAACTCCGCGCCGTAATCGTCGTTGATGCCGCGGATCAGGCCGATATAGAGTCGGCACATCAGCATGCGCTCGCGCGCCAGCGCGATCCGCGGCGGCGGCTTGACGTCGCCGACGAGCACGAAAGGCAGGTCGTCCTTGTCCTCGTCAGCGATAACAGCGTTGGTGTTGAAGCGGTGAACCATCGGTGTGCCCTCGCAACGGTCAGCCAGCGCGCTTCGCGAGATTATAGTCCTGCCGCCTATCGCGAAGTGTCCACTCACAAGATGGGGAGCGCCATACGGCACAAATGATCGGGTTTGTGCCCGCGGGATGCGTCAAGGTAGCTGTCGTTTCGCCATTCGACCGTTATATCGCTGCCGCCGCCGAACTCATTCGGCAGCCGGCCGCGCGTCAGCAGGCGCAGCCGTCGAAGCAGGCGAAGGCTGCGGCTTGGCGAAATTTTTCTGAAGCCGCGCGTCGCTGTCGCGCAGCATCTCGGAATCGAGCCTGTTCTCCGCCGCCGCTTCCGAGGCGCAGGCGAAGATGCGGTAAAACTGATCGCTGTCGAAGGCGACCAGCAGGAGATCGACGCCCGCATTCAGAGCCTCGACCACCGCGGTGCAGATATTCCTGCCGTAGACCGCGCCCATGACGAGATCGTCGGTGATGATGACGCCGTGATAGTTCCACTTCTTGCGGATGATGCCGTCGATGACGGCCTTTGAATGCGACGCCGGCCGGCCAGGATCGACCGCGGTCAGGCTGACATGGCCGATCATCAACTGGGCTTTCGAGTGCGCGAGCACATCCCTGAACGGCCGCCAGTCGGAGGCTTCCAGCTGCTCGATCGGCGTATCGAGATCGGCGGAGACGATATGGGTGTCGCGGCGGACGCGCCCGAGCCCCGGGAAATGCTTGACCGTGGCGCCGACGCCCGAGGCTTCGAGGCCACGGACATAGGCGAGCGCGATATCGCTCACTACGCCCGGGTCTTCCGAAATCGCGCGCTCGCTGGTCATGGTGTTGAAGTCGAAGCGATTGCGCTTCGCTTTCGGCTTGAGGTCGAGCACCGGCGCAAAGTCGAGGTTGATGCCGAGCGAGGAAAGCTCGCGGCCCTGGGTCTTGCCGAGTTCCTCCGCCTTCTTCACCCGCGCCTCGGCTGAGAGTTCCGCAAGCCTCGCCAGGGGCGGCAGCCAGGTCAGAGGGGGCGAGAGATGCGAGACCACGCCGCCTTCCTGGTCGGCGGCAACGATCAGCGGCGGCAGGCCGGCGCGGCGGCGGCGTTCCTGCAGTGCGGCAATCTCGGCCTTGATCACCGGCGGCTTCCGCCGCGAGACGTTCGACTTGCTGACATAGACGCCTGATATCAGGCCCTTCTCTGCGAGGCGGGCGACCTCGTCGAAGGAGGAATAGCCGACGATGAAATGCCGGCCGAGACGTTGCGCGAGCTTCGTTTCGGTCTGCAGCACGCCCTGCCTGGTGGTCTCGAACGACGCCTTCGCCGACAGCATCCACAGCGGCGGCAGCAACCACAACAGCACGAGCCAGCGTCCGGCAAAACCGGCGCGCTTCCAGTATCCCCGTCTTGTCAGATACGCGATCACGACAAGGCTGCTCGCGACGATGATGAGGTTTCCCGTGCCGCGCAACGATACCAGAAATGGATCGTTCTTGCAGATGGCGGCGAAGGTCAAAGCGAGCCCGATCAGCCAGGCGAGGAACAATAGGAACGGTTTCGCTGATCGCATGAGGGCACCGCAAGGCTGATGTTGCGGTCATGCCAACTATCAACCTCGCTCACGCGATTCCAGCAGCAAACAATGCCTGCACAAGTTCTGCATAAGAAACCTGAAACCCTGCAGAGCTCGGGACTTCGAACTGCACGATCGCTCGTCATCCTCGGCCCTGCCCACCTGCATACAGGAAATCCAGAACATGACGAGCCTTGCACCACCGCTTCCTGACGTCCAGAGCGAAACGCGCAACGTCCTGCCGGCCAAACTCGCGATTACACTCGGCCTCGCGGCGCTGGCCGACTGGCTGTTCTATGATCAACGCATCGGAATCTCGATGACGATCTTCGCCATCGCCCTGTTCGCCGGCTCGTGGCTCGGCAATCTCGCTGGATTAAACTGGCGGCGCACGACGACGGCGGCACTCGTCCTCTTCGTCGCACTTGTCCCCGCTGTCGAGGAACTCAACGGGCTCACCTTCCTCTTCATTGTCGCCGGGCTCGCCTACGGCATTTCGATCCTGACCAATCCGGATCTGAAACAGCTGTTCCTCGGTCGGCTCGGTGCGTTCCGCGATCTCTATCTGATCGGTCCGTTCCGCCTCGCCGGCGACCTCATCCGCATGTTGAGTGCATGGGACCTTACGGGCGGCTTTGCGATGTGGCTTGTGCCGATCATCTTCGGCGCGATCTTTGTCCTGCTGTTCGCCTCGGCCAATCCGTTGATCGAGAGATGGATCAGCCTGCTCGACCCGAAGGAAGCCACGTCGCACGTCAATCTCGCCCGCACGCTGTTCTGGGTATTCGTGCTGTCGGTGATCTGGCCGTTTATCCATGTGCGCTGGCGGCGCAAGAAGGAGCGCACAGCCGCTCCGGTCGAGCCGGTCGCCGACAATGCCGAACCACGCGGCAATACCCTTGGTCTCTTCGGCAAGGACGCGATCCTGCGCTCGTTGATCCTGTTCAACCTGTTGTTTGCGGTCCAGACGGTGCTCGACGCGGCCTATCTCTGGGGCAACGCCACACTTCCTCCCGACGTCACCTACGCCAGCTACGCCCATCGCGGCGCCTACCCGCTCATCGTCACCGCGCTGCTGGCCGCAGGCTTCATGCTCGCGGCGATGCGGCCGGGCGGCCACGCGGAGAAATCACCCGTCATCCGGCCGCTACTCTATCTCTGGGTGGCGCAGAACGTGATGATGGTGGCCTCCTGCATCCTGCGCCTGCACCTCTATGTGGAGACCTATCTGTTAACGATGATGCGGGTCGCCGCCTTTGTCTGGATGCTGCTGGTAGCAGTCGGGCTGGTGCTGATCGTGGCGCGTATCATTCTGGAACAGTCGAATCGCTGGCTGATTCGGATGAACCTGATCAGCCTGGCCGCGACACTCTATGTATGCGCCCTGATCAACTTTCCGGCTATCATCGCGGACTATAATGTCACCCACAGCAAGGAGGCGTCGGGCAAGGGCGTGAACCTCGATACCAACTATCTCTACGAATTGGGACCGCAGGCATTGCCGGCGCTCAACCGGGCTCTCGTACTGCTCGGACTCGAAGCCCGTTTGACCTGCAACCGCAACCGGCTGCTATCGATACAGGCCGCAGACATGGCATCATGGCGAAGCTGGGGTTTCCGGAGCTGGCGCCTGCAGCGCCGGCTGGACAACCACCCTGATCAGCCTTCGAACGCAGGTTGAGCCGGAGACGAACGTGACCCATCGCATCCTCGCCGTCGACGACGACCTGCACATCCGCGAAGTCATCCGCGTGGCGCTGCGAAAGGCCGAGATGACTGTGACCGAAGCGCGCGACGGCAAGGAGGCACTCGCCCGCTTTGCCGCCGACCGGCCGGACCTCATCATCCTCGACATCGGCATGCCCGAGCTCGACGGGCTCGAAGTGTGCAGGCAGATCCGCAAAGCCTCCGATGTGCCGATCCTGTTCCTCACCGCGCGCGACGACGAGATCGACCGCGTGCTCGGGCTCGAGATCGGCGGCGACGATTATGTGACAAAGCCGTTCAGCCCGCGCGAGCTGATCGCGCGAGTCAACGTGATCCTGCGCCGCGTCACCGTGCGTGAGATGGAAAGGCCAGCGCCGGCGGCGCTGGCGCAAGGCGCGCTCTCGATCGATCCGACCCAGCATGTCGCGGCGTTCGCCGGCACGCCGCTCCGCCTCACCGCAATCGAGTTCGGCATCCTGAAAGCCTTCCTCGGACGGCCCGCCGCCGTGTTCAGCCGCGAGCAGATCATGAGCGCGGCCTATCAGCTCAACATCCAGGTCTCCGACCGCACCATCGACAGCCACATCAGGAACATCCGCGCCAAGCTCGCCGCGGTGAGTTGCGACAATGTCATCGAGACCATTCATGGCGTCGGCTTCAGGCTCGGCCGCTGCGAGAAGCAGGCATGATCAGCCAGGTGACGCGGGAGAAATGGCGGCCGACGCTCGGGCTGATCGTGTTCGCGGTGCTGGCCTTTGTGATGGTGCTGCCGCTGGTCGGCCTGTTCTTCTTCCGCCTCTATGACAACCAGCTCATTCGCCAGACCCAGGCCGAGCTGATCGCGCAGAGCCAGGTGCTTTCGGCCGTCTTTGCACGCGAGGTTGAGGCGAGACGCGGCGCCGGCATCACGCTCGGCATGGAGATTCCGCCGGAGGCGCGGCCCGATCCCTTGGACAAATTCGCGCCAATCCGGCCCGCGCTCGATCTCACCGGCCACGAGCTGTTCCGCCGGCGGCCCGACCCGCTGCCGGCCAAGACGCCGGCCGGTCCGGCCTATGTCGAGATCGGCGCCGCGCTGATGCCACTGATTGTGGAGACGCAGAAGGTCACGCTCGCGGGCTTTCGCATCCTCGATCCCAACGGCGTCGTCATCGCAGGAAAGGAAGAGGTCGGGCAATCGCTGGCGCATATCGAGGAGGTCGCCTCCGCGCTCCGCGGCCAATACCGCGCGGTGCTGCGTACCCGCACGCCCGACAAGCCGCCGCCGCCGATCTATTCCTTCAGCCGCGGCCTCGGCGTGCACGTGTTCTCGGCGATGCCTGTGATCTTCGACAATCACGTAGCGGGTGTGATCTACACCTCGCGGACGCCCAGCAATATCTTCCAGCACTTCTATCAGGAGCGCACGAAATTCATTTTGGCCGCGATCGCCGTGATGCTGGCGACGCTTGCGATCGGCTTGGTGTTTTCCCGCACCATCACCAAGCCGATGTATGAATTGATCGGCCGCGCCGCGCGCATCTCGCGCGGCGACCGCGAAGCGTTCAAGCCGCTGGTGCATTACGGCACGCGCGAATTCGCGCAGCTGTCGCGGAGCTTCCTCGACATGGCCGAGCAGCTCTCGCGGCGCTCGGATTACATCGCGACCTTCTCGGCGCACCTGACCCATGAACTGAAATCGCCACTGACCTCGATCAAGGGCGCAGCCGAACTGCTGCTGGAATCCGCGCAGAGCGAAAAGGACAACTTGACCAGGATGGAGCAGAAGAACTTTTTGCGGAATATCCTGGGCGATGCCGATCGGCTCGAGACCATGACGCAAAGGCTGCGCGAGCTGGCGCGCGCCGAAATGCTGCCGCAAAACGAGCGGGCCGAGCTCGGCTTTGTCGTTGGCGGCTTGAAGAGCCGGTTTCCGACGCGAACGATCAGCGCCAGCGGCTGTCTCGACCGCTCGATCGGCATGTCTGCCGAGAAGGCGCTGATCGTGCTGTCGCATTTGACCGACAACGCCATGCGCCACAACGCCAAGAACGTGCGGCTGGAAGCTGCCGGCGAAGCCGGGACGATCCGGCTCACCATATCCAATGACGGCGACCCGATCTCGGCGTCCAATCGCGAAAAGATCTTTGACGCCTTCTTCACCACGCGGCGCGACACCGGCGGCACCGGGATGGGGCTTGCGATCGTGAAAGCCGTCATGACAAGTCATGGCGGATCGATCAAACTGCTGCCGGCCGAAAACGGCGCGGCGTTCGAGCTGGAATTTCCGGCGGCGTGAACGGACGATGGCAATGACGATAACAAGAATGATTTCGCTTGCCGCCGTCCTGCTTGGCGCTATCACCCAGGCGAATGCGCAAGGCGCTTTCTACGAAGCCTCCGAGGCCGAGATCACGGGCGGGCCGCCGGGCTCGGTCATCCGTGACGAACCGATGGGGGCCTCGCCACCCGGCGGCATCGCTCATCGCATGCTTTATCGCTCGACCACGCCGGAAGGAAAGCCGATCGCGGTCTCCGGCGTCATCATCATTCCGCCCGGTGTTGCGCCTTCCGGCGGCTGGCCGATCGTGGCCTGGGCGCATCCGACCACCGGCATCGTGCCGCGCTGCGCGCCGTCGCTGGCGACCTTCATCTTCCAGCAGATTGCCGGCAGCCGGCCGCTGACCGAACGGGGCTTTGCCATCGCCGCCACCGACTATCCCGGCCTCGGCACGCCGGGCCCGCATCCCTATCTGGTCGGGTTGAGCGAAGCGCGCGCCGTAATCGATTCCGTGCGCGCGGCACGAACCTTCCCGGCATGAACAATCATCGCTACGCGGTGTGGGGACATTCACAGGGCGGACAGGCTGCGCTGTTCACGGGCATGATCTCGAAGGACTATGCACCGGAGCTGGAGCTTCTTGGCCTCGCCGCCGCCGCGCCCGCGACCGATCTCGCCACGCTGATGACCGACGACCTCAACACGACCGGCGGCCGAAACCTGACCGCGATGACGGTGTGGTCGTGGTCGCGGGTCTATAACGCCGCGATGGACAGCGTCGTGGCACCGGCGGTGATGCCGGTCGTCGATCGCCTTGCCGAAGAATGCATCGAGTCGCCCTTCGACATCCTGATCCGCGCCCGCACCGCGGCGCCGCTGGCGCAGGAATTCCTGACGGTGAAGAACCCCGCCGAGACCGAGCCGTGGCATTCGCTGCTGGTGCGCAACACGCCCGGCCTGCTGCCGCGCAGTGTGCCGGTCTTCCTCGCGCAGGGCACGAGCGACGGATTGGTGCGGCCGGCTGTGACCATGGATTACATGAAGCGGCTGTGCCGCGCCGGAAGCCGGGTGCGGATGCTGACCCTGCCCGGCGTCAGCCATGGCTTTGCCGGCGCCAAAAGCGCCGACGAAGCGGTCGCGTGGATCTCCGATCGCTTCGCCGGGCGGCCTGCGCCGAACGATTGCGGCGGCTGAAATCCTCAATTTTTCAGATACATCTGGTCATTTCCACATATGTGGAATTTTTTGGCGCGCCTTGGCGCGCCCTCGGCTCCCGCCGTAACCTCCCTCGCAACGATGCCCAATCAGGGCCGCAACATAATTGACGGGGAAGGGTGCCATGAAGGTTTTTGTCTTTGACCTGCTCGCCTATGGCGAACAGCTCGATCATCTCAAGGTCGGCAGCGAGCTGCCCTATCCGCTCTCCAACCGCTATTTCAAGGCCGACGTCGCGGTGCGCACCTATGCCGAGCATCTCGAAGCCTGGGAGGAGATGGACAGGCTCGGTTATGACGGCGTGGGCTTCAACGAGCATCACTGCTCGCCTTATGGCCTAATGAATTCGCCAAACCTGATGGCGGCCGCGGCGGCACAGCGGACCAAGAAGCTGAAACTCCTGATCTACGGCAACCTGCTGCCGCTGCACGAGCCGCTGCGCCTTGCCGAAGAGCTCGCCATGATCGATTGCCTGTCGAACGGCCGCCTGATCTCCGGTTTCGCCCGCGGCATTCCCAGGGAATACCAGGTGCACAACGTGCCGCTGAAGGATTCGCGGGCGCGCTTCGAAGAAGCCTACGAGATCGTCACCCGCGCCTGGACCGAGGAGATTTTCTCCTATGAGGGAAAATTCTGGTCCTACAAGGATGTCGCGATCTGGCCGCGGCCGGTGCAGAGGCCCGGCCCCGAGATCTGGATTCCCATCGTCGGCAGCAAGGAGTCGATCGAGTTCGCCGCGAAGAAGAACGCAGTGATCACGCCGGGCCTCGCCCGCGGCGGCCTGCAGGAAGACATCATCCGCTATTTCGCGAAGTGCCTCGCGAATAACGGCCACCAGATCACGCCACATCATCTCTCGATCGCAATGTCGGCCTATGTCGCCGACAGCAAGGCGGAGGCGGTGAAGGAGTACGCGCCCTACCACCTCTATTTCAACCGCACGCTGTTCAGCCACGGCAATTTCACGGAAACCGCGAAGCAGCGCGACGCCGGCTATGTCTCGCAGTCCTCCACCGACTATGTGCGGCCGGAGAACATGAAGGCGGCGCAGGGCCTGCGCGAGGACTATCGCAACATGACCATGGCCGATTTCGAGCGGCAGGCAGAACACATGCCGCTTGGCACCGC
Source organism: Bradyrhizobium sp. (assembly GCA_035568535.1). Classification (GTDB taxonomy): domain Bacteria; phylum Pseudomonadota; class Alphaproteobacteria; order Rhizobiales; family Xanthobacteraceae; genus Bradyrhizobium. The sequence goes on from DATMNV010000044.1 coordinate 13,658, forward strand.
GAAGGAAGTCACCGAGCGGATCATCGCCTCAGCCGAAGCCGCCGGCGCCAACCAGGTTCAGATCAGCCTCAACCGCGGCGCGCTGCCGCAGGAGATGTTCATGGAGCAGATCCGCCGCTTCGCGCGCGAGGTGCTGCCCGCGCTGCAGGCGCACGAGGTGCGCCGCGTCCCGCTCGGCGAGGAGATCGCGGCCTGAAGCGCGATGAGGCATCATCGCGCTTCAGCTTTCTGTTTGCGCAGGATCTCCGCGCAAACGCTACGCGTTTGTCGCCAGGGAAAACCGCTGCACATTTTCCCGGATCATGCGCTAGGATTCGTTTGGAATATCTGCGAACATAACAACAAGAGTGCTGCCCAAGGCACCTCCTTCTGATTTTCATTTGGGGAGGCATTGATGAGCGGGGAATTGAGGTCGCCGGTCGAAGAGGCGCTGGAGAACCAGCCGTTCGGCGCGTTGCAATTGCGGGTCGTCCTGCTCTGCGCGCTGGTGCAGGCCTTCGACGGCTTCGATCTCGGCACCATCGGCATGGCGGCGCCGTCGCTGTCGAAAGCCTGGGGCGTAGCTCCACCGCAATTCACCATCGCCTTTGTGATGTCGAGCGTCGGCATCCTCGTCGGCGCGCTGGCCTCCGGCCCGCTCGGCGACCGTTTTGGGCGCAAGCCGTTGTTGATCCTCAGCGTCGCCTTCATCGGCCTGTTCTCGGTGTTGTCGGCGTTTGCCTGGTCGGTCCCCTCGATGACGGCGATGCGGTTTTTGACCGGGATCGGCATCGGCGGCGCCATGCCCGTCACCGTCGCGCTGACCGCCGACTACTCTCCGATCAACCGCCGCGGTACGCTGCTGATGCTGATGTTCTGCGGCAACACGATCGGCGGCTTTCTCGGTGGCCAGCTGGTCGCGCAGATTTTGCCGATCTTCGGCTGGCAGAGCATTTTTCTCTCCGGCGGCATCCCGCCGCTGGTGCTGATCCCGTTCCTGCTGCTCTATTTGCCGGAATCGCCGCGCTTTTTGATCGCGCATCGCGCCGATGCGCCGGCGACGCAGGACATCCTGCGCAAGCTCAATGTCAGCGCGCAGGCTGCGGCGACGAAACTCGTCGACGTCGCCAAGGGCAATCCGGTACAGCAGCTTTTCACCGGTGGGCTCGCGCTGACCACGATGCTGGTCTGGGTGGTGTTCTTTGCGAACCTGCTCAACATGTACCTGTTCAGCTACTGGATGCCGACGGTGCTCAATCTCTCCGGTCTCAAGCCGGAGGTCGCGGTGTTTTATGCCAGCATGTTCCAGCTCGGTGGCATTTTGTCGTGTCTGCTGCTCGGGCCGATGATCGATCGTTTTGGCGCGCCAAAGGTGCTGGCCTGCAGCTTTGCCTCCGGTGTGATTTTCGTGCTCGCCGTCGGCCTTGCCAATTTGCCGGTGCCGTTCATCGCGATCCCGATCCTCGGCGCGGGAGCGGCGATGATCGGCAGCCAGTTGGGCGCGAACGCGATGGTGGCCGCACTGTATCCGGCACGCATCCGCTCGACCGGCGTCGGCTGGGCGCTCGGCGTCGGCCGGCTCGGCGGCATCGCGGGTCCCGCGATCGGCGGCACGCTGCTCGCCTTCGGCCTGCCGCCGAAGCAAATTTTCCTGTGTGCCTGCGTACCCGCGCTGATCGCGGCCACCTGCACCTTCCTGCTCTCGATGAAGGCCGCGCGCAACCGCGAGGTCGTGACGGCTGCGCCGCAGGCGCGCACCGCGTGAGCAAAGGATGCCGGTGAAACCATGAAAGATTTCGCCGGCAAGGCTGCGTTCATCACCGGGGGAGCCGGCGGCATCGGGTTTGCGATGGCACGCGCCTTCGGCCAGCGCGGCATGAGGGTCGCGATCGCCGATGTCGAGGCGGAGAGCTGCGCGAAGGCGGTCGAGACCCTGCGCCGCGAGGGGATCGCGGCGATCGGCAGTATTTGCGACATCGCTGACCGTGAGTCGCTCGCGGAGGCGGCTAGCAAAACCTTCGCGGAGTTCGGCAAGGTGCACGTCCTCTGCAACAATGCGGGCGTGTCGCGCGCGGGCCCGATCGAGACGATTGCCTCGTCCGATTGGGACTGGGTGATCGGCGTCAACCTCAAGGGCCTCGTGCACGGCCTCCAGCTGTTCCTGCCGCACATGAAGGCGCATGGCGAGGAGGGCCATATCGTCAACACCGCATCCGTCAATGGCGTCGTTGGCGCGCCGCTCGCGGGACCCTACAGCGCCACCAAATTCGCGGTGGTCGGCATGTCCGAAGTGCTGGCGGCGGAACTGGCGGAAACGCCGATCGGCGTCAGTGTGCTCTGTCCAAGCTGGGTCAAGACCCGCATGCTCGACAATGGCCGCAACCGCCCTGCCCGCTTCGGCGGACCGATCAAGCTCGATGCCGACAGCGCCAATGCCGAGCGCAATGCGCGTTATGCCAGGGCGCTGGAGGACGGTCTTGATCCCGCCGATGTCGCGGCGCTCGTGATCGGTGCGATCGAGACGCGGCGGTTGTTTGTCTTCACCCATGCGGAGACCCGCGCCGCTGTCGAGCGCTGCCATGAGCTCATGCTGCAGGGTTTTGACGCGCTCGGCGAGACATCGCAGCGCAGGGCGGGATAGGAGCAGCAAATGGAGTTCTCCGGCAAGACGGCGTTCGTCACCGGCGCCGCCAACGGGATCGGGCTCGGCATCTGCCGCGCGCTGGCGCGAAACGGCGTCAACCTCGTGCTCGCCGATATCGAGCAATCGGCGCTGGACACCGCGCGCCGCGAGCTTGAGAGCTTCAACGTCCGCACCCGCGCGATCGAGGTCGACGTATCCGACGCGGCCGCCTTCGAGCGCGCCGCCGATGAGGCCGAGCGCGAGTTCGGCAACATCCATTTCCTGTTCAACAATGCCGGCATCACAATGAAAGCCGTGCCGCTGTGGGAGATCACGCCGCAGCAATGGGAATGGATCTTTGGCGTCAACATCTTCGGCGTCATCAACGGCATTCGCACGCTGGTGCCGCGCATGAAGGCGCATGGCGAAGCCGGCCATGTCGTCAACACCGCCTCAATCGGCGGGCTACAGGTCAATCCGAAGCTGCGCAACGGCTCTTATGCCATGACCAAATACGCCGTCGTCGCCGCATCCGAGGCGCTGGCGCTCGACCTGGAAGGATCAAGCCTCGGCGTTTCCGTGTTGTGCCCGGCGATCGTCGCGACCACGCTCTATGCTTCCGCGCAACGCCGCCCGGAGCGGCTCGGCGGCCCCTTTGGGCGGCCGACCCCCGAACACGCCAAGGCGTTTCACGCCGCCGGGATACCGCCCGACGACGTCGGCCGACGCGTGCTCGATGCGGTCGCGAGAGCTGAGTTCTTCATCTTCACCCATGAGGAGCCGCGCGACTGGATCGAAGCGCGGCATCGGCGGCTGATGGCGGGGTTCGATTCGATCGAGCGCTACAATGCGCGGGAGCGCGGCGTCTAACGCGCACGCTGCATCTTCTCCCTCTCCCCGTTCTTACGGGGAGAGGGTCGGGGTGAGGGGCTGCCTCCACGAACTCAGCTCGCGGAGAGTCCCCCTCACCCGCCGCGCAAGAGCGCGGCGACCTCTCCCCGCGCGCGGGGAGAGGTGAGAATAGAGAGATCGCGCCCTAATCCCCCTCGCCCGCAAAATCCTTCAGCCGCGAGTTCTCGGCCCGGAATGCGGCGAGGATTTTGGTTAGATTCTTCTCGATCCGCTCCTGCGGGCCAGCGATGCCGATCGCGAGCCGGCGGTGGCCGACCGGCGTCGGCACGATCATGCCGACCACGCCGACGCCGCGCGTCACCATGCCGCGCGACAGGCAATAGCCGTCGCGGCGGACCTGCTCGATGCCGTCCTTGAGGCGGTCGAGCGACGACAGGCCGCGCTCGATCTTCTTCTGCCTGATGGTGCGCCGGAAAATCCGCGCGATCTCGTCGTCGCGCAATTCGCTGAGCAGCGGCCAGCCGAGGCCGGAATGTACCAGCAGCACGCGCGAGCCGACATGGGTGACATATTGCAGCGGCTCGCGCGCCCGCAGGATCTCGACGATCTCGACATAGATGTCGGTCATGGTGCCGAGCAGGATGGTCTCGCCGAGCTTGCGGCCGATCCGCCGCACCGCCTCCTGGATCGGTCCGCCCTCATACCTCGCCGGCGTAACCCAATCGCCGAGCTGTGACAGTTTTGGCGTCGGCAGATAGGCGCGCGAGGCGCTCTCGAAGGAGAGATAGTTCATCTGGGCCATGGTTTTCAGCAGCGCCGCGGCGCTGGAGGTCGGCATGCCCAGCGCATCGACCACGTCCTTGAGACGCAGCGGCGATTGCCGCTCGCGGAACAGTTCGAGGATATCGAAGACCCGGCGCGCCGACTTGGTCAGTCCGTCCGACATGCCACCTTCGCTATGGTGCGTGTTCGATATGCGCGCGGATCGACCGGCTCTCGTTGTCGATCCAGCCGAATTTTTGCACGGCAGCGATCATGGCGGTCAGGCCGTCCTGCCACCAGGATTCGGATTTCAGCGATGGCCAGCCGCGCAACGCCTGCTCGGAAATCCAGGCGTGGCCGCTGTCATGCTTCATCGCAATGCGGCCGAGCAATTCGGCCTGCGCGGCCGGATCAGGCGCGCCTTCGATGCGCACCGAAAACGCCTTGAAGTTCTTGGGATCGTCGATCTCGATCGAGCGGCTTGTGGCAATCAGGCGGATGATCATGGCGCAATTCCTGCTACTATTCGTTGCGAGCGAGACTTCACGTCGAGGACCCGCCCCGCTGCGTTATAAATCGATTGCCTGGAGATTGCATGTCCATCCTGATCCGCGGCGGCACGGTGATCAACCATGATCATTCCCGCCGCGCCGATGTCCTGATCGAAGGCGAGACCATCGCTGCCATTGCGGCGAACATCGAACCGCCAGCCGGGGCCGAGATCATCGATGCCGGCGGCTGCGATGTGATGCCGGGCGGCATCGATCCGCACACCCATCTCGAACTGCCCTTCATGGGCAGCGTATCGGCCGACGATTTCGAATGGGGCACCAAGGCGGCGCTCAGTGGCGGCACGACCATGGTGGTCGATTTCTGCATTCCCGATCCCGGGCAATCGATGCTGGTCGCCTACCAGGACTGGCGCCGCAAATCCGAGAAGGCCGCCGCCGACTACGGCTTCCACATGGCTGTGACGTCATGGTCGAAGCAGGTGTTCGACGAGATGGAAATCGTCGTCAAGACCTATGGCATCAACACCTTCAAGCATTTCATGGCCTACAAGGGCGCGCTGATGGTGAACGACGACGAACTCTACAACTCGTTCGCGCGCTGCGCCCATCTCGGCGCGATGCCCCTGGTGCATGCCGAGAATGGCGATGTGGTTGCGCGCATGCAGGAGGCGCTTCTGGCGCGCGGCATTTCGGGCCCCGAGGGCCATGCTTTTTCGCGGCCGCCGGAAGTCGAGGGCGAGGCCACCAACCGCGCCATCATGATCGCCGACATGACCGGCGCGCCGCTTTATGTCGTGCACACCAGCTGCCGGCAGGCGCACGAGGCGATCGCGCGGGCGCGTGCCGCGGGCAAGCGCGTCTATGGCGAGCCGCTGATCCAGCATCTCCTGCTCGATTCCAGCGAGTATGAAAGCCGGGACTGGGATCACGCCGCACGGCGCGTGATGACGCCCCCGTTCCGTGACAATGCGCACCAGGAAAGCCTTTGGGCCGGATTGCAATCGGGCTCGCTTCAGGTGGTCGCCACCGATCATTGCTCCTTCACCACGGAGCAGAAGCGGATCGGCGCCGATGACTTCCGCAGGATTCCGAACGGCACCGGCGGGCTCGAGGATCGCATGCCGCTGCTGTGGACCGCCGGCGTCAACACCGGCCGGCTGACCAAAGAGGAATTCGTCGCGGTGACCTCGGCCAATATCGCCCGCATCCTCAACATCTATCCGCGCAAGGGCGCGGTCGCCGCCGGCTCCGACGCCGACATCGTCGTCTGGGATGGCGCGGCGAGCAAAATCATCACGGCGAAGCGCCAGCTCAGCCGCATCGACTATAATGTGTTCGAGGGATTTGCCTGCACCGGCGCGCCGGTTGCCACGCTGTCGCGCGGCAAGATCGCCTGGAAGCAGGGCGAGCTTCGCGCCGAACGCGGCGATGGCCGCTATGTCGAGCGGCCGGCATTTTCGCCGGTTCATGTCGCCAATTCCACCTGGAAGGTGCAGACCGCGCCCAGGGCCGTGGAGCGCGCCCGGATCACGCCCTAGCGCATGATCCGGAAAAGTGCGTAGCGGTTTTCCCTCGCGACAAACGCGAAGCGTTTGCGCGGAGATCATGGTGGCGGGCGAGCACGCGATGCCGCCGCCATTCTCGACCAGCGTGTCGAAATCCTCGGGCACGCGGGCGAGGCGCGGCTGGGTGCCATCACGGTCTTGGCAGCGCAAGAACTGTCGACTCATGGCTGCCCCAAATGAAACGCTTCGCGAGAAGCGGGGTGATCGCGTGGAAGACAAGAGCCAAGAAGGATGTGAGTGAGACGTGCTGGTGGTCGGCTCCGGCTGCGCCGGCCTCTCCGCCGCCGGCAACGACATGGCGAGCATCAAGGCGGCAATTATCCCGGTGCAGGGATCACGCTCGGCCCGGCGCTGACTTTCGGCTATATCGCGGGCAAGCATCTGGCGCGTGCGAATTGAAAAACCCATCTATCTCGGGCTTGCCGGGGAGTTTGGGGGCATGGCAAATGCCGTGAAATCGCCCAACCTGAGATGGATGGTCGGGCAGCTCGGCAGCACAAGCGCGGTCCAAAAATGATAAAATGCCTGGCATTTGCACTTTTCATGGCGCTGACGGCCGTCAACGGCCTGCCCAACGCAGGGCAGCGCCTTGATGGCAATCTGATCAGGGTCGGACTGGACGACGATCCGCGCGCGACACCTGCGCCTGCGGCATCGCCAGCTCCCGCCGCATCGAATGACACTTCCGCCGCCAACGACCCCGCCTCCTGCAACGGCGTCACGTTCACGCGGAGCCTGAAATATGGCGAGGACCGTTTGAACGTCCTCGATGTCGCGACCGGGCAATCCTCGGGCATGAGACGTCCGGTCGTGGTGTTCGTGGCGGGCGACAACTTTGCCGGCGATGGCAGCACGACCGCGGCGAATCCGCTGCTCGGAGAGGCAATGTGCTTTGCCGCGCGCAACGGATTGGTGGCCTTCAGCGTGTCCTACCGGCTCGCGCCGGCGGCGCCCTGGCCGGCGGGATCCAGGGATGTGGCCGCGGCGATTTCCTGGATTCATGAGAACGCCGATCTGTTTGGCGGCGACAAGCAAGAGATCATCCCGATCGGCTATGCCACCGGCGCGTTCCACCTCGCGAGCTTCCTTGCCAATCCGGAGTTCCAGGAGCGCGACTCCCATGTCGCGGGCGCCGTGCTGGTGTCGGGCGTCTATCGCCCCACGCCGGATGCAGGAGACGGCGAGAAATCCTATTTCGGCACTGACGCCAGCAAATATGACAAGCAGTCGGCGCTGCCGGGCCTCACCGCGCTCGATGTGCCGCTTGTGGTGGCGTGGTCGCAGGCCGATGCGCCGCGCTTCGTCGCGCAAGGCGAGAAGCTGAAGGACCTGCTGTGCGGCGCCGGACATTGTCCGCGCTTTGCGCTCCTGACCAAGCCCGGCAGCCCGGCGTCGGTATTCGATCTCGACGGCGCCGGCGGCGACCTCCACGAGCGGCTGCGGCAGCTGATCGGCCAGATCGACGCACGGGGATTGCCGTAAGGCGCCAATCAGACCTGGGGGATGTCGCCGTCGGCGACGAAATCGATGCCGGTCGAATAGCTGCTGTCGTCGGAGGTGGGGCGCCTGAAACGGATCGACCGACTTGCCGGTCGATTTGGAGCGCCGTTCGGCTCGTCCCTGCCTATCGGGCGAACAAATCGCGTTGCGCCGACGGAGGCGCCGGATAGGTCAGAACCTCCGCACCTTGCGGCTGGGCCGCCTCATTGATGGCTGCGGCCTCGATTTTTCCTGGCGCGAGGATGTGAAAGACATCCTCGCCTGCCGCAAGCAGATAGTCGGTGATGATGCGCCGATGGCAGCGCCACCATACCGTTTCCGCGCACATGATGGCGCAGCGCTGCGTCTGGCCGAGCTGGCGCAGATGCGCCAGGCCTGTGCGGAAGCGATCACCCATGGCGTAGTCGGCATAATTGTGGAAGCTCTCGTTCTCCCAGTACGCATTGATCTCCGGCGCCAACTCGCGCATTCGGCCGCGCAGGCCGCCAAGCGCCGCCATGTGCTCGTAGCCGATACCGAACGCTTCAAGCGATTGCGGCAGCGCGTCGCGATTATATTGCGGGTTGGTGCGCGAGCGCGGCACGGTGCGGACGTCAGCCAGCAAAGTCACTTCGGCCTGCTTCAGCAGATCGATGAATTCGCCGATAGGCCGTGTGCCGTGGCCGATAGTGTAGAATGGGTGCGGCATCCGCGCGCCTCCGTTGCATGTTCAATGCGAAAGCAGCCGCAACGCTCGCCCCTTGTGCAGGGCTACATGCTCGGTCTTGTCGCTCTTGATTTCATATTGCGGATCGTCAGGGCTCGCATGATGGATGTAACCCTTGTAGTCCACGTCCTTCCTGTGCACCCGCAAGATCCGGCCACGCACCCGGCCTGCCTCGGAATTCCAGCTCACGTGATCGCCGACCTTGAAAGTTTTTGCCATGACCGATGTCCGTCAGGAGCATCAGAGCAGACGCAGCCGAATCTCGCTGCTCGTAAACGCGCGATGTTCGGTCAACATGATGATGTCGACGACCCGCAACGATTCGGGCGGGTCATAGACGTATTTGACGTGGGACGGTGCGCTGGTGAAGTCCGGCGTAATGACGAAGTCGCCGGATTGCAGGGCAGCGGTCATCAGCCTTGCCGCATCACGGTTTCTTAGCGGCGCGCGCAGCAGCGCGTCGATCAACGCCTCCAGCGTCATCCCGTCCTGCAGCATCAGCCGCGCTCCGGCGTCGCCATAGACCTGTCGCAACGCCTCAATAATTGCCGCCACCGCACGCGGGTCGTGCATCCCTAGGGCTTCCTGTCACGCCCCTCCCCAGGCGGAGGCTACACCAGCGGCCACCTGAAGGCACTCATCTCGACAGAGGATTGGTGGCTTGCCGGGCCGAAATTGGCCTGCTGGGAAGCCCGCCGAGCCAGTCCGCCTTCGCCCTTGCGGGCTTCGGCGCGACAGCCTCGCTCGCTTCGCTACGATAGAGGTTTGAGTGGCTTGCCCAGCCGTAGCTCGCGAAGCGAGCGAAGGCTGGTGGGCACGACAGGGATCGAACCGGTGACCCCTACCATGTCAAGGTAGTCCGAGACACCAATTCTCGTGTGAAATCAAAACGAAAAGGCCGGTAGACGCGCAAATCGGAGCATGAACGGAGCTGGAACAAAGCGGATTTGCTGTTGACGTGCTGTTGACCGGTCGGCGGTCAGCTCTGGCCGCCTGATAGGGAAACTCGCCGGTCTGAGCGCGCAATCGTTCACACGGGAGAGGTCCAAGGTTCGATTCCTTGTGCGCCCACGCGACCGGCGCGGGCGGACGCCTGCTCGCCGCCCTCGCCATACCAGGCACGAACCGCTCGCAGACCCTATGCTCACCTCATCCTTCCCAGCCGACGTTCACGTGCGGGACCGACCATTGGGAAACGGCCGTGGGCTGAAGCACCGGCGGACCGAGGAACGGAGCCGACAGGCAGTAGAGCCCCGCATGCGTCGACAGCCAGATCAGGTTCCGGTCCCATTCGATGAAGACCGCTTCCGTCGTACCGCGGCGCCAGCTCATGTAATTGTCGATATCGCCGTCGCGCGGCGGAACGAAGTACGCAACCTCCTTCGGCTCCGTCGGCTCCGAAATGTCAAACAGGCGGAGGCCTGCATTGAGATACGACAGCGCCACGACGTTCGGGCGCGCTTTTCCAGGCGCAATCCAGTGCTGCATGACGCGCGAGCTGAATCGTCCGCGCGCCATCGCAAAGTCCTTGTAAGGAGCATTGGGATGCGGCGCCGGGCGCGGGAAGAGACCGACGATGCGCGGGTTGGCTCGATCTTTCACGTCGACGACATAGCTTGTGTGGAACGGCTCGCGGCAATCGGATTCAAGTGATTCGGGGATCGCGATAACCAGATTCTGCAGCCGCGGAAAACGCGCAGGATCCACATTCACCGGCACGACATGATGATAAGGAATGCCGCCGATGGCCTCGAGCGGATGCGCCACCTTGCCATAAACCTTGGGGTTACGGATGTCGGACAAATCGTGGACATACATCCCGAAATGCCCCCAACCGCCATATCCGACGGTACCGCCGTCCTCGACCCTGACCGGAACAATGCAAGGCGTCCGGTTGCCGGTCCATGAGCATTGATCGCCGGCGAACGGATAAGTCGTCCGGTAGAGCTCGTCCTCGTCGCGTCTCTGGCCTGGAACCCACCATCTCGACACCTCCTTCACCTTGGCAGGGTCGGACATGTCGACGATCATCAAGCCGTTACTGTAAACGCGCTCCGTGCTCTCCATACGCAGCTGGTCATCCCAGCCGCACGCCAGATAGCCGTATTGCCCGCCGTCATAAAAGGGACAGTGGACGCCATGGCCGGTCTTGCCCGTCTCGAATTCGTTCAGCAGCTGGGTCTTTTCGGGATTTGTCACATCATAGGTCTTGATGCCGCGGAAGCCGGAATCGTTGATCGACTTTCTCGCATAGTCCGCGTGATATTTGCCTCGCGGATATTGCTGTGTCCCCGGCGTCAGCAGCATCTGGTGCGCAACAACACGGATCCATTTCTTCAGCCGGCTGTTGTACACACAGCTTTGGAACACCCCGAGGTCGCCCTCGCCGATCACCGCAGCTTTCGTGGGCTCGGTGATATCGACCCAGCCACCTTGATAGGCAATCAGGCGGCGTTTGCCCTTCGCCCACATGCACGAATGCTCATCCCCGAAGATCGTCAGATTGATCGATGGATAATAAGCGACAACCTCCATGTTGGAGACGTACTGATTGCGGTCGAGATAGTTCAAGGCGCCGGCAGGCAGGCGAAACGGCACAACTCCGCCGCCCGCCATGACGCTATATTTTTCGGCATCGGCAAATTTCGGGGGCACGGAGTTATCGTCAGTCTGCGCCATGGCGGATCTCCTTATGATTGATAATTCTTCGTTGTTCGATCCAATGCGACGCTGGATTGCCGCGAGGACCGTGGAGGCGGGATGGCTTCGTGAAGCTCAGCTCAGCACGCTCATGGCTCACGTTCTTACAGGGGACATAGCCGGACTGCGTGCCGTGCCCGCGACCATGATCAAGATCATGGCGATCAATGCGAATCCGGAGGTTTGCAAGATGCCGGCCGTCGTCCAGCTCGACGCTTCCTTCAATTGCGCCAACAGATAGCCCGCAAAGGCCGCCGGGATGTAATAGCTCGCGATAAACAGCCCAGACGTTTGCGCCGTCCTGGCTGGCCCCAGCGAATTGATGATGACGGCGGACATGTTGGCGTACAGCAGACTGAGGACCGCAATGCCGAAGACGGCGGCAACAGCGGCGTGTAAAACCACGGATCGGTCCATTTCCGTAAATGAAACTCCTCCCGACAGTGCCGCGAGCGGAAGCGCGATCATGAGGACCTTGTGATGACCCAGGCGATCGCCCAGCCATCCACCGAGGGGCGCGACGAAACCGCCGACACCAATGGCGCTCATCACCAGCGCAGCCTGCTGCGGTGTGAAACCGAGAGCGCCACGCAGATATGTCGGATAGAGACCAGAGAGACCGAAGACGGCCACGCCAGCACAAACCGCTGCGAGCCCTAACGTGATCGTTCTCGGATTCCAGATCGTTTCGATCTCTCCCGAGGCAACGAGATTGCCATGATCGACATTCGCCTGTTCCTCGTTCGCTTTGCTCTCACTGAACCACGCCCTGACGGCAAGCGCGACAATCGCCATCATGACGACGCCGACGAGGCCGAACACGATGAACGGCATTTTCCAGCCATATAAGTTCAGGAGAGAAGCCGTCATCGCCGGGCCACCGAAGGACCCGATGCCATAGGCAAACGAAATCGTACCTGTCACCAGCGCCCGGCGCTTGTAGAAATAGCTGGCACCGATCGCGATCAGCGCCGTCACCTGCATGGCTTCGCCAAGGCCCGATATGAGACGATAAGCCAGAAGATCCGGCAGACCAGTCGCATAAGCTGTCAAGAAGGTGGCCAAGGAGAAAATGAAGAGCCCCAGCAGCACGACTGCCTTGCGCGACATGAAACTGAGCAGATAGCCGGTCGGAATCCCGGCCAATCCCATGCCGAGCGTGAACATGGTTGATGCGAGACCGACCTGCGGCAACGTCAAGCCCATTGCGTCGCGTACATCGATTGCCACGACTGAAAACAGGCTCCGGTCAATTGCGTTCAATACGTAAGACAGAAGCAGGACGACGAACATTGCGATCGCGGCATGGCGTTTCTGCACAATCCCCTCCTTTTGCTGAGCGCAAAATCCGTCCTTCACAATTCACGCGTCGACTTGACCGCCGATCAAAATCCTTCATCATCAGGCCAGTGCGCCCCGGTTACATCCGGCCTCGACGAACGAATGACGCGCGCCGCTACTCCGCAGCCCTATCGCTCACGACCGGATTACGCTCGGTGATGAGTTTGACGTCAGCCCAGGCCCTCGTCATGTCGCCAAGCGCGGCCACCTCGTGCGCGGCTATTTGTTGGAGAACCGTGCCGGCCTTCGCCAGATCCTGTTCATAGCGCAGAACCTTGAAGAGCTCCGACGAAGCCTGCATGTGGTCGACCGCCGATGCGGTTGCCGCCGTCTCGAGCCCACGCACGCCCAATTCCATGGTGACGCGACGCAGATAGCCGGCAGCGCCAGCGCGGCCGAGCACACCGTGGTTCGGAATGTTTCCGCGCACGAAGAGCGGGATCGGATCCCCTTTCGGGCCGAACGTATCCTTGACTTTGCCGGCCTTGATCAGCGCCGCAAACGCCGCCATGCCGGGTGCACCGGTCTCGAAGCGCGGGATCTGCCACTGATTGCCGAACAGTGCATAAGGCTTCGGGTATTCGCCGGACAGGATTTTCAGGTTGCGGCTGAAGGAATGGCGGATCGACTTCGCGATGTCCCAATCGGGATCGCGCTCGGGTTCAACCCACACCATGAGGTAAGGGCCATAGCCGTCATGAAGACTCCACTCGCCCGCGAACGCATGATGGTGCTCCCAGGGCTCATAGCCGTTCGGGCCGCGTTGCGACGATTGCTCCCACGCCGCGCGGAAGACATCGATCGGCGCCTCATAGCGCGCATACGGCATCACGTCGTTCGGCTCGAAGATCGTAACCGTGCCGCGATCGAGATCGTAGCCGGCGACCACCACATGATGGCCGAACCCGGTCTTTCCCATCGTTTCGTACTGAAACTTTAGCCGCGGCGACGTCTTGGCGCCGTAAGGCAGCATGAGCGAGTAGTGCAGGCCAACCTGCACGGGAACGCCGCGATCGACGAGGCCGCGAAGCTTGGCGAAAGCCTCCTCGAAACCGCCTTCGTGGTCCTGCTCCCAGTATCCATGATAGCCCAGCGCGCGCGGCGTATACTCCCAGATTTCGTGGAACGCGCCGGCACCGCCATTGAAGGCGGGCGCACCCCACACAGGCGACCAGCGGAACGAAAAGCCGTCGCCCGAGGTGCCGTCGGCAAAGAGTATATCGCTCTCGCCGTGCAGCCGGAACATGCCAAGCAGTCCGGTGAAGTAGCAACGACCGGCATTGCCGTTTTCCGGATACCCCTTCGGCCCCATCCACGTCATGGAATAGTATGCGTCGTCATACGGCTTGACCACAGACATCGGCGTCTTCCTTCATGGGAGGTTGGATTCAGATCAGCGAGCCCATCGCCTTCTTGCGCAACTCGCGCTCGTCGATTTTGAATACGTCCGCTAGCCAGTCAGCCATCAATTCCTGACCTATGGTCGGATTGTCGTGCTGGCAGTGATCTGCACCGGTCTCCTCCTCCGTCAAGAAGCGGAGCGTGACATCGACGCCCTTTGACTTCGCGTAATCGGCGACTTTCCGCGCCGAGGCAACGCCGAGGACGTCATGGCCGCCGTGGACAATGAGATAGGGACATTTCATGTGATCGAGATGGCCCTCGAGCACGAAAGGCTTGGACTTCTCCATCGCATCCTTCATCGAACTGGCGCCGAATACGGTCTTGATGTGGTCGGCGAGGCCATGATCTTCCTTCGCACCGGCCCAAAGCTCCGGTATCGACCAGATTGCGCCATGGGAGATGGCCGCCGCGAGCCGATGCTCATAACAGCCGGCGCGAGCCGCGTAATATCCGCCAAGTGAGGAACCACAGACCGCGATCTTCGCCGGATCGATGTCCTGTCGCGTCAGGAGATAGTCTATACATTCGCCGATCGGCACCTCGTAGTCCGGCCGGGTCGGAATTTTGTGACGACGCAGCGTGCCGCCCTGACCGGGGCCATCGATCATGAGAACGGATATACCGCGCTGGAGCGCGCCATGCGCCTGCATGAACCACATCTCATCCTTGATGGAGTCCAGGCCTCCCATGCAGATCAAGACCGGCTGTTTGCCAGTGTTGAACGGCGCCCGGACGAAATAGGCGAAGAGAGTCTTGTCGTTCTCGTAGGGGACCTGCAGCACCTCGCCCGCCGGCGTGAGATTCTGGATAAACTTCCGCGAACATTCCTCCATGTCGGTGAAGGCTTCGAGCCGGTGCGGATCGGAATATTCGAGCCAGAACTCGGTGTGCCGATAATAGTTGGCCGCCCGCAACCAGCAATTCATCGCAGTGCGCACGTGGCCTTTGCTGAACTCCTTGTCGCCGCGGTCCTGGTTGAAGTCGGCGATGCGCTTCCACTCCCGGTGCCAGCTTTCCTTGTCACCGGGGATCATTCGGCTGGCGGCAAGGAAGCACTCGGAGACGGCGCCGCCGCCCTCCTGCGTTTCGCCCAATGCGCGGCGGAATTGGTAGCTCATCCACGGATATTTCGGCCAGTGGTGCCAGCCGTAAGGCTGATAGACGCCGTGCGTCACGTCCGTGACCTGATCGATCAGAAGCTCTTCCGCCATAGCTGCCGCAACTCCGTTTTCTTGCTTTTCGGCGCGCGCATCGATGGTCCGTCGGCGCCAGCTCCGGAGAGGCTAGCAGGTTTTTCTATTCATTCAAGTCACTTGAATTATGTTCACATTTGCTTTCATTTTGGGCAAGCCGCCTATCGCCTTGGGCTATCGTTCGCTAATACGCTGGTGCTGCGACTCGAGGGCTTCGCAGGGCGCAGGACGAGTTCAGGGTGCGAGAGAGAGCCGCTGGAGACATGGACGACAGATGCTGAAGAAGATAAACCGTGCCGCAAAGAAGGCAGCCGATCTGCCAAGCGGCCAAAATCAGTATCTCGGCGTGAAGCTACGGCATACGCGCATGACCAAGGGATTGCGGCTTCGCGACCTTGCCGAAATGGCAGAGTGCTCCGAGAGCATGCTGTCGAAGATCGAGAACGACCGCGCCGTTCCTTCATTGAAGACACTGTACCGTATCGCGGAAGCAATGGGCCTGACGGTCGGGCAGTTGTTCGCGCAGCCGGCCGATCCGAATGGCCTCGTATCGCGCGGCGGCGAACGCCCCATCGTGCATGCGGACCCGCTGCGCAACGGCCCCGGACTGACGCTCGAGCGGCTCATTCCCTACCACCAATCCCACCTGCTCCAGGGCAGCATCCACAATATTGCACCGGGCGGCAGCGGGGGCGGCCTCGTCTCTCATGAAGGCGAGGAAGTCGCCTACATTCTCGAGGGGCAAGTCGAGTTCATCGTGGGTGACGAGCATTTCCTCCTGAAGACCGGCGATTCAATCTGTTACCGATCCGAGCGGCCGCACGGATACCGCAATGGCGGCGAAGGCCACGCAAAGCTGATCATCGTCAACACGCCTCCGAGCTTCTGACCCAGTCACGAACACTGATTTCTCACCATTCAAGCACCTTGAATGAGGGCATGAGCTGATCGCTCCGGCAGCTGCGACCGTCTGGCTATCTCTCTGCCATGCCGGCACTTTGCGACCGGTACCAGTCGAGAATCTCGGCGCCGGTCCACATCACCACGCCCTCGTGGCCGAGAATGTAATCGTACAGCATCTCGAGATATTTGATCCGGTGCGGCACGCCCGTCAGGTACGGATGGATGGAAATCGCCATCACGCGCGGTGCCTTGGCGCCATCGATGTAAAGCCGATCGAAATGATCGCGGCCACGGCGAAAGATCTCGTCCGACGGCTGTTGCTGCACGGCGCTGATCACGACATCGTTGATCTCGACCGTATAGGGAACGGAGACGATGTCGCGGTAACGCGTCTTCAGGGTGAGCGGTTGCTCGTCAAGGACCCAATCGGCGACATATTCGATGCCAGCCTCGGCCAGGAAATCGAGCGTCTCGTCGGTCTCGGTCAGTCCCGGGCTTTCCCAGCCGCGCGGCGGCTTGCCGGTGAATTTCCTGATCGCGGCAATCGTGTCGGCAATCGCCGACCTCTGGTCTTCGACCTTGTGCATCGGCTTCTGCACGAAGCCATGGCCCATGAAATCCCAGCCGGCATCGCGGGCAGCCTCGCACGCCTCGGGATAAAGCTCACAGACCGTACCGTTGAGAGCAAAGGTCGCCTTCAAGTTTCGGCTGCCGAGCGTTTCGATGAAACGCCAGTAGCCGACGCGCATTCCGTATTCGTGCCAGGCCCAGTTTGGAACATCCGGAAGCAGCGGCTGTCCCATCGGCGGCGGCAGCACCGCGCGCGGCATCGCGCCAGCCGGGCTCCAGTTCTCAACGTTGACGATGGTCCATACCGCCACCCGCGCATTGTTGGGGAGCTCGAGCGCGGGCCTGCGATGGATCGGGACGTAGGGCAGCCGGTTGCGGACGCTGTTGCCGACCAATTCGGTCATCTCCTGTTCCTCCCTTTGTTCAACCCTCGCACAGCAATTTCAACGCTGTGCCGCAGCAGACACACTGACGTTCCAGCGCTGTAATTCCGGGCACAGCATCGATTGTGGCCCGGGGATCATCATCGGCCATGTCGAACGGCGCATCGGTCCCGATGCAGACATGATCGGCGCCGACGAGATCGATGAGATAGCGCAGCGCCTGCGGCTCGAAAACAAGGCTGTCGAAATAAATGCGCTTCAGCAGTTGCTTCGGCGACGACTTGCTGAGGCCATTGGTCTCGCTGCGCACCCTGTGTCCATGGACCAGCCGCCCGATCTGGTAGGGAATGAAGCCGCCCCCATGCGCAAGCACGATCTTGAGGTCCGGCAGCTCGTCGAGCCGGCCGGAGAACATGAGATTGGCGAGCATCACCGTGGTGTCGAGCGGATTGCCGATGAGATTGGTGAGGTAATAGCTTTCGAGACCGCTCTTGGCGCCGACGTAGTAGGGATGCGCAAACACGAAGACGTTGAGCTCGGAGGCGCGCCGCAGCAAAGGACGAAAACGTTCCTCGGCAAGCTGCGCGCCCTCGATGGAGGTGCCGATCTCGACCGCCTTGAAGCCATAGGCCCGCACCACGCGCTCCAGCTCGGCGACCGCTGCGTCCGGATGCTGCATCGGCACCGTCGCCATGCCGCGCAATCGGTCGGGCCTGGCGCCAACCATGTCGGCAACGCCGTCGTTAACGAGACCGGCCACGTCAAGCGCGAGATCAGCATCGGCCCAGTAATAAAACATCGGCGGCGCCGGCGAGATCACGGAGATATCGATGCCCTTGCTGTCCATGGCGGCAAGCTTGGCCTCGACTCGGCGAAACTCCTCGAACAGCGGATAGACGTATCCCTGATCGTGAATGACCTTGCGCGCCGGCCCCTCTCCCTCGACACGCGCCCGGAAACGCTTGGGATCGGCGGCAATTGCCGCAACGATGCGATCGGGAATGACGTGGCTGTGAATATCGATCTGCATGAGCGGTGACGCCTTCAGTGTACGCCGAGAAAGCGCACGAGTGATTCGGGATGGTCAACCAGCGCAGAGGCCTCCGCCTCGTGGACGATCTTGCCGGTCTCGATGACGTAGACGCGATCGGCAACCGCGAGCGCGCTGTAGAGATTCTGCTCGACCAGCAGGATCGCAAGACCCTCCTCCTTGAGCTGGGCGATGATGCCCTCGAGATGCTGGACCATCACGGGAGCAAGGCCTTCCGACGGCTCATCCATCAAGATGAGCTCGGGATCGATCATCAGCGCGCGAGCGATGGCGAGCATCTGTCGTTCGCCGCCCGAGAGCTGATTGCCGCGATGCTGGCGCCGCTCGGCAAGCCGAGGAAACAGGCCCATGACGCGGTCGACCGTCCAGCCGTCCCTGGCGCGAGCGGACTTGATCATGGTGAGATGCTCGGTCACCGTGAGCGAAGGAAACAGTCGCCGCCCCTGCGGCACCAGGGCGATCCTGCGGCCGGCGATCTCATGCGCCTTCAGGCCGGTCAGCGTCTCGCCCCTCCACGCCACGCTGCCGCCACGCACCTGTGGCGCGGACAGGCCCATCACCGAGCGGATCAGGCTGGTCTTGCCCATGCCGTTGCGGCCAAGCAGCGCGACCACTTCGCGATCGCGCACCGTGAGGGAAGCGCCCTGCACGACGTGAGCCTCGCCATAGAAGCTGTGAAGATCGCGGATCTCAAGCATGACGGCGCGCCTTGCCGAGATAGACGTCCTGGATGTCGGAATTGGCGCGGATGTCTGCCGGCGCTCCCTCCGCCAGAAACTTACCGTTATTGAGACAGGTCACCCAGTCCACGAGCGAAAGCACCAGGTCCATGTCGTGCTCGATCAGGACGATGGTGATCTCAGCCGGCAGGCTGCGGATGACATCGGCGACAATGACGCGCTCGGCGGGCGACAGGCCCGCCGCCGGTTCGTCGAGCAACAGAAGGCGCGGATTGGGAGCCAGCGCCATCGCCATCTCGAGCTGCCGCTGCTCGCCATAGGACAACTCGCCGACCAGTGATTTGGTGCGTGCGCCGAGCCGCGACAGGCCAAGGGCGCGGTCGGCCTGACCGCGCTCCGCGCCCGTCAATCCGCCCGAGCCAAGCAGCGAGAACTTGCGTGAGGTCAGGCCGCAAAGCGCAAGCTCCATGTTCTGCTCGACCGTCAGGCTCGGAAACAGGTTGGTGATCTGGAAGGTGCGGCTGATGCCGCAGGCCGCGCGGCGGTGTGGCGGCAGCCTCGTGATGTCACGCCCGTCGAACTCGACGCGGCCCGATGTCGCCGGCACCACGCCGGTGATGGCGTTGAACAGCGTGGTTTTGCCGGCTCCGTTGGGGCCGATGATGGCACGTCGCTCGCCACGCTTCACCCGCAGCGTCACGTCGTCGACCGCTCTCAATGCATCGAATGCGACGCCCACATGGTCGAGCTTGAGGATATGATCTGACATGCGCTTGCCGTCAACATGAGGACAGTGACGGCTGGCGCGACCAGCCGTTCACGGGAGTTCAGGCCTTCTTGATGCCCTGGAAGTCACGCGAATAAGGCGGCTGCTTCATGTAGGTCACAGGATCGTACTTCCAGAATTGCGACACCTGCGGATAGGTTGCGATCGGGACGTTCCAGAACTTTCCGTCCTTGTTCTTTGCGGTCTTGCGGATGACGACGTCGTAGATGGGATTGCCGTAATCATCGAAGCGGACGGGCTTGCCGAGCGGACTGTCCGGAAGATCGGTCTTGAGGACCGTTTCGAGGAAGGTGTCGCGATCCTCGACCTTGCCGTTGATCGTGTTGATCGCCTTGGTGACCCACATTGCGCCAACATAGTGCGAGAAGGCGTAAAGGGATGGGATCTTGCTGAACTTGTCGGAATAAGTCTTCACGAAGGCCTGCGTGGCGGGCAGGTCGGCGCCTTCGGCGAAATGCGCCGAGGTGACGATTCCCTCGCATTCAGCTCCCATGGTGCGGATCACCGACTGGTCGGTCGCGTTCTGGGCACCGAGCAGCGGAATCTGATCCTTGAGACCGAAGCTTGCATATTGCTGGATCAGGCGCGTCGCATCTGCACCGGTCTCCATCGCGAACACGACATCGGCGTTGAGCCCCGCGATCTGGCCGAGATAGGGACTGAAATCGGATGTGTTCAGCGGGTGCCAGAACTGTCCGACCACCGCGCCGCCGCCTTCGGTGAAGGTCTGCGCGAAGCCGCCACACTGTTCGTGGCCGAAGGTGTAGTCCTGGGAGATCATCGCGACTTTCCTGTAACCCTGCTTCAACGCCCAATCAGCGAGCGGCCGCGGGAACTGGCTCGCACTGTAGCCGCCGGCGCGGATCACGTTCTTGATCCGCGCGCGCTGGGTCAGATCGTCGGCGGCAATCACCGGGATGAAGTACGGCGTGCCGTTTCCCTTGACGTAATTGGCAACGGCAAGGCCGGTGTTGGCCAACAGGTTGCCAAACAGCATGTCAACCTTCGCCTGCTCGACCAGGCGGCGCGCCTTCTGCAGCGCGGTGTCGGGGTTGGAGGCGTCGTCCTCGACGAGGATCTCGACCTTTCGGCCGCCGGCCTGGTTTCCGGCGCTCTCCCAGAACAGCGAGAAGCCATCGATGATTTCGCGGCCACCGGCAGCGACGACGCCGGTTTGCGGCGCCATCAGACCGATGCGAATCGGCGCATTTTGTGCGCGCGCCACGAAGGGGGCGGATAGAACACCGGTGCCGGCGGCAAGCGTGAGGCCGGTTGTTTTCAGAAAACGTCTGCGGTCCATCGTCTATCCTCCAGATCGGCGTTGCGTTGATGAGCGGGATCGCCGGCGTGCGAGCAGCAGGCGTGCACGGCCGACCACGCCTTCCGGCGCGAAGATCATGATGAGCACGAAGGTGACGCCAAGCACGCTCTGCCAGCGCGCGGTGTAAGCGCTGACGGCGTTTTCCAGGACGATAATGGCGGCGGCACCGACGAACGAGCCAAGCAGCGTGCCGATGCCGCCGGTGATGGCCATCAAGAGGCCGGAAACCGACTGCGACAGTTGCACCGTCGAGGGGCTGACGAAATTATTGAACAGCACGTAGAGGCCGCCGGCCACCCCGGCGAAGAATCCGGACACCACGAACGCAAGGAACAGGTGCAACGGCACGTTATAGCCGAGGCTGCGCATCCGGCTTTCGGAGTCGCGAATGCCGCGCAATGTCAGTCCGAACGGGGAATGGACCAGCCGCCACATCGCCCAGGTCAGCGGCGCGACAACGACAAGCACGGCGTAGTAAAAGCTGACATGGTCGGCAATGAAGGCGGGCCGGCCGATGCCGCGCAGGCCATTCTCGCCGCCGGTCACGGCCGTCCAGCGCAGGCACACGCCCCAGACGATCATGCCGAGCGCGAGCGTCAGCAGCAGGAAATATACCCCGGAAGTGCGGATGGCGAGCGCCGCGAACACCGCAGCCAGCGCCGTTGCGGCAACAACGCCAAGCGCGATGCCGATCCAGATGTCGCCACCCATCGTGGATGTCCAGTAGATCGCGACATAGCTTGAAACGCCGAAGATGGCGCCGTGACCGAGCGGCGTGCGGCCGGCGAAGCCCGCGAGAATGTCGATCGACATCGCGAGCACGCTGAAGATCAGCACCTGCGTTGCAATCGACACCTGGTAGCTGGACAGGATCATCGGCAGGACGGCAAGCGCCACCAGCACCAGCGCGATCCAGGGCAGCGCGCGCGATCTCCTGATCTGCAGCTCGGGCGACGTCGACGCTGCGCTCAGCGGAGCAGTCCTCACGCAGCCCTCCCGAACAGTCCGAGCGGCCGAAACGCCAGCAGCAGCGCCATCGGTCCGAAAATGACGAAATAGGCAAGCTCCGGAAACAACACCTGCCCGATTGCGTTGAGAAGACCGACCAGCAAAGCGCCAAGCGCAGCGCCCACAAGGCTGCCGCGCCCGCCAATAATGACGACGGCCAGCGAGAAAACCAGGATCTCGGCGTCGGCGCTCGGATAAAGGGTCAGGAAAGCGCCGCCGATCACGCCGCCGAGGCCGGCCAGCGCCGCTCCGAGCATGAAGGTGCCGAGAAAGACGCGGCGGATGTTGATGCCCATCGCCTCGACCATTTCCGGATCGTCGACGCCCGCGCGGATCAGCGCGCCGAGACGCGTCTTGTTCAGAAGCAACCAGAGGGCAATGAACACCAATAGGCCGACGGCCAGCACGAAAATGCGGTATTTTGGATACATCACGTTGCCGATCCACATGGCGCCTCTCAACGCCTGCGGCACCGGCACGGAGAAGGTGTCGCCGCCCCAGATCACGAGCCCGATGTCGTCCAGGATGAAGGCAACGCCAAGCGTGAGCAGCACCTGGCGCAATTCAGCGCCGCGCACGAAGCTCAGCAGCCCCCGATCGAGCACTGCTCCGAGCGTCGCCACCAAAGCCATCGCAGCCAGCGCTCCCAGAACGAAGCTTCCGCTGGCCTTTGCCGCCGAATAACCGGCAAGGCCGCCGACCAGATAGAGCGCCCCATGAGCGAGATTGACGATACGCAGCAAACCGAAGATCAACGTGAAGCCGGACGCCACGATGAACAGCAGCGCCGCGAAGGTAAGGCCATTCAGGATCTGGAAAAGGTTGATCCCCGTCATGCCCAATCTTGTCCCCTCAGCGCGTTCGGACGTTGCGACAAGTACCAGTCGTAAATCTGCTCCCCGGTCCAGAACATCGCATCGGGATGGCGCTTGATGTGCTCGATCGCCGCGGCGAAGTATTTCAGCCGGTGCGGCGCACCCATGATGTAGGGATGAACGACCAGCGCCATGATGCGAGCCGACGTCTCCGCGTCGGCATGGATCTGGTCGAACTGGTCGATCGCCCGGTCGCGGTATTCCGAGGCCTTGTGATGCTGGATCAGCATCATCGCGACGTCGTTGCATTCCTGGGTATAGGGTACATTGACGATTGGCTTCGTCCGCGTCTTCAAAACGACCGGCTGATCGTCGAGCACCCAGTCGCAGACGTAGTCGAAGCCCTCCTCGACCAGGATATCCGGCGTTTCCCAGGTCTCGGTCAGGCCGGGTCCGAGCCACCCGCGCGGATCGCGCTTCGTGAACTTGCGGATCGCATCCCGGGTCTTGCGGATATCGTCGCGCTCGTCAGTAACCTTCTGCATGTTCTTCTGGCCAAAGCCGTGGCCGATGAACTCCCAGCCCCGATCGTGCGCCGCCTTGGAGATCGGCTCATAGGTGGCGATCGCCTTCCCATTGATGGCAAGCGCGGCCTTGATGTCCAACCGGTCCAGCACGTCGAGCATGCGCCAGAAGCCGACGCGGTTGCCATATTCGTGCCAGGCCCAGTTTGGGATGTCAGGCATCGGCGCGCCACCCGCCGGCGGGGTCAGTACCGTGCGGGGCATCGTCTCCTTTGGATCCCATTCCTCGACATTGACGATCACCCAGATCGCCACACGTGCGTTGCCGGGAAGCACCAGGCGGGGACGGCCTGCGATGGCCGAATAAGCCAGACGATCGGTTGGCAGCATGTTCACGCCTCTCGTGCTCCAATGGTAATGGCAATCCCGCCGACGCCTTCGACCGCTCCGCTGACATGATCACCAGGCGACAACTGACCGACACCGGCCGGTGTGCCGGTCATGATGAGGTCGCCGGGCGAAAGGCGATAGGACGCCGAGAGATTGGCAATGATCTCCGGCACGTTCCAGATCATCTGCGCCAGATCGCCGCGTTGTCGCTCGCGACCATTGACGTCGAGCGTGATGCCGCCTCGCGAGGGATGGCCGACCTCGGATACGCAATGAATGGCTCCACATGGCGCCGACGCATCGAATGATTTGCCCCGCTCCCACGGCAGCATCTTCGAGCGCATGTCGCGCTGGTGGTCGCGCCGGGTGAGATCAATCCCGACCGCGTAGCCAAAGACCGCTTCCAGCGCATCGCCCCGCGAAAAGTTGCGGCCTCCTGCGCCCAGCGCGACCACAAGCTCGATCTCGAACTGGAAATCGTCAGTATCGGCCGGATAGGCGATGGTCGCACCGTCCTCGACGACGGCGTCCGATGGCTTCTGGAAGAAGAACGGCGGATCACGCTCGTCGCCTTCCTTCATCTCCCGGATGTGCTCGACATAGTTCCGGCCTACGCAGTAAATCCGGCGCACCGGAAAGCGTACCGTTAGCCCGGCAATCGGCAACGTTGCGGCCGTGAGGACGGGAACAGGCAGGTCGGTCGAACGCAGGCACGAATCCATCTCAGGCACCTACGCAGCACTCTTGTCCACTGAGGCGAACAGACCGAGCTTCTGGATTTCGCCGGTGTCGAGCACGAAGCCGAATGCGGTCCTGATGCAGAGCAGGCCGGCTTCGTGCAGCGCGGCTCCGTCCATCGTCTCCACGCAATCCTTCACGACAATCACGGCGTAGTCGCGCACATTGGCCGCAGTTGTCGTCGCGAGCACACAGGAATTGGTGTTCACACCTGTGATCAGCAGCGTGTTGATGCCGTGCGCTCGCAGGGTGAACTCAAGGTCGGTGCCGATAAAGCAATCGTAACGCTTCTTGGTATCGACGACGAAGTCACGCTGGCGATCATACAATTCGGGGATGATCGCAACGCCGGGCATACCAGCGATGTTATGGCGGAGGACGTTCTTGCGGGTGGCTTTGGGATCCTCGGCGCGTGTGCGCCAAAACGGATTGGAGGCAATTTCCGCGACATCGCGATACTGCGTCAACAGATGGATAACCGGAATGTTGACACTGCGCGCCCAATCGAACAGTCGCTTGTTGGCCGCGATCACTTGCCTTGCGATCTCCGGCGAGGTCGGCATGGTCGCGACGTCCATATCAAGATGTCCACGGTGCAGATCGATGGCGACAATGGCAGCCTTGGGATGATCGATGCCGAGGTTCATGCTGACGTTTCCTTTATGTCCACGAAATCCCGCAGCCTGGATCACCAGGCCGGTCACATCGGTCGACGTGGGGACGGCTCCCCGTCCGGCCGATCATTCTCGCCGTCAGTCTGCAATACATTATGCGGGCGAGTCAAAAATAATGTATACATTTTAGCCTAGCGATTGAGCACCGAATGAACATTCCTTGTTCACTCGCCCGAATTTTACCGAAAACAGCTAGAGAAATCAGCGAACCGCTTCGGCAATGCTTGTGTATGGGCCTGCCGCGCCAGTAGTATGTATACAATAAAGCCTGGATTCGAACTCGAATGATCGACCCATCAGCACCCGAAGTGCCTTCGTCCACCCGATTCGAATCCGTGGTCGAAGCGCTACGCGCGGCGATCCTTGCGGGTGAATTTCAGCCGGGCGAACGTCTGCACGAGGTGAAGTTGACCGCGTCGCTAGGCGTTTCGCGGACGCCTGTTCGCGCGGCGCTGCAGAAGCTCGCATCCGAAGGACTGCTCGATTACACGCCGAACCGCGGCTACACGTTGCGGGAATTCTCAATCGATGAAGTGATCAGCGCCTATGAGGTTCGCGCCGTGCTGGAGGGTCTGGCGGCACGGCTCAGCGCCGAACGCGGGCTGGACGTCGGCGAGACCGCCACTCTTCAACAGGCGCTACGAGAAGGCGACGATCTGCTTCGCAACGGCCAGATCACGGACGAGCACCGCTCCCAATACAGCCGCATCAATGCGTGCTTCCATGTGACAATTCACGCGTCAGCCGGCTCCCGGCTTCTCAACGACATGGTCTATCTGTGCCAGCAGGTGCCGGTGTCGTCGCCGCGGAACGTCGTCGCGTTCGAGGAAGGAGACGTGCGCAGGCGCCACGATGATCACCACCGCATCTTCGAGGCGATCATCGGTCGCGAGCCGTGGCGCGCCGAAATGCTGATGCGCGACCATGTAGCGAGCGTCAAGTCTTCCCTGGTGCGCTCGCTCTCGTCGCCTGCTGCGATCCACGCAGCACTGCGGATTGATCAACGTCTCCGGCGAGGTCGTTGATTAATTATATCCGCTACGGCCCTTCAACATTCCCTGCGATCGCGCAGACGTCCGATTTGCTCGCCCCAATATCCAAATCTACGACGCGCGCGTAGTCGACCTGCACCAACGGGTCTGTGCGCAGTATCTCGTTGGTGTGGAGGATGCAGAAACAAAGGCAAAGCGCAGCTAACTCTGCTCTCGACCGAATTCTAACAACGGATCACGCTGGCGCCGCGGGTGGCTGTTTGCTGTTGACGCGCAACGATCTGCACGCGATCGGGGCAGGGGCGTTCCCAGAACCGCAGAAAAAACAGCGAGTTGATGGTGGGCACGACAGGGATCGAACCTGTGACCCCTACCATGTCAAGGTAGTGCTCTCCCGCTGAGCTACGTGCCCGTATTACCAAAAAGGGGGTCGGGGGTCCCTATATCGGCTCCCAGCCGGGCAAGCAAGCCAAAGCCGCCCCCCAACACGCCCGATTTGGCGGCCGAATCAGGCCGCCAGCATCTTGTTCACTTCGCTAACCAATTCGCGCAGATGAACCGGCTTGGACAGGACCTTGGCGTTTTTCGGCGCTTCCGAGTCCGAATTGAGCGCCACGGCGGCAAAGCCGGTGATGAACATGATCTTGATGTCGGGGTCGAGCTCGGAGGCGCGGCGCGCCAGCTCGATACCGTCCATTTCCGGCATCACGATATCGGTGAGCAGCATCTCGAACGGCTCCTCGCGCAGCCGCTGATAGGCCGACATGCCATTGTCGTGATGCGACACCTCAAAACCGGCATTTTCCAGGGCCTTGACCAGGAAACGGCGCATGTCGTTGTCGTCTTCGGCGAGCAGGATCTTGTGCATGGGAGGAGGTCAATCTCGATTCAAGGCAGATGGATGCATTCACTAAGCCCGATGGACGGTAAATATCGGGTGAAAGAGGAACAGCCGAGCGCGTCTTCGGCAAGGTCATTTCTGGACCGGATTGCGGCTTAAATCAATGAAGCGCAGCGTTTTGATGCGTTCCAGGCCGCATCAAGACTTTTTCGCTTGGCAGACGGGTTGCGATTACCGACAATGCCCGTTCATAAAAGAGCTTCGTTGATCCGGCAGGGCAGGCCCTTCCAGCGCAGCAAAGATTAAGGGATGGCGCCCCACGATGACCCCCTTTGATGGCGAACTGCCGCCTCCGTTCGAGATTGTCGAGCCGACCGAGTGGCGGGCGCCGATCATCTTCAATTCCCCGCATTCCGGATCGGTCTATCCGGAGGACTTCCTTAACGCCTCGCGGATCGACCTGCCGACACTGCGCCGCTCGGAAGATTCCTTCATGGATGAGCTGATCGCGGGCCTGTCGGCGCGCGGCTTTCCGGTGGTTCGGGTCAATTTTCCCCGTTCCTATGTCGACGTGAACCGGGAGCCCTATGAGCTCGACCCGCGGATGTTTGCCGGCCGGCTGCCGAGCTTTGCCAATACGCGCTCGATGCGGGTCGCCGGCGGGCTAGGCACCATTCCGCGCGTGGTCGGCGACGGCCAGGAAATCTATCGCGAGCGGCTCGCAGTCGACGACGCCTTGATGCGGATCGAAACGCTGTACAAGCCCTATCATCGCGCGCTGCGGCGCCTGATCAACCGCGTCCACCAGAGTTTCGGCACCGTCGTGGTGGTGGATTGCCACTCCATGCCCTCGATCGGCGTGTCGCGCGACGAGCCGCGGCGGCCGGATGTGGTGATCGGCGATCGCTACGGCACGAGCTGCGCGCCGACCTTGCCCGACAGGGTCGAGGAAACCATGAGCCGGCTCGGCTATTCGATCGGCCGCAACAAGCCCTATGCCGGCGGCTTCATTACCGAGCATTACGGCAATCCGGCCTCCGGGCTGCATGCGGTCCAGCTCGAGCTCAACCGCGCGATCTATATGGATGAGCGGCGCCGCGAGAAGTCGCCGCGTTTCGCCCAGGTCGCCGCCGATTTCGCTGTTCTTGCCGAGGCGCTCGCCACTGTGCCGCTCGGCGACCTCGGCCCGTTCCAGGCTGCTGCAGAATAAAGCGGCCGCGGAATAAACCGGCGCGAACCTCGCTCTAGTTCTTGTCAGCCCCGGCCTTGCCCACGCGCTCTCTCAGGGGCGGAGCTGGCAATCTCCAAGAGACTCTAGCTACTAATCTCTCCAGCTAGAAAAAAGGGCCGCTTGCGATGAGCAAGCGGCCCAAGTCTAGGGAGGAAACGCCCAAGGAGGGCAGCGATAGCGCGAGGCGCTACCGCACCGCAACAATATGCGACCGCGCCGCACAAAACGCAAGGGTTTTTACCCCGTTTCCTATGCAAATTTGCAGCCCTAGCAGTCGCGCAACACTTTCAAGACGTCAAAATTTTGTAGCCTTTTTCAATGTCTTACGCGGAAGTTCCTGACCGCGCGGGCAAAATTATCTAACAGGTTAAGTAATCTCTCGATTTCGTGATCGCTTTCGTTATCCGAAAATACACCAACCAAACCGCGCGATTCGTATTCAAAATGCCAGCGGAGAAAGCGCCGATCCCCGTGCGGATGAGGCCGATTTGAGCTAGGCAATTGCGACCATCAGCGCACGCGCTTTCCTCGCCAGCACCTTTACGGAGCAGACGTGACGGTCATCGACTTTTCCGCCTTCATCGGGCGCCTTGCGACCTCCTCCGGCGAAGTCATTCTGCCGTTCTTCCGCACCTCGCTGTCGATCGAGGACAAGAGCCTGGCCAAGGAGTTCGATCCCGTCACCGAGGCCGACCGCGCCGGCGAAGCGGTGATGCGGCGGATCATCAAATATCACTTTCCCCAGCACGGCATCGTCGGCGAGGAGTTCGGCAACGAGCGGGAGGACGCCGATTACGTCTGGGTGCTGGACCCGATCGACGGCACCAAGTCCTTCATCGCCGGATTTCCGATCTGGGGCACGCTGATCGCGCTGTTGCACAAGGGCACGCCGGTGTTCGGCATGATGCACCAGCCCTTCATCGGCGAACGCTTTTCCGGCGACAACGCCTCCGCCAACTACCAGGGTCCCTCAGGCGCACGGAAACTGACGACGC
>DATMNV010000045.1:0-14100 GCA_035568535.1 Bradyrhizobium sp.
CTGACCGGCAACGTCAACCTGCTGGCGGCGAACCTGACCTCGCAGGTGCGCGCGATCGCGGAAGTCGCGACCGCCGTGACCAAGGGCGACCTCACCCGCTCGATCCAGGTCGATGCGCGCGGCGAAGTCGCCGAGCTCAAAGACAACATCAATACCATGATCGGTAATCTGCGCCTGACCACCGACGTCAACACCGAACAGGACTGGCTGAAGACCAACCTCGCCCGCTTCACCAACATGCTGCAGGGCCAGCGCGACCTCACCACCGTCGGCAGGTTGCTGCTCACCGAGCTGACGCCGCTGGTGAACGCGCATATGGGCGTGATCTACCAGGTCGACAGCGAGGAAAGCCCGCAATTGCGGCTGCTTGCGGCCTATGCCGGCGACGGCACTTATCCGCACCAGCAGGTCGTGCAATTCGGCCATGGACTCGTAGGCCAGTGCGCGATGGACAAGCGGCAGCGGCTGGTCGCGGACATCCCGTCCGACGCCGTTCCCGTCAGCTCGACCTTGCTGCGCGTGGTGCCCAAGAATCTGGTGGTGCTGCCGGTGCTGTTCGAGAACCAGGTCAAGGCGGTCATCGAGCTGGCCTCGCTGAGCTCGTTCACGACTTCGCAGAGGACCTTTCTCGAGCAGCTCACCGACTCGATCGGCATCGTGCTCAACTCGATCGAAGCCACGATGCAGACCGAAGGCCTGTTGAAACAATCGCAGCAGCTCGCCGGCGAGTTGCAGGCGCAGCAGAAGGAATTGCAGCAGACCAACGAGCAACTCGAGCAGAAGGCGCAGCAGCTCGCCGAGCGCAACGTCGAAGTCGAGCGCAAGAACCAGGAAATCGAGCAGGCGCGCCGCGCGCTCGAGGAAAAGGCGACCGAGCTCGCGCTGACCTCGAAGTACAAGTCCGAGTTCCTGGCCAATATGAGCCACGAGCTGCGCACGCCGCTGAACTCGATCCTGATTCTCGGCCAGCAGCTCACCGAAAACCCGGACGGCAACCTCACGCCCAAGCAGGTGGAATTCTCGCGCACCATTCATGGCGCGGGCACCGACCTGCTCAACCTCATCAGCGACATCCTCGATCTCTCCAAGATCGAATCCGGAACCGTCACGGTCGACGCCGAGGAGATCCTCACGTCGAACCTGCTGGAGACCGTCGGCCGGCCGTTCCGGCACGAGGCGGACAACCGCCAACTGTCATTCAATATCGATGTCGATCCGAATCTCGCGCGCAGCATCGTCACCGACTCCAAGCGCCTGCAGCAGGTGCTGAAGAATCTGTTGTCGAACGCCTTCAAGTTCACCGCCGAAGGCGGCGTGCGCCTCACCGTTTCGGCTGTGGTGGGCGGCTGGAGCGCCAATCATCCCGTGCTGAAGTCAGCGCCTGCGGTGATCGCCTTCGAGGTGTCCGACACCGGCATCGGCATTCCCCTGGAAAAGCAGAAGCTGATCTTCGAAGCGTTCCAGCAGGCGGATGCCGGCACCAGCCGCAAATATGGCGGCACGGGTCTCGGCCTTGCCATCAGTCGCGAGCTCGCGAGTCTGCTCGGCGGCGAAATCCATCTCAGGAGCGCGCCCGGCAAGGGCTCGACTTTCATCCTCTATCTGCCGCTGAAATATTCCGGGCCGACGATCGCGCCGCGCTCGAACAGCACGTCGCAGTATACGGCCTCG
Source organism: Bradyrhizobium sp. (assembly GCA_035568535.1). Taxonomy (GTDB): domain Bacteria; phylum Pseudomonadota; class Alphaproteobacteria; order Rhizobiales; family Xanthobacteraceae; genus Bradyrhizobium. The sequence continues at coordinate 1,672 of DATMNV010000045.1, forward strand.
CCGGCGTTGCAGACTTCGGTTCAGGAACCGCGTGTTATCGAACAATTGCCCGATGACCGGCTCAATCTCGAGCCGGGCGATACCATCCTGCTGATCGTCGAGGACGATCCGCATTATGCGCGGGTGCTGATCGATCTCGCCCGCGACAAGGGATTCAAGGTGCTGGTCGCCGCGCGCGGCGCAGAGGCGCTCGACCTCGCCAAGCAATACCAGCCGGCGGCAGTTTCTCTCGACGTGTTCCTGCCTGACATGCTGGGCTGGACGGTGCTGAGCCAACTCAAGCACAATCCGCTGACCCGGCACATCCCGGTGCAGATCATCACGCTCGACGAAGACCGCCAGCATGCGCTGGCCCGCGGCGCGTTCTCCTTTGTCAACAAACCGACCACGACAGAGGGTGTCAGCGCCGCGCTCTCGCAGATCAAGGAATACGCCAGGCCGCGCCGCAAGCGGCTCCTCATCGTCGAGGACAATGAGGCGGAACAGCTCTCGATCCGCGAGCTGCTGCATCACGACGACATCGAGATCGTCTCGACCGATACCGGCGCCGGCGCGCTTTCCGAGCTGCGCGAGAACCCCTGCGACTGCGTGGTGCTGGATTTGCGCCTGCCCGACATGAGCGGCTTTGAGGTGCTCGAGCAGATCCGCAATGACGAGGAGCTCTCGAAGGTTCCCGTCGTGGTCTTCACCGGGCGGGAACTCTCTGCCGAAGAGGATGCGGAACTCCACACCATGGCGCGCAGCATCGTGGTGAAAGGTGTGGAATCACCTGAACGTTTGCTGGACGAAACGTCACTGTTCTTGCACCGTGTGATCACGGAATTGCCGGTCGAGAAGCAGCGAATGCTGGAAAAGCTCAACAGCTCCGACGAGGACCTGGTGGGCAAGACCGCGCTGCTCGTCGACGACGACGCCCGCAACATCTTCGCGCTCTCGAGCGTACTGGAGCGGCGCGGCATGAAGGTCTTGACCGCGACCACCGGAAGCGAAGCGGTGGCGCTGGTGGAATCGAGTCCGGCGATCGCGATCGTGTTGATGGACATCATGATGCCGCAAATGGACGGGTACCAGACCATCGGCGCCATCAGGCAGAACCCGGCGTTCGGGCGCCTGCCGATCATCGCGCTGACCGCGAAGGCGATGAAGGGCGACCGCGAGAAATGCCTGGAGGCCGGCGCCTCCGACTACGTCGCCAAACCCGTGAACACCGAACAATTGCTGCTCGCCATTCGCATGTGGCTGCATCGCTGATGCCCGGGGCAATGATGGAGCATGAGAAAGTAAATATCCTTCTGGTGGACGATCAGCCGGCCAAGCTGCTTGCCTATGAAGTGATCCTGAAGGAACTCGGCGAGAATCTCGCCGTCGCGACCTCCGGCCGCGACGCGCTCGAATACCTGCTCAAGAACGAAGTTGCGGTCATCCTCGTCGACGTCTGCATGCCCGAGCTCGACGGTTTCGAGCTCGCCGCCATGATCCGCGAGCATCCTCGGTTCCAGAAGACCGCGATGATCTTCATCTCGGCCATTCAAGTCAGCGATCTCGACCGGCTGCGCGGCTACGAGATGGGTGCGGTCGACTATGTTCCCGTGCCCGTGGTGCCGGAAGTGCTGCGCGCCAAGATCAAGGTGTTTGCGGAACTCTATCGCAAGACAAGGCAGCTCGAGCGGCTCAACACCGAGCTCGAGGACCGGGTGCGCGCGCGGACGGCGGAGCTGGAGAAGTCCACCTTCCAGCTCGTCGAAAGCGAACAGCGCCGCAGCATGGCTATCGCGGCCGGCAAGATGGGCTCATGGGACTGGGACTGGATCAACGGCGACTGGATGTGGGACGCCGGGCAGTACCGTATCTTCGGCGTCGATCCGCTGAGCTTCGAAGTGACGTCCGAAAATGTCCAGGCGCTGATGCATCCCGATGATGCCGACAGCTGGCGCAAGGTGGTCGCGCATTTCGAGATGGGTGCGCGCTCCTATGAGACGGAGTTTCGCGTCAAGCGCCTGGATGGCGAGGTGCGCTGGTGCGTCGGCACCGCGGCCGCCACCGTCGACAAGAATGGCCGCGTGGTGCGGCTTTCCGGCGTCACTGTCGACATCACCGAGCGCAAGCGCGCGGAAGAGCGCCAGAACCTGCTGGCGCGCGAGGTCGATCACCGCGCCAAGAATGCGCTGGCGCTGGCGCAATCGATCGTTCGATTGACCCGCGCCAGCGACGTCAAGGATTACGTCCAGGCGGTCGAGGGCCGCATCAGCGCGCTTGCCCGGGTGCACACCATCCTGTCGCTGTCGAACTGGGAGGGCGCCGAGATCGGGCGGCTGGTGGAGGCCGAAATCGCGCCCTATTCCAGCGGCGACCAGATCGAGCTGTTTGGCGCCGAGCTGCAACTCCAGCCCGCGACCGCGCAGACGCTGGCGCTGGCGCTGCATGAGCTCGTCACCAACTCCGCCAAATATGGCGCACTCTCCATGCTGTCCGGCCGCCTCAAAATCAGATGGGAAGTGCGCGGCGAGGCGCTGCAGCTGGTGTGGGAAGAACGCGGCGGGCCGGCGGTCGAAATGCCGATCTCGCGTGGATTCGGTACCCGCAGCGTGATCGCCAGCATCGAGACTCAGCTCGGCGGCACGGCCGAGTTCGACTGGCGAGCCGAAGGCCTGATCTGCTGCCTCACCGTGCCGCTTGCCAAGGTCGTGTCGGTGCGCGAATCCCGGCATCACCAGGATATGAACGGCCGCACGATCGAGCAAGCCTTACGGACAGCCTGATCCCGCGCTCAGTGGCTGATCATCCACGGGCGTGCGGTAGGAAAGCCCTTGGCGCCGCTTTTGGATTTGGTCATCAGCCGCGCCGGCTTTTTCTTGTCCGAGCAGCAGCCACAGCCCGGACCGTGCGAGGCCTTGTACTGATCGAGGGTTTTCGGCGCATGCGCGCTGCGCTCGTTGATCGCGATCGCCTTCTTCTTGTCCGAGGGCATGCAGAGGAAATTCGGCGCGGTCAGAATCACGCGCGGCGACGAACTCTCGCAGCGCGGGCAATCCTGGGGATCATCGTATTCCGCCATCGGCCGCATGTCGGTGAACGGGCCGCAATCGTCACAGAGATATTCGTAAACGGGCATCTTGTTTCCTGCGCAAATCTTCAAAACCAATCCCGCGATGGATGCGGGGCGGCCAAACGGCGCCGTCCCGCATCCTTCGCGCAGGGATCTCTAGAGCGTGATGACTTTTCTTCGAATCGTCATCCCGCTCTATCTTCTTGTTTGAGCATGATCTTTTCGGAAAACCGCTACACACTTTTCCGGATCATGCTCTAGTTTTGGAGCATGACCTTTTCGAAAAGCCGGTACCCACCCCGCATCAGGTGCGGGGCAGGCTTTTTTCGGATCATGCTCATTTGTCCGGCGAGAGCGGCATCTGGATGTCCCCCTTGATGTGCTTGATCGGTCCCGCCGCCGACGGCATCACGTCGAAATCGAAGATTTCGGTCGGCAGCCACAGCGTGGCGCAAGCGTTGGGCACGTCGACGACGCCGGAGATGTGGCCCTGGCACGGCGCGGTGCCGAGGATCGAATAGGCCTGGGCGCCGGAATAGCCGAACTTCTTCAGATATTCGATCGCGTTCAGGCAGGCCATGCGGTAGGCGATGTGGACATCGAGGTAGTGCTGCTTGCCAGCTTCGTCGACCGAGATGCCTTCGAAGATCAGGTAGTCCTTGTAGTTCGGCGTGATCGGCGACGGCTTGAACACCGGGTTCTTGATCCCGTATTTCGCGACGCCGTCCTTGATGACGTCGACCTTCAGATGCAGCCAGCCGGCCATTTCGATGGCGCCGCAGAAGGTGATCTCGCCGTCGCCCTGGCTGAAATGCAGGTCGCCCATCGAGAGCCCGCCGCCCGGCACATAGACCGGGAAGTAGATCTTCGATCCACGGGAGAGGTCCTTGATGTCGCAATTGCCGCCATGCTCGCGCGGCGGCACGGTGCGCGCACCCTCGGCGGCGATCTTGGCCTTGACGTCTCCCTTGGCCTGCCCCGCATGGGTCGTCGGCGCAAACGGCGGATTGGCGAGACCGGGCACGCGGGTCGGGTTGGTAGCGATCAGCGCGGCCTCGCGCGCGTTCCAGCTTGCAAGCATCTTCGGGTCGGGCAGGCAGCCGATCAGGCCGGGATGGATCAGCCCCGCAAAGCTGACGCCGGGAACGTGGCGCGAGGAGGTGTAGAGGCCCTTGATGTCCCAGATCGACTTCTGCGCCAGCGGGAAGTGATCGGTCAAAAAGCCGCCCCCGTTCTGCTTGGAGAAAAAGCCGTTGAAGCCCCAGAGACTCTCCTTCAGAGGACCGACGTCGAGCAGGTCGACGACCAAGAGGTCACCGGGCTCGGCGCCCTTGACGCCGATCGGGCCGGAGAGAAAGTGCACGATCGACAGGTCGATATCGCGCACGTCGTCCGCGGAGTCGTTGTTCTTGATGAAGCCGCCGGTCCAGTCGACGGTCTCGATGATGAAATCATCACCTGGCTTGACCCACGCCACGATCGGCACATCCGGATGCCAGCGGTTGTGAATCATGTCGTTGTCGTAGGCCGACTTGGTCAGATCGACCTTGATCAGTGTCTCTGGCATCGAAAGCTCCCCTTTTTACAAGCCAACACTCAAGATTTCAGACCGACAAATATTTCGAGATCTGCGCGGCATCGACGCTGTCGCGCGGATCGTCGCGTACGATCTCCCCGTTCTCGATGACGAGCACGCGGTCGGCGATGTCGAGCGCGAAGCTCAAGACCTGCTCGGAGACGACGATCGACAATCCGCGCTCGTCGCGGATGCGCTTCAAGGTGCGCGCCATGTCCTTGATGATCGAGGGTTGGATGCCTTCGGTCGGCTCGTCCAGCAGCAGCACTTTCGGCTTGGTCGCGAGCGCCCGCGCGATCGCGAGCTGCTGCTGCTGGCCGCCGGAGAGGTTGCCGCCGCGGCGTCCCTTCATTTCCAGCAGGACCGGAAACAATTCGTAGATATCGCCGGGCACCTCGGAACCGCCGGACACCACGAGCCCGGTCTCGATGTTCTCCTTCACCGTCATGGTGGAGAAGATCATGCGGCCCTGCGGCACGTAAGCGAGGCCCTTGGCGACGCGTTCATAGCTCTTGAGCGCCGAGAGCTCGGCGCCGTCCATCGACACCGAGCCGCTTTTCGCCGGCAGGATGCCCATCAGCGACTTCATCAGCGTGGTCTTGCCCATGCCGTTGCGGCCCATGATCGCGACGATCTCGTTCGGCGCGACGGAGACGTTGAGCCCGTGCAGCACCTCGCTCTGGCCGTAGGCGACGTGAAGGTCCTGGATTGCCAGCATCGATGCGCTCCCTATAGCCCGCCAATTGTTGGATGAATCGATGCGCCACCGGCTGCCACCTCTCCCCATCGGGGAGAGGTCGGCGCGCAGCGCCGGGTGAGGGGGATCACGTCCCACGAGAGAGCGAAACCCCTCACCCGAATTGCTTCGCAATTCCACCTCTCCCTACGGGAGAGGTGGACCGCCGACGCCGTCGCTGCTCGATCAAGTCTCATCATGCTCAGTGCCCCAGATAGACTTCGATGACCTTGGGGTCGTTCTTGACCTTGTCCATCGTGCCTTCCGACAGGATCTGGCCCTGGTGCAGCACCGTGACCTTGTGGGCGATGTCCTCGACGAATTTCATGTCGTGCTCGATGACCAGCACCGAGCGGTCCTTGATGATGCGGTTCAAAAGCTCGGCGGTCTTGGCGCGCTCGGAGACGCTCATGCCGGCAACGGGCTCGTCGAGCATCAGCAAGTCCGGATTCTGGATCAGCAGCATGCCGATCTCGAGCCATTGCTTCTGGCCATGGCTGAGCTGATCGGCATAGACGTTGAGGCGATCCTTCAGGAAGATCATCTCGGCGATTTCTTCGACCCGATCCTTCACGACAGCGTCGCGCTGGAAGGTGAGCGAGCCGAACACCGTGCGGCCGCGCGGAAACGAAATCTCCAGGTTCTCGAACACGGTGAGGTCTTCGAACACCGACGGCGTTTGGAACTTGCGCCCCACGCCGGCCTGCACGATCTCGTTCTCGCGCATCTTGGTCAGCTCCTGGCCGCGGAACTGGATCGAACCTGATGTAGCTTTGGTCTTGCCGCAGATCAGGTCGAGCACCGTGGTCTTGCCGGCGCCGTTCGGGCCGATGATGACGCGGATCTCGTTCTCCTCGACATAGAGGGAGAGGTCGTTGACCGCCTTGAAGCCGTCGAAGGAGACGGTGAGGCCGGAAACCGCGAGCAGGAAATCCTTGGGCTGATGACCGACGAGCATGATGTCCTCCTCACTCCGCCGGCGCGCCGTCGGCAACGGAGCTGCCGTTCCAGCCGGATTTGCGTGATGCCAGCAGCCGGTCGATATGCGGCTGCACGTAATCGGCCCAGATTCCGGCGAGTCCATTGGGGAAGGCCAGCACGACGGCGATGAACAATGCGCCGAGGCCGAACAGCCAGAGCTGCGGGAAGGATTCCGAGAGGCTTGTCTTGGCGAAATTCACCAGCAGCGTGCCGTAGACCGCGCCGAAGATCGACATCCGGCCGCCGACCGCGGTGTAGATCACCATTTCGATCGAGGGCACGATGCCGACAAAGGATGGCGACATGAAACCGACTTCGAGGGTGAACAGAGCGCCACCGATCGCGGCGAAGATCGCAGCCGCGCAGAAGGCGAAGATCTTGAAATTGGCGACGCTGTAGCCTGAGAACCGGACGCGGTCCTCCTGCTCGCGCATCGCCACCAGAATGCGTCCAAGCTTGGTTAGACGGACGAACTGCGCCGCGATGATGCAGCCGAACAGCAGGACCACCTCGACGAAGTACAGAATTAACTTGGCGTGGTCGGTCCGGATGTCCCAGCCGTGCAGCGTACGCAGGTCGGTGATGCCGTTGATGCCGCCGGTATAGCCCTGTTGGCCGACGATCAGGATGGTGAGGATCGCGGCGATCGCTTGCGTAATGATCGCGAAGTAGACGCCGCCCACCCGGCGCTTGAACATCGCGGCGCCGATGATCAGGGAGAAGATGCCGGGCACCAGGATGATGGCGGCGAGCGTGAATGGAAAGCTGTGGAACGGCTTCCAGAAGAGCGGCAGCTGCGTGATCTGATTCCAGTCCATGAAGTCGGGGATGCCGGGCGTCGACTGAATTTTCGTGTTCGCAACGCTCGACGCTTCGAGCTTGAGGTACATCGCCATGCAGTAGCCGCCGAGGCCGAAGAACACACCCTGCCCCAGGCTCAAGATGCCGCCATAGCCCCAGCACATCACGAGGCCAATCGCGACAAAGGCGTAAGTCAGATATTTGGCGACGAGGTTCAGTCGGAAAATATCGAGCGTCAGCGGCAGGATGACGAGGAGCAACAGCAGCAGCGAGATGAAGCCGATCAGTTCGGAGCGATTGAAAAAGCGCGAGTTGATGATCATGACCGTGCTTTCTTGTTCTTATCTGCGGACCTTGAGCGCGAAGAGTCCCTGCGGACGCACCATCAGGATGGCGACGATAGCGAGGAGCGTAATGACCTTGGCCATCGAGCCCGACAGGAAGAATTCCAGGGTCGACTGCGTCTGCGAGATCGAGAAGGCGGAAGCGATCGTGCCGAACAGAGAGGCGGCGCCGCCGAACACGACGACCAGGAAGGTGTCGACGATGTAGAGCTGGCCGGCGGTCGGCCCGGTCGAGCCGATCATGGTGAAGGCGCTGCCGGCGATGCCCGCGATGCCGCAGCCCAGGCCGAAAGTGTAGCGGTCGACCTTTTCGGTGTTGATGCCGACGGCGCCCGCCATCACGCGGTTCTGCACCACGGCGCGCACCTGCTTGCCCCAATTCGACCAGAACAACACATAGATGACGACAAGCGTGATCAGCGTGGTCAGGGCCATCACGAACATGCCGTTGATCGGAATCTGGATCGAATCGGTGGCTTGCCACGATCCCAACATCCACTCCGGCAGTTCGACACCGACTTCGCGCGCGCCGAACACGGAGCGGTAGGCCTGCTGCAGGATCAGGCTCAAGCCCCAGGTCGCGAGCAGCGTGTCGAGCGGGCGCTTGTAGAGATGCCGTATCAGCGCCCATTCGACCAGCATGCCCAGCGCACCCGACGCTATGAAGGCGAGTATCATTGCGAGGAAGAAGTAGCCGGGAAACAGCGACGGCAGATATTGCTGGAAGCCGTTCGACGTCATCCAGGTGACGTAGGCGCCCAAAATCATGAACTCGCCATGGGCCATGTTGATGACGCCCATCTGGCCGAAGATGATGGCAAGCCCCAACGCCATCAGCACGTAGACGGAGAACAGGATCAGGCCGGCAAAGCCCTGCATCGCAAGGATGGCGCCGAGATCGCCGAGCGAATAGTCACCAAACATGATCCGTTCTCCGTTGTCGGGCTGGGCCCGCGCCGCAAACGGATGGCGGCGCGGGTAATCCTAGGGCGTGGACGCGAGGTCCACGCGTTTGGCCTGGAAGCGGAGCGCGTCAGGCGACGCGAGCCGTCACTGGTAGCGCTCTATTGGTATCCTTTGGGGAACGGATCGGGCTCGACGAGATCGGCGGTCTCGTAGATCAGCTCGTACTGGCCGTCCGCCTTGGCGCGGCCGACGCGGGTCTTGGACCAGAGGTGATGGTTCTCGTGGATGCGGACATAGCCCTCAGGCGCGCCCTTGAACTCGACACCGGGCGAAGCGGCTGCGATCTTGTCGATGTCGAAGCTGCCGGCCTTCTCCGCGGTCAGCTTCCACAGCCACGGGCCGAGATAGGCGGCTTGCGTGACGTCGCCGATCACGGTCTTCTCGCCCCACATCTTCTTGAACGCGGGCACGAAGGCCTTGTTGTTGGGATTGTCGAGCGACTGGAAGTACTTCATGCAGGCATAGGCGCCCGCGATGTTTTCACCGCCGATGCCGTCGATTTCGTCTTCTGTCACCGAGATGGTCAAGAGCGTCTGCTTCGACAGGTCGATGCCGGCCGCCTTGAGCTGCTTGTAGAACGCGACGTTCGAGCCGCCGACGATGATGGCGTAGATCACGTCGGGTTTTGTCAATTTGATCTTGTTGATGACCGAGTTGAACTGGGTCGAGCCGAGCGGGAAGTATTCTTCGCCGACGACCTTGGCGCCCTGCAGATGGCCCTCGATGTGCTTGCGCGCAATCTTGTTCGAGGTGCGCGGCCAGATGTAGTCGGAGCCGAGCAGATAGAAGCTCTTCGCGCCCTTGGTCTTGTTGACCCAGTCCAGCCCCGCGATGATCTGCTGCGTCGCTTCCTGGCCGGTGTAGATGACGTTCTTGGATTGCTCGAGGCCTTCATAGAAGGTCGGGTAATAGAGCATGCCGTTATATTGCTCGAACACCGGCAGCACCGCCTTGCGCGAAGCCGAGGTCCAGCAGCCCATCACGGCCGCGCATTTGTCGTTGACGAGAAGCTTCTTCGCCTTCTCGGCGAAGGTCGGCCAGTCGCTGGCGCCGTCTTCCTGGATGAACTTGATCTTGCGACCGAGCACGCCGCCGGCGGCGTTGATCTGCTCGATGGCGAGTTTCTCAGCTTCCACCGAACCGGTTTCCGAGATCGCCATGGTGCCGGTGACGGAATGGAGGATGCCGACGGTCACTTCAGTATCGGTAACCGCGAGACCCGTGGTGTTGATTGCGGAAGTTGCGGGCACATCGGCAAAGGCCGGCCGCGGCAGCATCGAAATGGCCGGCAGCGCCGCCATTCCCATCAAGAGTTTGCGCCGAAGCGGCGATTTCAGGCCCCGTTTGATCTCGTCTGACATGAGCACCCCATCTGGTTCGAGGACACGCTTATTGGACGGGCGAGGATTGCCTACTTTTGTGCACTGCACAGATACGCAAGATCGCGTATATTGCACCGCAAAATAGCGACGTAGGTTTGGCCCGCGTCTTGCGAGGAGTTCTGGCGGATCGGTTTCAGGTCGGGAGTTAATAATAGTGGCAGGGCGGCAGCGGATAGACCGCGTCAGGCGCCAATATAATCAATGGGTTGCCAACCAGACGCTGGAAGATTACGCGCTGCGCTTCACCGCCAAGAGCGCGCGTCGGTGGTCCGCCGCCCGCGTCGCCAACACCGCCCTTGGCGCCATCTCTTTTCTGGCCCTGGAAGCGATCGGCGGCACCATCACCCTTAACTATGGCGTCACCAACGCCACCGCCGCGATCCTGGTCGTCAGCGTCATCATTTTCGGCTGCGGCCTGCCGATTGCCTATCACGCCGCCAAATGCGGCATCGATATCGACCTGCTCACCCGCGGCGCGGGCTTTGGCTATATCGGCTCGACCATCACCTCGCTGATCTACGCGTCCTTCACCTTCATCTTCTTCGCGATCGAGGCCGTCATCCTCGCCTCCGCTCTGGAGATGTGCTTCGGCATTCCGCGCCCGATCGGCTATCTCATCAGCGCTGTCGTGATCATTCCGCTGGTGACCCACGGCATCACCCTGATCAGCCGTTTCCAGCTGTGGACGCAGCCGGCGTGGATCGTGCTGCACATCCTGCCCTTTGCCGCGATCGCCTGGGCCAATCCGCATTCGTTTGCGGAGTGGACGAAATTCGCCGGCGAGCACGGCAATCCCGACGGCCATCTCGATCTGCTGATGTTCGGCGCGGCTGCCTCCGTGGTGTTCTCGCTGGTGGCGCAGATCGGCGAGCAGGTCGACTTCCTGCGTTTCCTGCCGCGAGACCGCCGCACCACGTCGCGCAAGGCGTGGTGGATCGCGCTGCTCAGCGCCGGTCCCGGCTGGATCGTGCTTGGCTCGCTGAAGCTGCTCGCAGGCTCGTTCCTCGCCTACTTCGCGCTGATGCATGGCGTCTCGACCGAACACGCCGCCGAGCCCGCAAGCATGTATCTGGAAGCGTTCCGCTATGTGCTGTCGCAGCCGGATCTCGCGCTCGCATTGACGGGCACCTTCGTCATCCTGTCGCAGCTCAAGATCAACGTCACCAACGCCTATGCCGGCTCGATCGCCTGGTCGAATTTCTTTTCGCGATTGACCCACAGCCATCCCGGCCGCGTGGTGTGGCTGGTGTTCAACGTGCTGGTCGCGCTGCTGCTCATGGAGATCGGGGTCTACAAGGCGCTGGAGCAGACGCTGGCGCTCTACTCCAACGTCGCCATCGCCTGGGTCGGCGCGCTGGTTTCCGACCTCGTCGTCAACAAGCCGCTCGGCTTGCGCCCGCCGCATATGGAGTTCAAGCGCGCGCATCTCTACGACATCAATCCGGTCGGCGTCGGCGCGATGACGATCGCGACCATCGTCTCGATCACGGCCTTCTACGGCCTGTTCGGCCCGACCGCGAAGGCGCTGTCGGCCTTCGTGGCGCTGACGGTGGCCTTTGTCACGGCGCCGCTGATCGCCTGGGCGACCGGCGGCAAGTTCTACATCGCGCGCAAGCCGAAGAAGAGCTGGCAAAACATCGAGGCAATCCAGTGCTGCATCTGCGAGCACACCTTCGAGCCTGAGGATACGACCTCCTGCCCGGCCTATGCCGGTCCGATCTGCTCCCTGTGCTGCTCCCTCGACGCGCGCTGCCACGATCTCTGCAAGCCGCACGCGCGGATACAGGCGCAGGTGTCGGAGACGCTGGGCAAGCTGCTGCCGCAACCGATCTATGCCAGGATCAATTCGCAGCTTGGGCACTATCTCGGCGTGTTCGCGGTCTCTGCCGGTCTCGTCGCGCTGACGCTCGGCCTGATCTACCTGCAGACTTCGTCCAGCGTGCCCGCGGACAAGCTGCTGGTCTCCGACGTGTTGTGGAAGGTGTTCTTTGCGCTGGCACTGATCATCGGCGTGGTGGCCTGGCTGTTCGTGCTGGCGCAGCAGAGCCGCCGCGCCGCCGAGGCTGAAACGCGACGACAGACCACGCTGCTGATCCAGGAAATCGACGCGCACAAGCGCACCGATGCCGAGCTGCAGCGCGCCAAGGAAGTGGCCGAGTCCGCCAACCTCGCCAAGAGCCGCTATGTGGTGGGCCTGAGCCACGAACTGCGCTCGCCGCTGAATGCGATCAGCGGCTACGCGCAATTGCTGGAGCAGGATTCGACGCTGCAGATCAAGCCGCGCGACCAGGTCCGCGTGGTTCGCCGCAGTGCCGATCATCTTTCCGGCCTGATCGACGGCATCTTGGATATTTCCAAGATCGAAGCCGGCCGGCTCTATCTCTCGCGCGACGAGGTGCGGCTCTCCGAATTCCTCGACCAGCTGGTTGGCATGTTCCGCCTGCAGGCCGCCGCCAAGGGCGTCGATTTCGTGTTCAAGCGGCCGGCGGTGCTGCCGCTGGTGGTCTATGCCGACGAGAAGCGGCTGCGCCAGATCCTGATCAACCTGCTGTCGAACGCGATCAAATTCACGCAAGTGGGCAGCGTGCAGTTCGTGG
>DATMNV010000046.1:0-12660 GCA_035568535.1 Bradyrhizobium sp.
GATTCCAGCGCGAACTTCTTCGTCAACGGTTTTCGCGACGACGTGCAGTATTTCCGCGACCTCTACAACGCGCAAAGCGTCGAGGTGTTGAAGGGGCCGTCCGCGATTACCTTCGGCCGCGGCGCCGGCGGCGGGCTACTCAACCGCACGCTCAAGCAAGCCGACGGCACCCGCGTCTATGAAGCAACCGCCCAGACCGGCTCCTGGGGCGACCGGCGCGTCACGCTCGACGCCGGTCAGGCGATCAACGAGAACGTCGCGGCGCGCCTGAACGTTTTCTATGAAGGCGCCGACGCCTTCCGTGATTTCAACCATCTCGAGCGCTACGGCATCAATCCGACGGTCACGCTCGCACCTGATGACAACACCAAGGTCAGGCTGTCCTACGAATATTTCCACGACGACCGCACGGCGGATCGCGGCAACCCCTCGCAGCAGGTGGTCGGCGGCGCGAGCCGGTTCAATCCGACAACGCCGTTCGCGCCGAACGGAGATAATTCCGTTTTCTTCGGCAGTCCCAGTCTCAACCAGGCCGTCGCCACCGTGCAGACCGGCATGGCCATCATCGAGCATGATTTCCAGAACGGGCTGACGGTGCGCAACGGCACCATCGTGGCCGACTACCAGAAGTTCTATCAGAACGTCTATCCTGGTAACGGCCCGCTATCGGGCGCAGTGAATCCCGCGGACACGACGTTCAATCTCGCGGCCTACCAGCATACGACCAACCGCGACAACGTCTTCAACCAGACCGACTTCGTCTACAAGACCTGGGTCGGCGCGCTCCAGCACACGCTCGGATTCGGAACGGAATTCGGCCGGCAGACCGGTGTCGACATCCGCAATACCGGCTTGTTCCCGAATGGCACGCCGACCGGGATCAACACCATCACGATGAATCCGTTCGCGCCGACCTATTTCGGGCCGGTCACTTTTGTTCACCATTACACGTCGTTCAACAATGGCGATGGCGTCTCATCGCCGGACTCCAACAGCAAATACGCCTTGAACGTCCAGTCGGGCTATTTCCGCGATACCATTGATATCAGCCGCGGCCTGCAACTGATCGGCGCCGTGCGCTACGATCGTTTCGACATGTCGGCGCTTGACATGAACACCAACTTCCAGCGCGCGCGGCTCGACAATCTGGTGTCTCCGGCAGCCGCCGTGATCGTCAAGCCGCGGGATAACCTCTCCATCTACGGCGCCTACAGCATTTCCTATCTGCCCGCGTCAGGCGACCAGTTCAGCGCACTCACCGACGGCACCCTGATCCTGCAGCCGCAGAAGTTCGAGAACAAGGAAGCCGGGCTGAAGTGGAACATCAATCCCAAGCTCCTGCTTTCAACCGCGATCTTCCAGCTCGACCGCACCAATCAGCCGATCCCGGCGCCGAACAATCCCGGTTTTTTCCTTCCGAACGGGGCGAGCACGATCCGCGGCTTCGAGATCAGCCTCAACGGTTACGTCACGGACTACTGGCAATCGCAGCTCGGCTACGCCTATACGGACGCCCGCATCGCCAGGGACCTGACCGTGCCCGGCAACACGCTGCCGATCGTGGCCGGCAACCGCGTGCAGCTGGTGCCGTACAACCAGATCGCCTGGTGGAACAAGTTCAAGTTCACGGAGATGTGGAGCGCCGGCGTCGGCATCATCTATTTCGGCGATTCCTACGCCAGTAGCGACGATACGGTGCGGCTGCCGAGCTTCGTCCGTGTCGATGCCGGCCTGTACGCGACGATCGACCAGAACTGGAAGGCGCAGCTCACGGTCGAGAACATCTTCAATACGAATTATTGGGCGTCCGCCGACGGCGACAACAACATTTCGCCGGGGCAGGGGCGCACGGTTCGTCTGAAGGCCATGTACCGGTTCTAGAGATGCGCCAACTTAGAGTGGTTCTGGTTTAATCGTAACCAAATCGGCTCTAAACCATCCTCATATCGAGATGGATCAAGGCTTGGTGCACGCTTCCCGGGAGGCGCGCCTCAAAACCTTTTGTCCGCTCGCGCCCGGAATTGACCTTGAACGGCCGAAATTTCAGGCATAACGACGAAGGACGGGCGTATCGGCCGGAGACAGGGCGCTAATGTTTAGAACCATTCTCAAATTGGTGGTGGTGTCGGCGATGGTTTCGCTGGCGTCGGCCACCTTCGCCCAGCAGAACGCCGCGCCCGGCACGCAACCTGCGCCTGTGGCAGGCCAGCAGGCTCCGCAAGGCGCGCCGCCGCCGGTCGCTACCGCGGTGCAAACCCCGACTTTGGCGCCAGCGAGCGCTCAGTCTGCGCCGGCCGACGCTTCGACCGACAACATCGCCACGTCCGCAAGACCCTTCGCGCTGCAGGTGCCGCGCGAGTTGTCACCGTGGTCGATGTTCATGTCCGCCGATATCATCGTGAAGGCAGTGATGATCGGTCTCGCCTTTGCCTCGCTCGTGACCTGGACCATCTTTGTCGCCAAGTCCATCGAGCTTGCCGGCGCCCAGCGCAAGCTGAAGTCCGCGCTCAGGAAGATCGACGACGCCCGTTCGCTGGCCGAAGCGCAGATGACGCTGGGCAAGAAGACCGGCGTGCTGTCGTCGTTCCTCGCGGCCGCCATCCATGAGGCGCGGCTGTCGGCCGGCATTGCTTCCGATGCCGGCATCAAGGAACGCGCCGCCTTGAGCTTTGCGGAGATTTCGCGCGCGGCGGCGCGCCGCATCCGCTTCGGCATGGGTGTGCTCGCCACTATCGGCGCGACCTCGCCGTTTGTCGGCCTGTTCGGCACGGTATGGGGCATCATGAACAGCTTCATCGGCATTTCGAAATCGCAGACGACCAATCTCGCCGTCGTCGCGCCCGGCATCGCCGAAGCACTGCTCGCGACCGCGATCGGCCTCGTGGCCGCGATCCCCGCGGTCATCATCTACAACCATTTTGCGCGCGGCACGAAGACCTATCTCGAGCTGGTGAGCCGCGCCTCGGGCGCGGCTGCGCGGCTGCTGTCGCGCGACATCGACCGCGTCAACAGCGGCGTGATTCATTCGCGCGCGGCGGCGGAGTAGGGCGAGCGGAGTAGAACGATGGGCGCTTCGATCGCTGAAGGCGGGTTTGACGACGACGAGGAGTTCGCGGAAGCGCACGAAATCAACGTCACGCCCTTCATCGACGTCATGCTGGTGCTGCTCATCATCTTCATGGTGGCGGCGCCGCTCTCGACCGTCGATCTACCGGTCGACTTGCCGACCACGAGTGCGACGCCGATCAAGCGTCCGGACAAGCCGACCTATCTCACCATCAAGTCCGACCTGACGCTGGCGATCGGGGAAAATCCGGTCAAGCGGCCCGATCTGATTGTCGCACTCGATGCGATCCCTAATTTCGGCAAGGACCAGCCCGTCTTCCTGCGCGCCGACCGCTCGGTGCCCTATGGCGAACTGATCGGGCTGATGGAATTGCTGCGGCAGGGCGGCTACAACAAATACAAGCTGGTTACACTCGAGGGCGCGCCTGCGGCGGCGTCGCCGGCGGCGGCGGCCGCAAAACCCTGATGACCGCGATGTCTGACAGCGAGTTCGACCAGGCGCCGCCTCGGCGATTGTGGATTTTGGGAGCCTTCGTCGCGCTCGCGCTGCACCTCGGCGGCGCGGCGCTGGCGGTCACGCATTTGCAGGGCCGCGATGACGATGAGGGTCTCGGCGCCAATACCGACGAGTTCGCCGTCGAGATGGTCTCGCCCAAGGTCGAGGATGACAATCTGCCGCCGGGGCCGGATACCGACGCGCAGCAGGCGTCGCAGCTACAGGTCGAGCAGAAGGCCGAGCTGAAGCAGACCGACCTCCCGCAGGAGCGGCCGACCGAAACCGACGAAGCCGACCGGGCCGTGGCACCGAACAAGACCGAGAAGCCGACGGAAGAGGATCCGAAGGTCGCGGCCGTTCAGACCGAGGCCGCACCTGAGCAGCAGGCCTCGGAGGCTACCTCGCGGCAGACCCTGGACCCCGATGCACCCAACGCCGATATCGCCAGGGCGCCGAACCCCCACGGACTTGGCAAGGACAAAAGGCACCTTACGGAGGAGTGGGGCAAGAAGATCAGCGCCACGTTCGAGTTGCACAAGAAATATCCGCCGAACCAGAAGAAGGCCACCACCGTGAAGGTCGCGATCGTGCTCAACCGGCGCGGCAATGTGGTGGTGGCCAATGTCGTGGAGTCCTCCGGCGATTCCGTCTTCGACAAGGCGGCGATCGACATGATCCACCGCTCCGACCCGGTGCCGCTGCCGCCGGCCGGTCTCACCGACGAGCAGTACAGCTTCAATCTCGATGTGAACTTCACCAGGCCGAAATAGTCGCGTAGGGCGGGTTTGCGAAGCGTAACCCGCCATCCCTCGCAAGGCGCACGGCGGATTACGCTGCGCTAATCCGCCTACGAACCTCAAGACGCAAAGATTTGGCGTCAGCTCTTCTTCACCATCGGGCAGACGCTCTTTTCCAGCGGCAGCCAGGCTTCGTCCGCCGGAATGGTCGCGATCAGCTTGTAATAGTCCCACGGATATTTCGATTCCGAGGGCTTCTTCACCTCGAACAGATAGGCCGGATGGATCTTGCGGCCGTCGGCGCGGATCGAACCCTTGCCGAACAGGGGATCGTCGGTCGGCATCTCCTTCATCTTGGCGACCACGGCGCGGCCGTCATGCGGATTGCCGCCGAGCGCTTCCAGCGCCTTGAAGTAATGGATCAGCGAGGAATAAACGCCGGCCTGCACCATGGTCGGCGGGTTCTTCTTGAAGCGTTCCATGAAGCGCTTGGAGAAGGCGCGGGTCTGGTCGTTCATGTCCCAGTAGAAGGTTTCCGTGAAGTTCAGGCCCTGCGCGACGTTCAGGCCGAGCGCGTTCACGTCGGTCAGGAACATCAGCATGCCCGCAAGCTTCTGGCCGCCGGCGACGATGCCGAATTCGGCGGCCTGCTTGATCGCGTTGGTGGTGTCGCCGCCGGCGTTGGCAAGGCCTACGATCTTCGCCTTTGACGACTGCGCCTGTAGCAGGAACGAGGAGAAGTCGGCATTGTTGAGCGGATGCTTGACGCTGCCCAGCACCTTGCCGCCATTGGCGGTGACGACGGCCGCGGTGTCGCGCTCCAGCGCCTGGCCGAAGGCGTAGTCGGCGGTCAGGAAGAACCAGGTGTCGCCGCCGGATTTCACCAGCGCCTTGCCGGTGCCGTTGGCAAGCATGTAGGTGTCGTAGACCCAATGCACCGTGTTGGGCGAGCACTGCGATCCCGTGAGATCGGATGACGCCGAACCGGAGTTGAGGTTGACGACGTTCTTCTCCTTCGCAAGGTTCGCGATCGCCAGCCCCACGCCGGAGGAGGCGAGATCGACGAATACGTCGACCTTCTCGACGTCGATCCACTGCTTGCCGATGTTGACGCCGACGTCCGGCTTGTTCTGGTGATCGGCCGAGATCACGTCGATCTTCCAGCCCCTGGCGAGCAGTCCGGAATCCTCGATCGCCATCTGTGCCGCGACCGCGGAGCCGGGGCCGCCGATGTCCTGATAAAGTCCGGATTGATCGCCGAGCGCGCCGACCTTGGCCACCTTGTCCATGGTTTGCGCCGACGCGCCTGCCGCAAACACCACGCTCGCCGTCATCAACAGCGCTGCAACTGACCGCTTCATTTCCCCTCCAATGCAATTTTGTATCTCGAGCGTCATTATGCCCGGCATTGACGGGGCCGCCTAGGCGGGGCGGATATGGCTAAAGCGTCTTCTCAATTCGAGGGAAACGCGCTCTCCCTGAGGGAGCGCCTCAATCGTTACCGCCAGAAATAGCGGATGCCGACATAGACCACGACCAGGCAGGCGAAGATCAGCGCTACCGGCAGTTGCGCCTTGCCGTTCGGCCCGAAGGCCGTCTTCGGCTTGGCCTTGGGGGCGGGACGGCGGAATTCGGTAACGTTGTCGGCCACCGGTTTGCTCTGGCGCTGTGGCCTGACGTCGGGCGGGGTACCGACCCCGCCCATCTCGGCATAATAGGCCTTGTAGACAAGCTGGATGGCGGCTTCGGTCGCATCCGCTTCCGGCATTTCGCCGAGCAGCTTCTTGTAGCTCGCAAGGAAATTCTGGGCCTCGGTCGGCAGCGCGGAAGCGCCGTTGAGCTTGGCCATCATCTTCCAGGTCGCAAAGTCCGCGCGCGCCCTGGTATCGGCACGTCGCGCAATCAACATATCGGCAGCCTTGACCAAGAGCCCCTCGGGTCCTTTTTCGCCCTTGCGATTAGGCGTTACCGGTTAAAATAAGAATGAATTCAATGATAGCGCCGGTCGCTTTCCGCATTATTGTAGAAATAACATCAAGATTGAGACCGAACTGCGAACCTGCAAGCGGTAACAGGATCAAAATCGCAATCAGGATCAGCATTCCGAACGGTTCCAGCCGGGACAGCGGGATCGCGAGCGGCCGCGGCAGGATACCCACGGCTACCCGGCCACCGTCGAGCGGTGGTATCGGCATCATGTTGAACACCGCCAGCACGACATTGATGAGGAGCGCATTCTTCAAATTGTCGAATACCCATTGCTGGGCAGTGGCGGGCAAGACCGGGAGCAGGTGAAACGCGCCCGCGGCAACCAGCGCCAGCAGGATGTTGGTGGCGGGCCCGGCCAGCGCGACCAGGATCATGCCGATGCGGGGATCGCGCAGGGCGCGGAAATTCACCGGAACCGGCTTGGCATAGCCGAACAGGAACGGCGAGCCGGTGAACAGGAGCAACGCCGGCAGCATCAAGGTACCGAAGGGATCGATATGCCGGAGCGGGTTGAAGCTGACCCGGCCGAGCTTGAAGGCGGTGTCGTCGCCGAGGCGATGCGCGACAAAGCCGTGGGCCGCTTCGTGGAAGGTGATGGCGAAGATCAGCGGCAGCACCCAAACGGAGATGTCGTAGGCGGTAATGTTCATGGGCCATCCATGGTCGCGTGGCGATCCGTCAACCGGACGCTTTGATACGTGCGCGGGAGCGCGACTTCACTGGAAATCGTCAGGCGCAGATGATCCGCCAGCAGCGCGCCCGCGCGCGAGAGGTTGGCGGAGCGATGCAAGCAGATGTCGGCGGCGGGCAGGGGCGGCAGCCCGTCGCGCTCCGAGAGCCGGCGAAGCCGGCTGGGGAAAGTGCCGTTTTTCACCACCGTCACCGCCAGCCCTTGCGCCGCGATCGCCTCCACGGCCGCCAGGCTGTGGCTGACAAAGGCGAGGCGCCAGCGGCGCTTCGCAGCATCAAGCGCCTCCATCGCCCATTTCCGGAACAGGCAGCCTTGCGGATAGAGCGCGACGGGTAACGGGTCCTGCTCCTCGACCGGGTGCCCGGCGCTGGTCGCCCAGACTGCGTGCTCACGCCGCAGAAATTCCCCCTCGCCACACCCGACCGGATGCATGGCGATGACGAGGTCATAGGCCTCGCCGAGCCGCGCCGGCATCGAAGCCGTGAGCCCGGTCTCCATCTCGACATGGATCAGCGGATAGCCGGCAAGGAAGCTTGCCAGCAGTGGCGGCACGATCGCGGTGCCGTAATCGTCCATCACGCCGAGCCTCACCACGCCTTCGATCCTGTGCTGGCGCAGCCGCGCCACCGCTTCGTCGTTCAGCGTCAAAATGCGGCGGGCGTAGCCGAGCAGGCCCTCGCCGGCGGAGCTCAAATCGACATTGGCCTTGGTGCGGTGGAACAGTTTAGCGTCGAGGCGATCCTCCAGCCGCTTGATCTGCATGCTGACCGCGGACTGGGTCCGGTTCAGCTGCGTCGCGGCGCGCGTGAATGAGCGGTGGTCAGCCACGGCGACAAAGGCCTTCAGAAGCTCGGGATCGAGGACGGGGAGATCCATCACGAAACGTTATTTCTCATATCAAGGAAATTCTCTTCCTTGATATGTATCCCTTTTCTATTTTCGCCCGCAATTGGAAAGTGAGAGGGCAAAGGGCGGGATGGGCGAAATTTGGGGCGTCATGGCAGCGGTGTTGTCGAGCGGTCTTGGCGGCACGGCGATCGGCGCCACGCGCTACCTGGTCAACGCGCTCGATCCGCTCGCCATCGGCTCGTTCCGCTTTGGCATCGGCTTCCTGCTGCTGCTGCCGATCGCATCGTTGAAAGGCGAGCCTTGGCCGGCGCGGCGCGACTGGCCGGGGACGGCAGCGTTGGGGGTGCTGTTCTTTGCGCTGTTCCCGATCCTGTTCAACGCCTCCCTAATCTTCACCACGGCGGCGCGCGGCGCGCTCGCGCTGTCGACCCTGCCGCTGCTCACGATGCTGGTCGGCGCGGCGCTCGGCAGCGAAGCGCTGACGACACGCAAGACGATCGGGGTTTTGGTCGCGATGTGCGGCGTGGCGCTCGCGCTGTTGTCGGGTCTGGCCTATGCGCCGGCAGGCGCGTGGCGCGGCGACCTGTTGATGGTCGCGGCTGCGCTTTGCATGGCGTTCTACAGCATCTGGTCAAAGCCGTTCATTCGCCGCTCGGGTCCTATTGCCTTCACCGCGATGTCCATGGGCGTCGGCGCCGTGTGCCTCATCCTGGTCTCACTGTGGCGGGGCAGCTTTGAGCCGGTGGCATCGTTCGGGCCGCCGCAATGGGGCGCGGCCATCTATCTCGGCGCTTTCGGCGCCGCGCTGACCTTCTATCTCTGGGCTTTCGCGCTGGAGCGCACCACGCCGACGCGGGTGGCGATCTCGATCACGGTCAATCCGATCACGGCGTCACTGGTCGGCGCGGTGCTGCTCGACGAGCCGTTGAGCTGGAATCTCGTCGCCGGCATCGTGACGGTGTTCGCCGGCATCTGGATTGCGACGACCGCGGGGCGCCGCGTCCAGCCAGCGCGTGCCTGAGCGCACGCTGCTCCCTCCCGACTAACCGGATCAGGCATGAGGACTGACCGGTTCCGGAACTCGAGAACCTCTCCAACGGGGCGGTCTGGTGTGCTAGCCAACAGCGGTCGATGTCCAAATGGCTCAAACCGCTCCTCTTCGGGATCTGGGGTCTTCTACTGATCCCTCTCGTCGGCACGACTCTTGATAAATGGCTCGCGGAAAACGTCTTCTCCGAGCCCAACGCGGCAACCCAGCTGATTTCGGATCACCTCGTCGCGGTGAGTGAACTGCGCTGGTTCAAATTTGCACTGGTCTTCATGACCGGTCTGGTTGTCGGCGTTTCATTGGAAACGTCAGCCAGAAGATCAGGCGAGCGGAAAGCCTTCGAGCTGCGAAGCCTCGGCTACAAATTTCGCACTCTTTCGGATGGCCTCAAGATCCGGACCGCATCTCCGGGATGGCCGGACAATGCGCGCGATCTCAGGCCCGCCATCATGTCTGCCTTGATCTCCGCGGCGAAATTCGGGGTTTGGGTCCCCAACGAGCGCATGTACGGATTGCCGGACGCGACATTCCTTTGCGAGTACTTCAGTTGTGTCGGAGGGCTGCTGGAAGACGGCCGTTTGGACGAGGCCAGCCGCGAGGCGCTTTCGTGGAAACCGTTTCTCGACCGGGCAAACGCAAAGCTTTCTTGAGCTCCGACACCATCGAGTTCCGGCCCTAATATGTCGCGCGTCCCCCGGAGATGTCGAACACCGCACCGGTCGAGAAGGCGCAGTCCTCGGAGGCAAGCCACGCCACCATGGCGGCCAACTCTTCCACCAGGACAAAACGGTTCTTCGGGATTTTCGACAGCATGAAGTCGATATGTTGCTGGGTGAGCTGGTCGAAAATCGCGGTCTTGGCCGCCGCCGGCGTCACCGCGTTGACCAGGATGTCATGCGCGGCCAGTTCCTTGCCAAGTGATTTGGTGAGCGCAATGAGGCCGGCTTTTGACGCCGAATAGTGCGCCGCGTTCGGGTTGCCTTCCTTGCCGGCGATCGAGGCGATGTTGACGATGCGGCCGTATTTTTTCTCGATCATGCCCGGCACGATCGCCTTGCAGCAGATGAAGGGTCCGTCGAGATTGATGCGCATCACCTTGCGCCACTCGTCGAGATCGGTGTCCCACACCGTCTTGTTGATGCCGGCGATGCCGGCATTGTTGACGAGGATGTCGATCTTGCCGAACGCCTTCAGCGTGGCATCACGGGTGGCTTCGACCGCGGCGAGGTCGCTGACGTCGACCTTGAAGGCGGAAACGGCGTTGCCGACTTCCTTCGCGGTCTTCTCTGCGAGCGGCTGGTCAAAATCCCAGATCGCGACTTTTGCGCCGGAGTCGACAAAGCGCTCGGCGATGGCGCGGCCAAAGCCCTGTGCGCCGCCGGTGACGACGGCCGTGCGGCCGTTGAGGTCGATCTTGTTCTTGCCCATGTGTTTGTTTTCCTAAGCGTGTTCTCGTCTAAGTCCCTCATGGTGAGGAGCGCGGAACGCGCGTCTCGAACCATGAGGCAAAATCACGTTTATTTGGCCATCCCTCGAGACGCCGTGCAGCGCACGGCTCCTCGGGATGAGGATTGCTTTAAAGCGTCCAGCCGCCATCGATCACGTGCGCGACACCGGTCGTGAAAGCGCTCTCGTCGCTTGCGAGATACACCGCGAGCGAGGCAATCTCCTCCGCCGTGCCGAGCCGTCCCATCGGCTGCCGTGCCACGAACATATCGCGGCCGCCGGGGCCGGCGGTTGCCGCGCGCTGCAGCATTGACGGCGTCTCGATGGTGCCGGGGCATATGCAGTTGCAGCGGATATTCCTGCCGACGAAGTCGCAGGCGACCGAACGGGTCAGCGCCGCCACCGCCGCTTTCGTCGCGCCATAGACGTAGCGGTTCGGTGCGGCCTTCACCACGCCGGCGGCGGAAGCGATGTTGACGATCGAGCCGCCGCCGCCTTCGAGCATCAGCGGCAGGAAGGCGCGGATCGAGCGGTGCATCGATTTGACATTGAGGTCGAAGGAAAAGTCCCAGTCGTCGTCGGAGCAATCGAGGATGGTGCCGTGATGCACGAAGCCTGCGGCATTCAAGAGGATATCGACCTTGCCGACCCGTTTGGCCATCGCGGCGACATCGGTGCTACTGCGCGCGTCGAGTTTTGCCACCTCGGCGATGCCATCGCTCTTGAGAGCAGCAAGGCCCCTCTCGTCGACATCGGTCGCGAAGACGCTCGCGCCCTCACGCGCAAACGCGACCGCGCAGGCGCGACCGATGCCGGCGGCTGCTGCGGTCACGAAGGCGCGTTTGCCCTTGAGGCGATCTGACATTTTTCTTCCTCTCTGTGTTTGTCATTCCCTGGCGGGCGCAGCGCGAACCCGGAAATCTCGGGATTCCCCGATGCGCACTTGCGCATCTGTGGTCTGGTCCTTCGGACCATCCCGGAATGACGGTAGCTGGATTGCTTCGCTTCGCTCGCAATCACGGTGCTGGCTAAAGCGCGATGAGATTAGGTTGAATCGTCATCGCGCTTTAGCTTTTTGATTGAGCATGATCTTTTCGGAAAACCGCTACACACTTTTCCGGATCATGCTCTAGTGATTATCCCGGGCCACGCCGACCTTGCCGGCGATGTCATGGTAGCGCGTCGCAAGCTCCATGCAGGCGCCGGTGGCGTGCTGGCCGACGGTGAAGCGATAGAGCTCCTGCCATGGCGTCTGGTTGGCCGGATGCGGGAAACCGCCCTTGGCCTTCAGCTCGGCATGGCGCTGCTTGAGCTCGGCGTCCGGGATCAGGATGTTGGCAGAGCCCTTGTTGAGGTCGATGCGGACCTTGTCGCCGGTCTTCAGGATCGCGAGCCCGCCGTCGGCCGCCGCCTCCGGTGACGCATTCAAGATCGAAGGCGAGCCCGAGGTGCCGGACTGTCTGCCGTCGCCGATGCAGGGCAGCGCCAGGATGCCGCGTTTGATCAGCGCGGCCGGCGGCTGCATGTTGACGACCTCGGCGCCGCCGGGATAGCCGATCGGACCGGTGCCGCGGATGAACAGCATGCAGTGTTCGTCGATGTCGAGCGAGGGATCATCGATGCGGTGATGATAATCCTCCGGGCCCTCGAACACGATGGCGCGGCCTTCGAACGCGTTCGGATCCTTCGGGTTGCTCAGATAGCGGTCGCGGAATTCCTTGGAGATCACGCTGGTCTTCATGATCGCGGAATCGAAGAGATTGCCGCGCAGCACCAGGAAGCCGGCATCCTTCACCAGCGGCTTGTCGTAGCTCCAGATCACGTCGCCGTCGGGCTTGGCCGCCTCGCGGCAATTGTCGCCCATGGTGCGGCCGTTGACCGTCATCGCATCCTCGTGAATGCGCTTGTGCGCCATCAGTTCGCGCACCACCGCCGGGACGCCGCCGGCGCGGTGATATTCCTCGCCAAGATAGAAGCCGGCCGGCTGCATGTTGACGAGGAGGGGCACATCATGGCCGTGCTTCTGCCAGTCGTCGATCGAGAGCTCCACGCCGATATGGCGGGCCAGTGCATTGATGTGGATCGGCGCATTGGTCGAGCCGCCGATCGCGGAATTGACCACGATGCAGTTCTCGAACGCCTCCCGCGTCAGGATGTCCGACGGCTTCAAATCTTCCCAGACCATCTGAACGGCGCGCACGCCGGTCTCATAGGCGATCTGCCCGCGCTCGCGATAGGGCGCGGGGATCGCCGCACAGCCGGGAAGCGACATGCCGAGCGCTTCGGCCAGCGAGTTCATGGTCGAGGCCGTGCCCATGGTGTTGCAATGGCCGACCGA
>DATMNV010000047.1:0-3273 GCA_035568535.1 Bradyrhizobium sp.
AGGAATCCGCTTGATCAGTTCGATGGCGACGTAAGCGTGGTGACTTTCGTCGGTCACAATAAGCCGCGCCTCCCGCCCCGCCTGCTCGCTCAAGCCAAAAGCTTGCGGATCCTGAGCGATCTTGATGGAAGCTGCCATTACGGCTTTGTATTCGAGTTTCTCGGTAAAGGCGTTGTAGCTCTCCAGTTTGCGCATCATCAGACGGCGCGTTGCGTGATTCCCCAACTTGTCGACCAGTGGATGGCCGACACCCGGCACGAGTTCGGGTGGAAACAGCACGAGACCGGTTTCGCAGGTAAAATCCGGCAACGGCTTGTGCACGGTACTGTAGGTGTACCAATTCTCAAACGGGCTTTGATACTGCATCGACTTTCTCCGATTTGTCTACCTCAGCAAGGGCGATACCGCTTGCCGATCGAGCTTCATGACTGGTTGTCGCTGGCGCCTCGCGACGATGTGGTCTCCGTTGAGACAGCAGTCTTCAACGGCCCGTCAGCCCGTGACGAAGCAGAAGAGCCAGTCTGCGCGAGAAAGGGATTCGTACTGGCTCGTCGAGCTGCTGCCAACCACGCGCGAGAAGCTCGTGGAGAAGGGCGCGATAAATGCCGAGCATTACGGCCGCCGGGCGCATTGTCGAGCGAGGGCAAGCGGCAATAGCCTCAGCGGCAGCCGCGTAATGGCGTTCGGCGAGCCCGGCGAGATCGCGGCACACTTCGGGAAGCGCCGGCTGCGCCAGCACCCAACTCGGAGTGGTTGCGAATATGCCGTGCGCGTGCAATAGCTCGCGCGGCAGGTACAGCCGGTGTCGCTTCGCATCCTCGGCGAGATCGCGAAGTATATTCGTGAGCTGCAACGCACGGCCGAGCTCCGCTGCGACCCGCTCGCCCGCCGTCGTTTCGTCGCCGAAGATGCGCACCGACAGTCGGCCGACGGCGACCGCCACACGCTCGCAATAGCGATCCAGCTGCGCGAAGCTGGGCGCCCGGATGTCGGTCTGCACCTTCATTTCCGCGCCATCGGTGATGGCGAGGAAATCGTGACACTGCAGACCGTAAAGATGTACGGCTTTGCTCAGACCAAGGGTCACAGCGTTCCGCGGCCGACCGCCATAGAGATGAGCGATTTCACCGCGCCAGTTCGATAAGAGGGCTTGTCTCAGTGACCGTGATGCCTCGCCGTCCGCGATGTTGTCGACTTCATGGCAGAAGGCGTAAAGCGCGCGCATGGCCTGACGACGCGGAACCGGCAGGAGCTGCATCGCCCAGAAAAACGAGCTTCCAGCGGCGCGCCGGCGCAAGGCAATCGCGTTGTTCTTATCTTCGGATACGTAGATCGCCGCGTTTGGGCTCGGGCGCTCCGTAATCGGCGCGTAGAAACGTTCGACGATGCTCATTTTGGTTCTCGGCGTGAAAGCGGATAAAGCTACCGCTAGAACGGCCTGGTTGCTTCGCAAAGCAGCGCGTAGCGGGTCAGGAGATGCCGAAACGCTGCTGATTCACCGGATGGCTTGTGCCGTTGCCGGCGCGCGAGAACCACATGCCGAAGCGCCGGGCGGCGCTATGGAGCAATATGTGATCATCGGCATTCTTGCTGTCGGCCTCGACCAGGAGATGATTGACATAGGCGACCACCGTCTCGGCGCATCCCTCCTCCACGCCCATGGCCTCAAGCTGGAGAGCGCATAGCGGACCGGTCCCATCGTGGAGCAGAAATTGATCGATCTTGAGCGCGATTTCCGCGTCCGGACGCATCTCGCCTTCGATAAGGTGCTCTGCGATGAGCTGACTGGCGAGGTTTTCAGCCATGATCGATGCTCCCTACGCCGGCATCAGGTGCGGTCCCGTTTGTTTCGGTGGTGCTCATATTTTCGTCTTCTCTCTCCACCGACGATCTGTCGGCATCCGTGAGGAGATCTGGGCTCGCAGGCGCGTATCCGAAACGTCATATAAAGGTAGTTTTAGGACATCTTGTGTGGAGGCGCCCATGCAGCGCATCGGTTTCGTGGTCTCCCCCGGCTTTCAGGTAGTGCACTTCGCTGCGCTCTCCGTCTTCGAATGCGCGAACGACGAAATAGGCGAGCCGGTCTACGATGTGCATCTACTGTCCGAGGCAGGTGGGTCCATCCGCAGCTCGATCGGCGCCAGCGTCGCGACGGAGCCGTTCAACCGTACGAATTTCGACTCACTGATTGTCGCCCGCGGCGCGGAACCGTCGACGCCGGGTCTGATCGAATTCGTGCGGCAGGCTCCGGGGCGATGCCGGCGGGTCGCCGCGATCTGCACCGGCGCGTTTATCCTGGCCGAAGCAGGTCTGCTCGACGGCCGTCGCGCGACCACGCACTGGCGCCGCGCGCGCGACTTGCAGGCTCGCTTCCCGAAGGTGAAGGTGGAGGAAGACCGCATCTTCATCAGCGACGGTCCGGTGTGGACCTCGGCCGGGATGACCGCAGGTATCGACTTGGCGCTGGCCATGGTTGAAAAGGATCTAGGCGCGGACGTGGCGCGGGCCGTCGCCAGAGAGCTGGTCGTCTATCACCGGCGTGCCGGTGGCCAGTCGCAGTTTTCGGCGCTGCTGGAGCTGGAGCCCAAATCCGACCGTATCCAGAGCGCACTGTCGTACGCGAAGCGCAATCTCGATACTCCGCTGACGGTTGGACAGCTCGCCGAAGCGGCGCATCTAAGCCCACGCCAGTTCAGCCGTGCGTTCCACGCCGAAACCGGCCAATCGCCGGCCAAGGCCGTCGAGAACCTGCGCGTCGAGGCCGCCCGGCTGATGATGGAGCAGAGCCGCCATCCGATCGATGTCGTCGCTCAGCAAACGGGTTTTGGCGATCGCGCGCGCATGCGCCGCGCCTTCCTGCGCGCCTTCGGACAGCCACCGCAGGTAATCCGGCGAAACGCGCTTGCGGAGGCGACGGCCTGAACTACGGGCGATCACGCTTAATGCCGTAAGCCTGCAGTTCGGCGAAATCCCAGCTCCTGCAACAGTTGATGCAAGACGGCTTCCAACTAATAACGGTTCTGGCACATATGCGTCACCGGGTCCGGCGTCAAATGACGGCTTCGGGTCATTTCCGGCTGTGCCGGCCCGTCAGCGGCGCGGCAGGTCAACCTCAAGAAGCGGACTCCCCGAACTCGATCGAGCCGACCTAAAGCTCCGTAACCTGCCAGGCCTACGGCATTAAGCGTGATCGCCCGTAGTTCAGGCCGTCGCCTCCGCAAGCGCGTTTCGCCGGATTACCTGCGGTGGCTGTCCGAAGGCGCGCAGGAAGGC
>DATMNV010000048.1:0-7147 GCA_035568535.1 Bradyrhizobium sp.
CAGCTCGAGGACGTCGAACGGATAGAGGCGATCAAGCAGAGACGAGGCGAGCGGATCGAAACTGAATTTCCTGCAACGTCAGTCATCGTCGGGAGCTAGCCTTCATGCCGGATATCCAGATCAAGGCGTTGAGGCCTTCGCCTGACATCCGCGCGATGCTGAGCGAGATGCTGATTGAAGCCGTAGCCAATGGCGGTTCGGTCAGCTTCATGCATCCGCTGCTGCCGGAATTGGCGAACGCCTTCTGGGAGGAGGCGCTGGCTGCCGCAGCGCGCGGAGACCGGATCATTCTCGGTGCCCTCGACGGCGATTTGCTGGTCGGAACGGTCACGCTGCTGCTTGATCTTCCACCGAACCAGCCGCATCGCGCCGAGATCGCAAAAATGATGACGAAGGTCAGTCATCGCCATCGCGGTATCGCCACTGCGCTGATGCGCGCGGCGGAGAGGCTGGCGATCGAGCGCGGACGCACGCTGCTCGTGCTCGACACCGCCGTCGATGACGGCGCCTCGGGGCTCTATGAAGGCCTGGGCTTCAACCTGACCGGCGTCATCCCGGATTACGCGCTGAAGCCGCGTGGCGGCCTCACCGGCACGATGATCTATTGGAAGCGCCTCGCGGCCTAACACCCTGCGGCAATGGCGAGGAAATCCGACGCCTTCAGGCTGGCGCCGCCGACCAGCGCGCCGTTGACATTGGCGACCGCCATCAGCTCCGCCGCGTTCGACGGCTTGACCGAGCCGCCATAGAGGATGC
Organism: Bradyrhizobium sp.; assembly: GCA_035568535.1. Taxonomy (GTDB): domain Bacteria; phylum Pseudomonadota; class Alphaproteobacteria; order Rhizobiales; family Xanthobacteraceae; genus Bradyrhizobium. The sequence continues at coordinate 757 of DATMNV010000048.1, forward strand.
GCATCCTGGCGCCCTCGCCCTTGAAGCGGCTCGTGAGAGAGTCCCGGATAAATCTGTGAACTTGCTCGACATCTTCCGGTGTTGGCGTGAGGCCCGTGCCGATCGCCCAGACCGGCTCATAGGCCACCACCAGATTACCGGCCGTCGAGGCCTCAGGCAGCGAGCCCTTGAGCTGCCCGCCACAGATATCCAGCGTCTTGCCGGAATCGCGGTGATCGCGGGTCTCGCCGATGCAGACGATGGCTGTCAGGCCAGCGCGCCAGGCTGCTTCGGCCTTCTGGCGCACCAGCGCGTCGCTCTCGCCGTGATCGGCGCGCCGCTCGGAATGGCCGACAATGACGGCCTTGGCGCCGGCATCCGCCAGCATTTCGGCTGAAATGTCGCCGGTATGCGCGCCGGAAGCCTTGGGATGGCAATCCTGCGCCCCGACCGCAAAGGCTTTGGTGCCTTTCGCCTGCTCGGCAAAGAGAGCCACAAGCGTGGCCGGCGGGCAAACCAGCAGATCGGCCTTGGCCGCCACAGATGCGGCTCCTGCAAGCATCGCTTCAAATTCGCCCATGGAGGCCTTGAGGCCGTTCATTTTCCAGTTGCCGGCGATCAGCGGCCGGATGGCGTCGTTCATGACCAAATTCCCAAGTTTGAATGCGCAGCGCTAGCAGAGCTGATGCGACAGTTCCAGATCACGAGCCCGGCATTAACGATTTCGCGCGTCGTTCGGTCCCGCCTCCAGACCCCGCTTAAGGTTGCGGGGGGATGACTGCCACTTTATGATGCTTTATCAGCTCGGTGACGGCCTTTTGCGAACTACGCTATAAGGCGCCCCCCTCCCTCCTTAAGACAAGTTGGACCCATGCTTCGAGGATTACGCAAAGCCTCATCAAATTGGCTCGGCAAGACCATCATGGCCGTGGTGATGGGCGTATTGATCGTCAGTTTCGGCATCTGGGGCATCGCCGACATCTTCCGCGGCTTCGGGCAATCGACGCTGGCAAAGGTCGGCCACACCGAGATCTCGACCAACGAGTTCCGCGGTATCTATACCGACCGCCTGCAGCAGATCGGCCGCCAGTTCGGCCGTCCCCTGACCCAGGAGCAGGCGCGCGCCTTCGGCTTTGACCGCCAGGTGCTGACGCAGACGCTTGCCGAAGCAGCCCTCGATGAGAAGGCGCGCCAATTGGGACTGGGGCAGTCCGACGCCGAGACGATGCGCGTGATCTTTGCGGATCCGAACTTCAAGGGCATGAACGGTCAATTCGACCCGGCCCGCTTCCAGGCCATCATCCGCCAGTTCGGCTATAGCGAAGCGCACTATCTCGCCGATCAGAAGAAGGTCTCGCTGCGGCGGCAACTGACGGGCACGCTGGCCGCGGGACTTGCGCCTTCGAACACGCTGCTGGACGCGCTGAGCCGCTTCCAGAACGAGAAGCGCTCGGCCGAGTATGTCAGGCTGGGCGCGGCACAGGCCGGCACCATCGATCCGCCCTCGCCCGAGACGCTGGCGAGCTATTTCGATGAGCACAAGGCGCAGTTCCGCGCGCCCGAGTATCGGAAGATCGCCTTTGTCGCGGTCACGCCGGAAGAGGTTGGCAAATGGTCGGATGTCTCCGACGAGGATGCGAAAAAGCTGTTCGAGCAGCGCAAGGATCGGCTGGGCACGCCGGAGAAGCGGCAGGTATCGCAGATCGTGTTCCCGAATGTGGACGAAGCGCAGGCCGCGCGCAGCCGCATCGTGTCCGGCACCTCGTTTGAGGAGCTTGCCAAGGAGCGCAATCTCAGCCCCGCCGATTACGATCTCGGCCTCGTCACCAAGTCGAGCATTCTCGATTCCGCGATTGCGGACGCCGCTTTCTCGCTGCCGTCGGGCGAGGTCAGCCAGCCCGTGCAGGGCAAGTTTGGCGTGGCGCTGGTCAAGGTCGGTGTGGTCCAGCCGGCGATCGAGCCGGATTATGCGAGCGTCGCACCGGACCTGAAGAAGGAAATCGCCGTCTCCCGCGCGCGCGACCAGGTCGCAAGCCTGCGCGACAAGATGGAAGACGAGCGCGGCGGTGGCGCCAGCGTGGTCGAGGCAGCGCAGAAACTTGGGCTCACGCCGGTGACGATCGAAGCCGTCGATCGCTCGGGCAAGACGCCGAGCGGACAGCCGGCCGCCGGCATCCCGCCGGGATTGGACGTGGTTTCGCAGGCCTTCAACAGCGACGTCGGCGTCGACAACGACGCGATTTCGTATCGCGGCGGCTACGTCTGGTACGATGTGCTGGGCATCACCCCGCCGCGCGATCGCACGCTGGACGAGGTCAACGACCAGGTCGAGGCGCGCTGGAAGGACGATCAGATCGCGAGCCGCCTGAAGACCAAGGCGACCGACATGGTGCAGAAGCTCGAGCAGGGCGGCAAGTTGGCCGACGAGGCCGCCGGCATTGGCGTGAAGGTCGACACCGCCACCGGGTTCAAGCGCGAGGACTCTCCTCCCGGTGTGCCCTCGGGCCTGGTCGCGGCCGCGTTCCGCACCGCCAAGGACGGCGCCGGACAGACGCCGGGCTCGGGCGGCACCGAATGGATCGTCTTCCGCGTCACCGACATCATAGACCCGCCGATCGATCTTGCTTCCGACGACATGAAAAAATTGAAGGAGCAACTGGTGCGCGCGCTCAGCGACGAGCAGCTCGCGCTCTATGTTGCGAAGCTCGAAAAGGATATCGGTACCTCGATCAACGAGGCCGCCTTCGCGCAAGTGACCGGCGCCAGCAGTAACTGAGTGATCCCAAGGCACGATCCCAAGGCACGCGATGGACGACCTCAAATCGATTATTGGCAAAGTCGCTACCGGCGCCACGCTGTCGCGCGAGGAGTCCGCATCCGCCTTCGACAGCATGATGTCGGGCGAGGCGACGCCTTCGCAAATGGGCGGGCTGTTGATGGCGCTGCGCGTCCGCGGCGAGACCGTCGACGAGATCACCGGCGCGGTATCGGCGATGCGCGCAAAAATGCTGCGGGTCAGCGCGCCGGCTGACGCCGTCGACATCGTCGGCACCGGCGGCGACGGCTCCGGTTCGGTCAACGTGTCGACCTGCGCCTCCTTCATTGTTGCAGGCGCGGGCGTGCCGGTCGCCAAGCACGGCAATCGCGCGTTGTCGTCGCGCTCGGGCGCGGCCGACGTGCTGGCTTCGCTCGGGGTCAGGATCGATCTGAAGCCCGACCAGGTCGGCCGCTGCGTCAAGGAGGCCGGGATCGGCTTCATGTTCGCACCGTCGCATCACCCCGCCATGAAGAACGTCGGCCCGACCCGCGTCGAGCTCGCAACCCGCACCATCTTCAACCTGCTGGGCCCACTGTCCAATCCGGCCGGCGTCAAACGGCAGATGGTCGGCGTGTTCTCGCGGCGATGGGTGCAGCCGCTGGCGCAGGTTTTGAAGAACCTCGGCGCCGAGTCGGCCTGGGTCGTGCATGGCTCCGATGGGCTGGACGAGATCACCCTCACCGGTCCGACCTTTGTGGCGGCGTTGGAGAACGGCAACCTCCGCACCTTTGAAGTGACGCCGGAGGAAGCAGGGCTTGGCCGCGCCAGCGGCGAGGCGCTGAAGGGCGGCGACGCCGACGCCAACGCTGTCGCGCTCAGAAGCGTGCTGGACGGCAAGCCGAGCGCCTATCGCGACGTCGCGCTGTTGAACGCCGCCGCCGCGTTGATGGTCGCCGGCAAGGCTGCGACGCTGAAGGAAGGTGTTACGCTCGGCACCAAATCGCTCGACGGCGGCGCTGCCGCGGCGCGGCTGAAGCATCTGATTGCGGTATCCAACGACTAGGCGCTGATGATGGCCGATATCCTGACCAAGATCGAAGCCTACAAGCGCGAAGAGATCGCGGCAGCCAAACGCGCACATTCTTTGTCCGAGGTCGAGGCACGGGCGAAGGCGGCGTCGGCGCCGCGCGGCTTTGTCCGTGCCCTCAGGCAAAAGCTCGCGGCCGGCCAATATGCCTTGATTGCCGAGGTGAAGAAGGCCTCACCCTCCAAGGGGCTCATTCGCGCCGATTTCGATCCGCCTGCGCTTGCGATAGCCTATGAAGCGGGCGGCGCCGCCTGCCTCTCCGTGTTGACGGACACGCCCTCCTTCCAGGGCCATCTCGATTTCATGGTCGCCGCGCGCGCGGCCACCAATCTGCCGGTGTTGCGCAAGGACTTCATGTTCGACACCTATCAGGTGACGGAAGCCCGCGCCCATGGCGCCGACTGCATCCTGATCATTCTCGCCGCGCTCGATGATGCCGCGGCCATGGATATTGAGGACGCGAGCCTCGCCTACGGCATGGATGTGCTGATCGAAGTCCATGACCGCGCCGAGCTCGATCGCGCGCTCAAACTTCGTTCGCCGATGATCGGCGTTAACAACCGCAACCTCCGCACCTTCGAGACCACGCTCGCGACCAGCGAAGCCTTGGCGCCGCTGATCCCGAAAGACCGTTTGATGGTCGGCGAGAGCGGCATTTTCGCGCCGGCAGATCTCGCGCGACTGGAGCGCGTCGGCATGTCGGCCTTCCTGGTCGGCGAAAGCCTGATGCGGCAGGCGGATGTAACCGCCGCGACCCGCGCGCTGCTTGCGCGCAGCGAAGCCGTTAGCGCGACAGGCACGCGCTGATGGCGCGCCAGGCTTCCAAGGGCGGCCCTGCCCTCACCCATATCGGTGCGGGCGGCGAAGCCCGCATGGTCGACGTCTCGGAAAAGCCTGCGACCGAGCGCACCGCAGTCGCCGAAGGCCGCGTCGTCATGAGCAAGGCGACGCTCGAGCTGGTCGTCTCGGGCAATGCGAAGAAAGGCGACGTGCTCGGTGTGGCGCGTGTTGCCGGCATCATGGCAGCCAAACGTACGCATGAGCTGATCCCGCTCTGCCATCCTTTGGCACTGTCGAAAGTCACGGTCGACATCACGCCCGACCCCAAGCTGCCGGGGTGCATCGTCCGCGCAAGCGTGAAGGTGACCGGCCCCACCGGCGTGGAGATGGAAGCGCTCACGGCCGTCTCGGTCGCCTGCCTTACCATCTACGACATGATCAAGGCGGTCGAGCGCGGTATACGCATCGAAGCCATTCATCTCGTTGAGAAAAAGGGCGGCAAGTCCGGGCATTTTCGCGCCTGAGCTCGCGGTGGAGTGACAGGCGGCGGAGGAAGAGAACGCCGGTTCCGGTGTCTATTCACGGTTTTCCTCGATGATCCAACGGGAGAAAGCCAATGATCCCAACTATCGCCGTAACGGCGGCCTGAGCTCCGGCCAGGGGCCTGGTGCGACGGACATGCCGGCGCCGAAAAAGACGCGCCGGTCATCGAACGCATCTGCGCGGATGTAGACCAGCCATCGCACGACACCTCCGCGCAGCAAGTTGCAGATCGCGACACGGCTGGGCTCCGGGTTCGCCTGATCTCGCGCGCATGATTTAACCGCGCATTAACCGACATTGCTAACTTCAATTCCACACCGCCGTCGTAGCTTTTGGCTGGGCTGGCGCGGGGAACGACGTGCCCGGCCAACGAGCCTTGGGCAACGATCAAGATCCACGCATGACCAACGCCAGCGCCATCGTCGACGTGAAGGCCTCCGTTCGCGGCGGCCCGATCCGCTGGCTTGTCATCGGCGGCCTGCTGCTGATCGCGGCGATCACCGTCGGCACCACCATCATGGCCGGCAATTTCCGCGAGCGCGCGCTGCGGAGTACCGAACAGCAGCTCGACAACACCGTGCTGCTGATGGCCCGCCATTTCGACCAGCAGCTCGAGGACTTCATGGAAATCCAGCGCGACGTCGTCGCGCAAATCGAGCATTCGCGGATGTCGTCGCCGGATGCTTTCCGCGCCCAGCTGTCGAGCGCGGAGTGGCACGACCTGCTGAGGCTCAGGCTGCGCGCCTATACGGACGTGGCCGGCGTCAACGTGTTCGACGCCAACGGCCAGCTGGTCAACTCCTCGGAAAACTGGCCTGTCCCCAATGTGAGGATCGCCGACCGGAACTTCTTTAAGGCCTTCAAATCCGGCTCCCCTTTCGAGCGTTTCAGGATCGAGCTGGTGCGGGGCCGCTTCCAGCAGGGCTGGGCGACGGTGGTCGCCTGCAAGGTCACCGGTCCGAACGGCGAGTTCCTGGGCGTCGTGACGCGCGCGATCACGCCCGCGAGCTTCGAGAAATTCTTTGCGTCGGTGTCGCTCTCGCCGGGCGCCGCGATATCGATGCATCATCGCGACGGTACGCTGCTCGCGCGCTATCCGCAGGCGGAAGAGATGATCGGGCGGAACTTCAAGCGGGGTGCTGCCGACCAGCAGAAGGTGTTCGAGCTCAATCAATACACCGCGCGGCTGATCAGCCCGATCGACGGCGAGTACCGCCTGATTTCGTCGCGCGCGCTCGCCGATT
>DATMNV010000049.1:0-5789 GCA_035568535.1 Bradyrhizobium sp.
CCTCGGCCTATTGGAAGCAGCGAACCATGAAGATTGATGAAGACCGTCTTATTCAGATGGCGTTCCGCTATTAGATGACCGTATCCGAAGAGGATAGCGAAGCTCACATTTGTGAAATCCACGTTGTCGAGATCAACGAACTCGTCACCGGCTACCCGGACCGCAAACCTCTGCTCGATCGTAGAAAGCAGCCTATCAGCGAAGACGCCAGCTAGAAAAACTTCGCGCTTGTGGAGCCCGTTGGTTCGGCCACGCATTGTTGACGCCCCGCCCGCCCTGGACGGTCCGGCTGCGTGCTCTCTGGCGCGCATCATCCGGTCCTGAGTCTCGGTTACCCATCGCGCATTGTCCGCCGGGTCGGCGAAGCTTCGTTCGAGCCTCTCAAACTCACGCAACTCGTCAGGACCGCTCGCTATCCTCCCCAACTTGGAATATTCGATCGCTTTGGCGCGATATTCCTCAGCAGTGAACATTGGCCGGCCTTTCTGTGAGGGGAGCTATCTCAGGTAATAAGCCTCAAAATCTTTACGTTGAGTAAGTCTGTATAAAATTGCTCCTAAGCGCGGGCAGCGAGGTGAAGCGCATCGCGGCCAAACGGGGAGGCGTCACCCTCCACTTGCACCCTTAGCGGCGATGCGACCTCGGCTTTATCCTCCAGCAAATGCTTTGTTTGAGCTTTATTCAAGTGGATCAAATTCTTCATAAATTAATTTGCCCTTGATCCAGATCAAATTCCTCAAAATGTTTGCCGCCGCTCAGACCTTGGCATGATTTCACGCATCTATCCGCTACAATTGTCGACGTGTTCCGCGCCTCAACCTCGAGCCCGTTTGCCGCGGCATTGCGCAACAGGGCGGGTTAAGTCTGCAACCGAATAGGAGCGATAGGCATCCAGTGGCCGGTCTTCAACGCCTCGATAACGCGAATTGCGTCGGCGAGTCCAAGGCGGGCAGAATACCAGCTATACGGATCTGCATACATGCCTTCTACATACATGCCTTCAGACGGCCAGGACGCCAACAAGATAGGCATATAGACGTGGATCGAGGCGGATGCGGGATGGATATTATCGGTGCTCATGCGACGGCTTGATGTCAGCTAGTGGCATTTTGCGGACATGAAGCCGGTACGGGCCATGTCCGCTTTCGGGAGTAGAGCACAAATGGCTTACCCACAGGATTTAGGGACCCTTAACGAAATTCTCGTTCGGCTTGCCGTTGCTTCCGAGGAAGCGGCCGCAGCGGCCTCGCGCCGCTGATTCGCAGGGCCCGCGCTCAGAGCCCTTTCACCAGCGCAGCGGACTGGTCGAGCATCGGCAGCACCTCGTCGCGTGATTTCGACGGCAGCATGAATATGGCGCGGTCGACCCCGGCATCGCGATAGCGCTTCAGCGCTTCCAGATCCCTAGGTGCGCCGAATACATCGAAGGACAGCGAGGCGGGGTCGCGCCCGGCGTCCTTCGCCATCTGGCGGAACTGCGGCAGCACATCGAGCGGATCGGAGCGGCCGCCGATCGGTATCCAGCCGTCGCCATACGCGATCGCGCGCATCGCGGCGTGCGGAAAGCCGCCGCCGATAACGATCGGCGGGTGCGGTTTCTGCACCGGCTTCGGCCATTGCATCATCTCGTCGATCTTGACGAACTCGCCGGAATATTTTGCCTTCGATTGCGCCCAGATGGCCTTCATCGCCTCGATGCGCTCGCGCATGAGCTTGAAGCGCGTCGCAAACTCGGTGCCGTGGTTGGCCATCTCCTCGGCGTTCCAGCCGCCGCCAACGCCGAATATGAAGCGGCCGGCGGAAAGCCGGTCGACGGTCGAGACTTCTTTCGCGGTATGGATCGGGTCGCGCTCGACCACGAGGCAGATGCCGGTCGCGAGCTTGATCTTCTTCGTCACCGCAGCCGCCGCGGCGAGCGAGAGGAAGGGATCGTACGTGTCGTAGTAGTATTTCGGCAGCTCGGCGCCGCCCGGCCAGGGCGACTTGCGGCTGGTGGGGATATGAGTGTGCTCGGGAAGCCAGAGCGATTCGAAATCGCGCGCCTCCGCCTCCATCGCCAAGTCGGTCGGCTGGATCGAATAGTCCGTCGGAAACATCGTCAAACCAATGTGCATGCCGTCACCCGCGCGGATCCTGTCGTCATGTCTCAGTCCTGGTTTAGTCCGCCCTGCGCGGGCGAGGCAAGCCCGGCCACAGAGAGATCGCCCCAACTCGCGACGCGCTCCACGCGCACCGCGATGACCGGAAGGGCCTCGATGTTCATCGGGCCGAGCTGCGGGTAACGCGCGCGCAGCAGCGCCTGGGCGCGCGCATGCTCGGCCCCGACCGAGAGGATGTCGGCCCGTCCCTGCAGCATCACCCAGCCGAGCCGCGTCCAGTCCTCATCGTAGTGGTCGGCAACAACGGCGACCGCGGGGTTTTCCGCGATATTGCGCAGGCGTTTGAGCGGTGCGCCGGTCCGCCGCTTCGGCTTCTCGTCGATCGTCACGTAGAGGGTGCCGTCGGCAACCGCGAAGCACACCGGAACGACATGGGGCGCGCCGCGCGCATCGGCGGTCGCGAGGCGGACGACCCGTCGCGTTTCCAGGAAACGTTGCTGGCGGGAAGAGAGCATGGCGGCCCCGTCGGCTGAGCGGGATGTTGCGCTCATTCGCGTTTGGCCGCCATCCTTGTGGCTGGCGCGTTCGGCCGCCATGCTAGACTCCTCGCGCACATTCGGGAGCATTCACATGTTGCTTGGTTTTGATTTACCGACACGCGGCGCGCTGGCGTCGCCGGAGACGATCACGCGCCTCGCCATCGAAGGCGAGGCCATGGGCTTCGATTATCTGACGCTGAGCGATCACATCGTCATCCCCACGGACATAGAGGCGCGCTATCCCTATTCCACGACGGGCGAATTTCCCTCGGGCGGCCGGACAGACTGGTACGAGCAGCTCACGTCCGCCGCCTTCGTGGCGGCCAAGACCACGCGCCTGCGCATCGTCACCTCGGTGATGGTCGTGCCGCATCGCCCCGCGGTGCTGACCGCCAAAGTGCTCGCGACTGTCGACCTCCTGTCAAACGGGCGGCTTACCGTCGGCGTCGGCGCCGGCTGGATGAAGGAAGAGTTCGAGGCCGTGGGCACGCCGCCTTTTGCCGAGCGCGGCGCCGTCACCGATGAATACATGGCGGCGTTCCGCGAGCTCTGGACCAAGGACGCGCCGCAGTTCGAGGGCCGCTATGTCCGCTTCAGCAACATCGTCATGTTGCCCAAGCCGGTGCAGAAACCGCATCCGCCGCTCTGGGTCGGCGGCGAAAGCCCGCCCGCCCTGCGCCGCGTCGCCAAGCTAGGCGACGGCTGGTACCCGATTGGCACCAATCCGCAGCATCCGCTCGACTCGCTCCCGCGCATGCGGGCCGGCATCGAGCGCATGCGCCGGATGGTCGCCGAGGCCGGGCGCGATCCCCGGCAGATCGCCATCGGCTATCGCATCCAGCGGTTTGGTGCCAACGTTCCCGCCAAGGCCGATGACGGCGAGCGGCGGCTGTTCTCCGGTGGACCGGCGGACATCGCCGGCGACCTCCGCGCGTTTCGCGATCTCGGCGTCACCGCCGTCGATATGAGCTTCGTCGGCGACACGGTGGATCGCACGCTCGCCGACATGAAGCGCTTCCGCGAGGAGGTCGCGGCACGACTGTGACGGGAAGATAGCTGAAGGTCGAAGCGGCCACGCGCAATACTCAGGGACTGGCGGAGGCATGGGGCAGCGCCTCACGCTATCCGCCGGCCACCTCTTTGAATCGCCGCAGGGTCTCGATGTGGTCGTCGAGACCGCCGATGGGGTACATGGGGTAGAGCATCACCATGTCGGCGCCGAGCCGGCGCCACCCGTCCGCTGCGGCTCCCCAGCGTTGCGGGTCAGGCTCGCGCATGCGCAGCCAGCCCTCGATGCCGAACTTGGCGGGGTCGCGTCCAAACGATTTGATCTGTTCGCGCAGACGCGCGAGCGTCTCTTCGCCCTGCGCATCCGGCGCCATGATCGGCATCCAGCCGTCGCCGAGCCGGGCAGCGCGCGTCACCGCAGCTTCCGACGATCCTCCGAACCAGATCGGAATCGGGCGCTGCACCGGCGCCGGCAAGATGCTGACCTCCTTGAGCTGGTGAAATCGCCCGCTGAAGCTCACCAGATCCTCCGACCACAGGCGGCGCATGACCTCGACCTGCTCGGCTTGCCGCGCCCCGCGCGTCTTCCACTCCATGCCGAGGGCTTCGTATTCGACGTGATTCCATCCGACGCCGATGCCGAGCCGGATGCGTCCGCCACTGAGCACGTCGGCTTCGGCCGCCTGCTTGGCAATGAGCCCGGTCTGCCGCTGGGGCGAGATCAGGACGCCGCTGGTGAGCCCGACACTCTTGGTCACCGCCGCGAGAAAGCCGATCGTGACGAAGGTCTCGTGGAACGCATCCTTCTCATTGTAGATCGGCACCCAGCCATCCCGCGCGGTCGCGCCGAACACGTGATCGGGCACCTCGATATGGGCGTATCCAAGCGCCTCCGCGGCTTGCGCCCAATCGCGGATCTTTGCCGGGTCGGTGCCGATATCACGGGTGGGAAAGAAAGCGTTGAGGCGCATGTTCGGATTTGAAAATCTTGGCGTTGTGCGACCGAAGATGTGCCACGCGGGCGTTCGAGACGCAACAAGAACGGCTGTGAAGTAGAAGCCCGAAGCCGCTGAATGTCGCGCAAAAACTCATGGAGGTCTTGCGAACGCCGGCGATCCCCTCGCTTGACATTCCCGAAACAGAACCCATCCTCATCGCACAACGAGCAAGCCCCGGTGCTGCATTGATCAAACTCGGATACAAAGCCTCTGCCGAGCAATTCGCCCCCACGGCGCTCCTTGATTTTGCCTGCGTCGCGGAAGAAGTTGGGTTCGATTCCGTTTTCATCAGCGATCACTTTCAGCCTTGGAAGCACACGGACGGTCACGCGCCGTTCTCGCTAGCTTGGCTCGGCGCCTTGGGGGCCAAAACGTCACGGATCGTGATGGGCACGAGCGTGCTCACGCCGACGTTCCGCTATCACCCCTCGATCGTGGCACAGGCCTTCGGCACGCTCGGAAGCCTCTTTCCCGGGCGCTTGATCCTGGGGGTCGGCACCGGCGAGTCGCTCAACGAAGTTCCGGCGACGGGCAATCCGTGGCCGGAATTCAAGGAGCGGTTCGCGCGTCTGCGCGAGTCGATTGCGCTCATCCGGCGGCTGTGGACCGAGGAACGCGTGACCTTCGACGGCGAGTACTACCGTACCCGAAATGCCACGATCTATGACCGGCCGGCAGTTCCGGTGCCGATCTATGTTGCCGCCGCCGGCGCTCTCGTCGCCAAATACGCCGGGCGCTCGGCCGACGGCTTCATCTGCACGAGCGGCAAGGCGATGGAGCTTTATACGCAGACGCTGCTGCCCAATGTGGCGGCGGGACTGGCACAGGCGAACAAGGCGGATTCGTCGTTCGACCGCGTGATCGAGGTGAAAGTGTCGTTCGATACCGATCGCCGACGGGCGATGGAGGACACCCGCAATTGGGCGGCGCTCGCTCTTACTCCTGAGGAGAAAACCTCGGTCGAAGATCCCACCGAAATCGAACGCCTTGCCGCCGCGCTTCCGATTGAGCGCGCGGCGAGCCGCTGGATCGTTTCCGACGATGCGGACGAGCATATCGACAAGATCATGACCTATGTCGCGCTCGGCTTTCGGCATCTGGTGTTTCACGCGCCGGGCGCCGACCAGAAGCGCTTTCTTCAACTC
>DATMNV010000050.1:0-7359 GCA_035568535.1 Bradyrhizobium sp.
GACGATGGGAATCGTGAAGAAAAAGGCCGGCTCGCAAAGCGGATGAAAGCAATGGATGGGCTGACGATCTTCGGACTGTTTGCGGTGACGGCGATGCTGGTGTGCTACGCGCTCGAGGAGCGGAGCCACCTCTATGTCCTCGGCTTCGCCGTCGCCTGCGGTCTCGGCTCCGCCTACGGCTTCCTGCAGGGCGCCTGGCCGTTCGGCGTCGTCGAGGCGATCTGGGCCGGCGTCGCGTTGCGCCGATGGTATCGCGCGCGAAAGCAGGCGAGCTAGACGCTATTCCAGTATCGCATCCGCCTGCTGCAGCAACCGCGCCGGCACTTCCAGGCCGATCGCCCTGGCGGTCTTCAGGTTGATGGTCAGCTCGAACCGATCCGGCGCGGCGCCTGCTGCGCCTGAACGAGCGGCGGCAACGCAACCGCCGCACCCAGACCAGTCATGAACGTCCGACGCTTCATGCGGGTCTAAACTGTCGGCAACACGGAAAACGCTTCGCCGGCGTTACGCTGGCCGAGCAGTTCCTCGCCGCCGGCTTCATTGAGCACGGCCTCGACCCGTGACGAGGGCGGGCCGTGCCGGCATAGCGCGATCATCTCCGCGACCGCTTTTGGAGGCCCCGCGAACAACGCTTCCACGCTGCCGTCGCGGCGGTTGCGCACCCATCCCTCCAATTTACCCGCCGTGGCCTGATATTCGATCCAGGCGCGGTAGCCGACGCCCTGCACCCGGCCACGGATGGTCACATGGAGAACGGCGCGCGCTCTGCTCATTTCAGCGCCAAAAACGCGGCGAGCCGCGCTTTGGTTTCGGCCTCGCGCGTCACGCGGTTGGTGAGCTCGGCCGAGGCGAGGCCCTTCAACTGCTTGGGCAGGGTTCCCTCACGTAAAGCTTTAAGCGTCTCATAGACCGCCTGGGTAGCAGCCGCGAAGGGCGCGTGACCCTGCAACGCGATCTTGACGCGCCTATCCTTGAGCCAGTCGAGATCGATCATCTCCTCCGGTGCGCCGCCGAGCACGATCGGCAGCCGCGTTGCGGCCGAAATCGCTTGCACCTCATCACGCGACCTGATGCCGGTGAAGAACAGCCCGTCGACACCGGTCTCCTGATAGGCTCGTGCGCGTTCGATGGCGTCGCCCAGCGAGGTGACCGAGATAGCGCCCGTACGCGCCAGGATCACCAGTGTCGGATCGCTGCGGCCATCGACCGCGGCCTTCATCTTGCCGACGCCCTCCTCCAGCGAGATCAGTTGAGTTTTCTTTTCGCCGAAGGCCTGCGGCAGCAGCGTGTCCTCGATGGTGAGACCGCCCGCGCCCGCGGCTTCCAGCTCCTGCACCGTGCGGCGGACGTTGAGCGCATTGCCGTAACCGTGGTCGGCGTCGACCAGCACGGGCAGCGTCGCCGCGCGCGACATCCGGCGCATCTGCTCGGCGAGTTCAGTGAGCGTGATCAGCGCGATGTCGGGATCGCCGAGCACGGCAAGCGAGGCGACCGAGCCGCCGAACATGCCGACCTCGAAGCCGAGGTCTTCCGCGATCCGGATCGAGATCGCATCATAGACCGAGCCGGGACGAATGCATCGCATGCCCGACAGGATCGAACGTAATGCCTCGCGACGCTTGCGGAATGCCATCGCGTACTCCCTTTTTTCTTTCTTACGCAAATTCCAAAATCAGCGCGTCCACCGCCAGCGTCGCGCCGGGCGCCGCGTGGATCTTCTTCACCGTGCCGTCGCGCTCGGCGCGCAACACGTTCTGCATCTTCATGGCTTCGACAATGGCGAGCGTCTCGCCGGCCTTGACCTCCTGCCCTTCGGTCACGGCGATCGAGACCACGAGGCCGGGCATCGGGCACAACAGCTTCTTGCCGGTGTCAGTCGCGGTCACCACCGGCATGATCCGCGCAGACGCCGCTTCCGCTTCGGTGAAGACATAGACGGGTGCTTCGACGCCCTGATGCGCCAATCTGACGCCGTTCGAGATCGGCCGCGCCTGCACCGCAATTTCCGCACCATCAATCGTGCCCTGCCAGACCGGCTCGCCCGGCGCCCATGACGACACCAGCAGATGCGGCTTGCCGGGTGCGCCATCGGTACCGACAAAGCGCACCGCGATGGTGCCGTCCTCGCGCGCGATGTCGAGGATGATCTCATCGTGCCCGAGCCACACCGCGCGGCGGGTTTCGCGCTTCACCGGCCGTCCAACCAACTGTCCGGAGATCTGCCGCTTGCGCTCGCCCAGCACGTGATCGATCGCGGCGCCCACGGCAGCCAGGCGGCGTGCGATCTCACCCTGCGGCACCGGCGCCGAAAACCCCTTGGGAAACTCTTCGGCGATGAAGCCGGTCGAAAGCTTTCCCTCGCGCCAGCGCGGATGGTTCATCAGCGCCGAGAGGAACGGAATGTTGTGCCTGATGCCATCGACATAGAACGCATCGAGCGCGGTCGATTGCGCCTCGATCGCGGCCGCGCGCGACGGTCCGTGGGTCACCAGCTTTGCGATCATCGGATCGTAGAAGATCGAGATCTCCCCGCCCTCCTGCACGCCGGTGTCGTTGCGCACGGTGATGCCGTGAGCGCTGCTCTCCTCCGGCGGGCGATATTTCACCAGCCGTCCGATCGAGGGCAGGAAATTACGGAAGGGATCCTCGGCATAGACCCGCGATTCCACCGCCCATCCGGTCAGCGCCACGTCCTTCTGCGCCAGCGCCAGTTTTTCGCCGGCTGCGACGCGGATCATCTGCTCGACCAGGTCGATGCCGGTGACGAGCTCGGTCACGGGATGCTCGACCTGCAGGCGCGTGTTCATTTCGAGAAAGTAAAAGCTCTTGTCCTGTGCGGCGACGAATTCCACGGTGCCGGCAGAGTCGTATTTGACGGCCTTCGCCAGCGCGACCGCCTGCTCGCCCATCTTGCGGCGCGTGGACTCATCCAAGAGCGGCGACGGCGCCTCCTCGATCACCTTCTGATTGCGGCGCTGGATCGAACATTCGCGCTCGCCGAGATAGATCACGTTGCCGTGCTTGTCCCCTAACACCTGGATCTCGATATGCCGGGGATCGACGATGAATTTTTCGATGAAGACGCGGTCGTCGCCGAATGAGGATTTGGCCTCGGCCTTGGCGAGCTTGAATCCTTCCGCCACTTCCGCCCTGGAATGTGCGATCCGCATGCCCTTGCCGCCGCCGCCGGCAGACGCCTTGATCATCACGGGGTAGCCGATCTCATCGGCGATCTTCACGGCGTGCTTGTCATCGTCGATGACGCCGAGATGGCCCGGCACGGTCGAGACCTTGGCCTTGGCTGCGGCCTTCTTGGATTCGATCTTGTCGCCCATCGCGGCGATCGCATCCGGATTCGGCCCGATGAAGACGATCCCGGCCTTCGCCAGCGCGCGCGGAAACGCCTCGCGCTCGGATAAAAAGCCGTAACCGGGATGTACGGCCTCGGCACCGGTCTTCTTGCAGGCGTCGACGATCCTGTCGATCAATAGATAGCTCTCGGCCGCGGCCGGCGGGCCGATCAACACGGCCTCATCGGCCATCTCGACATGGAGTGCGTCGCGGTCGGCCTCGGAGTACACCGCTACTGTCTTTATTCCCATGCGGCAGGCCGTCTTGATCACCCGGCAGGCGATCTCGCCGCGATTTGCGATCAGAATTTTCTTGAACATCTTCTTGGATTTGATCCTTGGGCGGGTTCCTCCCCTCGCAATCTGGCATGCGAGAGCGGACGTCACAATTGCGTCTATAGCAAAATGGGGCGGTGGCAACCGCCCATCACCTACGACAAACGTCCTGCAGGCGCTTAGCCCGAATAAGTTTGAAACCGCCCGCGGGCGTAGGCGTGCGAAACCGCCTTCATCAGCTCGCCCACCTCGGATTCCAGAAAATTGTTGGCGACAACAAGCGCTCGGATGGTGGCCCGCAGATCGCCGCCGCAGGCCGCAATCGCCTCATCGACAGCGGCTTCCAATTCCGCATCGTCCGCTGGGCCGGCCTTGGGACGAGCGGACATGGTCTCGTTTTCCTTGATTGGAGACGCGCGCTTGCTAATGTTCATATTTTGTTCTCATCGTCAACTCATCGGATTTGGCAAAATCATACGTATCCACAGTGTGTTGCCGGTATTTCTTGCCGGCCGGCTGCGGCACCCTTACCATGTCACCAAAATGTCATGGAGCCGACGATGAAGCACGACACCAGCTTTGCGGTACTGACCGGCAACAACATCGAAACGAAATTGATCAAGGCCGGCGATATCATCTTTCGTGAGGGCGATGAGGCCCGCGAGCTGTTCGTGGTCAAGAGCGGCGAGGTGCGGATTCAGCTTGGCAACCGCACGCTCGCCGAGCTCTCCGCCAACGACGTTTTCGGCGAGATGGCGTTGATCGACAATGAGCCCCGCAGCGCCACCGCGTTGGCCGTCACCGATGTTGAACTCGTGGCCGTCTCCGAAAAGCAGTTCCTGTTTCTGGTCAGCCAGACGCCTATTTTGCACTGAAGGTGATGCGTGTGCTGGCGCAGCGGCTCAGGGTCACCAACAAGACGTTCGGCTAATCGGCTTCACCTCCCCTTCGCCACGCCCTGCAGGCCGCATCGGCCACAGGCCCTGTTTTCAAAATAGAGGACGTTGCCGCAGACCTGGCAGACAAAAAGCTTCAAAACATTTCCTCAAAGGCCATCATTACCGCGCCTGCGAAGACGCCCTGGCCCTGCCATCGTTCCCGCGAGCGATGGAACAATTTGCACGATCTCGCGTTGACCGTTCGCGTTTCCCCAACGCCGAGCCCTGCGGTACCCTCTCACGAGGTCGCAGGGCTTCTCTTTGTCAACCGATGGAGAGGCAGATAGCCAAGGCGCGCTTCCTGTGTGACACTCGGCCCGGAAGACACCTATGACTGGCTCGAACGACACGCTTCCCGAGACTGTGGCCGCTGAAAGCCTGCGGCGGCACCTGGAACAGATCGCGCGTGAGCGCGACACGGCGCACCGTACGCTGCAGGATCGCGAGGCCGAACTCGCCCGCATCCAGCGTATCGGCCGCGTCGGCGGCGTCGAAGTGGATTTTGGCGACGGTTTCAAGAACCGCCGCTCACCTGAATATCTGGTGATTCACGGGCTGCCGCCGGAAACTGCCCATGAATCCCACGAAGACTGGGTCAACCGGATCCACCCGGAGGATCGCGAGCGCACCGTCCAGCATTTCCTCTCCGCGCTGGCCGGAAAGGACAAGGACTATTCCGCCGAATACCGCATCGTCCGGCCGTGCGACGGGGAGACGCGATGGATCCGCGTCATCGCCGAGATCGAGCGCGCCGACGATGGCCGCGCGCTACGCCTGATCGGCGCGCATATCGACGTCACCGACCAGATGCTGGCGCAGGAAACGTTGCGCGAAAGCGAGGAACGCTTCCGCCTGATCGCCGACAGCGCCCCCGTTCCGATCTGGGTGACCAAGCTCGACCGCACGCGCTCGTTTGCCAACCAGGCCTATCTCGATTTCCTCGACCTGCCCTTCGAGCAGGCCATCGTTTTCGACTGGCGCAAGGCGCTGCATCCGGACGACCTGCCGCGCATCCTGCAGGAGCAGATGAGCGGGGAGGCCTCGCTCAAACCATTCGTATTGGAGGCGCGCTATCGCGATGCCGCCGGCGAGTGGCGCTGGCTGCGCTCGGAATCGCAGCCGCGCTGGGATCCGACCGGCAAGCATATCGGCTTCATCGGCGTCGCCCACGACATCACGGCCGCAAAAGAGGCCGAGATAGAGCTGCGGCGCCTGAACGAGACCCTGGAGCGGCGCATCCGCGACCGCACCGCGCAACTCGAATCCAACGAAGCGCAGATGCGCTCCATCCTCGAGACCAGCAACCAGTACCAGGGGCTGCTCAACGGCGAAGGCAATCTGCTCTACGCCAACAAGACCGCGCTCGCGGGCATCGACTCCGACGGCAGCGGCGTGATCGGCGCGCTGTTCTGGGAAACCCCCTGGTTTACCGGGACCGCCGGCATGCCCGAGGCCGTACACGACGCCTTCAACCAGGTGCTGAAAGGCCAGGAGGTTCGCCGCGACATGACGCTCTGCTTGCCGATCGGCGACCGCGATTTTGAGTTCGCGATGCGGCCGCTCTACGACCGGCATGGCGCGGTGACCGGTGCGGTGTTGGAAGCGGTCGACATCACCGAGCGCCGCCAGGGCGAGGAAGCGCTGCGCCAGTCGCAGAAGATGGAGGCCGTGGGTCAACTGACCGGCGGCGTGGCACACGACTTCAACAACCTCCTGACCATCATCCGCTCGGCGACCGACTTCCTGCGCCGCCGCGAGCTGCCGGAGGAACGCCGGCGCCGCTATGTCGACGCAATCTCCGAGACGGTCGAGCGGGCCTCCAAGCTGACCGCGCAACTCCTGGCGTTCGCCCGCCGCCAGCCGCTGAAGCCGCAGGTCTTCAATGTCGGCACCCAGGTCGAGAACGTCGCCGAGCTGGTCCGTCCCGTCGTCGGCGGCCGCATCCAGATCGAGGTCGAGATCGGCGACTTCAACGCCTTCACCATCGCCGATATCGCCCAGTTCGAGACGGCGCTGATCAATCTCGCCATCAACGCCCGCGACGCCATGGATGGCGAGGGAAAATTGAAGATCGCGGTCAGCAAGGCCGGCACGATCCCGCCGCTTCGCGCGCAGCCCGCGCGCAGCGGAAACTTCATCGCCGTCTCCATCACCGACACCGGTACCGGCATTGCCGCGAAGAATCTCGAAGCCATTTTCGAGCCGTTCTTCACCACCAAGGAAGTCGGCAAGGGTACGGGGCTCGGGCTGAGCCAGGCTTTTGGTTTCGCCAAGCAATCCGGCGGCGACATTGCGGTCTCAAGTATTCTCGGACACGGCGCGACCTTCACGATCTATCTGCCGCAGGCCCCGGCTCCCGCAAGCGAAGCCGAGATCGCCGCGATCAAGAACGAGCCGGCCACCACTGGCCGCGGTTTTCGCGTGCTGCTCGTCGAAGACGATGACGAAGTCGGACGATTTTCGACCGAACTGCTGGAAGATCTCGGTTACACAGTGCGGCGTGTCGCCGAGGCCCGCGCCGCACTCGCGATCCTGGGGGAAGATGAATTCGCCGTCGACCTCGTATTCTCCGACGTCATCATGCCCGGCATGAACGGCGTTGAGCTTGCCGGCGTCATCCGCGAACGCTTTCCCGGCCTGCCCGTGGTCCTGACCAGCGGCTACAGCAACGTACTGGCCGAGAACGCCCATCACGGTTTTGAGCTGATCCAGAAGCCCTACTCGGTGGAATCGCTGTCGCGCATCCTGAAAAAGGCGATTTCGGAAAAGTCATCGGTGGTCAGATGATCGCACCC
>DATMNV010000051.1:0-9522 GCA_035568535.1 Bradyrhizobium sp.
CAAGCAGCTTCAGGAACACATCGATGCCTACGTCAACGCGTACAACGACAAAGCCGAGCCCTTCGTCTGGACCAAGAAAAAGGTCCGTCAACGACGTTTCAAAGGCCGCCGTATCACTCAGCTCTGATTCCGGGTACTAGAATCATAAATTTGCTGGTGCCCATGGCTTTCCGAAGTTCGTGAAAGGCGGGCGCTGCAATGGTGCACGAACTTCGGAAAGTGGGCACTGGGGCATCGGGAGTGGCGGACGCGCTACGCGGCTGCGAATGCTGATCCAGCCTCCTTTCTCTCGCACCACGTCAGGTGCGGAAAAACACAAACCAGATGATACCCAGGATCAGGACGGCTAGTCCGGTCGAAGCGCCGAGTAGTGCAAGCACCGTAGGACCGGGCTCGGCCTGACGCGCCTCGGTCGCCGTCTCGACGATGCGATCATGTTCTCTCGTTGTTGCCATGGTGACCTCGCTCACTGGCTGTCACGCAAATTCCGCGATGCAATGGCAACGCCGCATCGGGGGCGATGTTCCCCTTCCGCCCCCGCGCGTTCCAGCCTCAATTTATGCTGTGCTGCGGGGGTGAAACCGCCAACGGTTAACGCCGTTGGCAGATTGGTCTGGCGAACCGCTTTGTGATTGGGTTCCCCGGTGTTATCGTTGCCCTTTGTCCCTGTTGCGTACTCGGAGTTCTGCCATGGCCCCCCGCGCCAACTGGAAAGGCTTTCTGCGGTTGTCGCTCGTGACCTGTCCGGTCGCGCTGTATCCGGCCACCTCAGACACCGAGAAGGTCTCGTTCAACCAGATCAACCGCAAGACCGGCCATCGCATCAAATACTCCAAGGTCGATGCCGACACCGGCGAGGAAGTTTCCAACGAGGACATCGTCAAGGGCTACAAGGTCGACACCGACACCTACATCGAGGTCTCCAAGGAAGAGCTCGACGACATCGCGCTGGACTCGACGCACACGATCGAAATCGACGAGTTCGTGCCGAAGGCCGACATCGACTCGCGCTATCTGATCCGCCCCTATTATCTCGTGCCCGACGGCAAGGTCGGCCATGACGCCTTCGCGGTGATCCGCGAAACCATCCGCAGCATGGACAAGGTCGCGATCGGCCGCGTGGTGCTGACCAATCGCGAGCACATCATTGCGCTGGTGCCGCTCGAGAAGGGCCTGATGGGCACGCTGCTGCGCTACCCCTACGAAGTGCGCAGCGAGAAGGAATATTTCGACGACATCCAGGACGTCAAAATCACCAAGGATATGCTCGATCTCGCCAGGCACATCGTCGAGCAGAAGTCGGGAGACTTCGAGCCGGACGAATTCGAGGATCACTACGAGACGGCGCTGATCGATCTGATCAACAAGAAGCGCAACGGCGTGAAGATCGCGCCCAAGGCCGCGCCGAAAACGGGCGGCAACGTCATCAACCTGATGGATGCGCTCAAGAAGAGCCTTGCCAACGAGAAGCAGGCTGCGCCGCCCGCGAAAGCCAAGGGCAAGAAGTCCAAGCGGATCGAGGGCCAGCGCGAGATGCTGCTGCCGATCGCGGGCAGCGGCAGCGGCAAGCGCGCCGCCAAGGAAGAGCCGAAGAAGGCTGCAAAGCCAGCGCGTGCCCCTGCCCGCGCAAAGAAAGCCGGCTAGCTATTTCAGCGATGCGCTGACCGAGGTGTATTTGCTGTTGAGCCCGGTACCGATGCCCTGGACGACCGTGACGATGACGATCGAGATGCCGGCCGCGATCAGGCAATATTCGATCGCGGTCGCACCGGATTGATCGGCCAGGAATTTTGCAATCACCTTCCACATATCAAAACTCCTGCCCGCGTCCCCAAGAATGCCATTCTATCCGCTCTCGCGCCGGTGGCGAGCAATCTATGGTTGGAATGGTTTCCCGTGGATTGAAGAACAGGCTGAAAAATCCGTTAAATCGACCGCCGCCTATTCACTTCGTCCGACCTGGCAAGCAGCCGTGACGCATATCAGAGCTTCCCGGGCGGACGGCGAAGCGTGCTTTACCGGCCTGCTTTTTCCTGTTCCTCTAGCGCCCCTTGAAGGCCGAGCGTGACAATCGGCCGGGATTAAGTAACAGGTCTTGGGGAGAGACGGCCATGAAGCTCGGCACTGCGATCGCGGAAATCATGAAGCGCGAGGGGATCGAGATCCTCTGCGGCTATCCGGTCAACCACCTGATCGAACATGCGGCGAACGCCAATATCCGCCCGATCATGGTGCGGCAGGAGCGCATCGGCATCCACATGGCGGACGCGATCTCGCGCGTCACCTCGGGCCACAGCATCGGCGCCTTCTGCATGCAGCACGGGCCCGGCGCGGAGAACGCCATGGGCGGCGTCGCCCAATGCTACGGCGAATCCGTGCCGGTGCTGGTGCTGCCGATGGGCTATGCGCGGCGGATTTCGAACATCGAACCGAACTTCAATTCCAGCCAGGCGATGAAGGCGTTCGCGAAATCCGCCGAGCCGATCATCATCGCGGCCGAAGTCGCCAACATCTTCCGCCGCGCCTTCACCAAATTGAAGAACGGCCGCGGCGGCCCGGTGATCGTCGAAATCCCCTCGGACATGTGGAACGAGGAAGTGCCGGAGCCGCTCAACTACACGCCGGTGCTGCGCACGCGCTACGGCGCCGACCCCGTTCATATCAAGGAAGCCGCGACGCTGCTCGTCAACGCCAGGCGGCCGGTGCTCTATGCCGGCCAGGGCGTGCATTACGCCAAGGCATGGCCGCAGCTGAAGCGGCTGGCGGAGCGGCTCGCCATTCCCGTCACCACCAGCCTCGGCGGCAAATCTTCCTTCCCCGAGACGCATCCGCTGTCACTGGGCTCGGGCGGATTGGCGGTGCCGCGCGCGGTGCCGAAATTTTTGGGTGATGCCGACGTGATCTTCGGCATCGGCTGCTCCTTCACCGAAACCAATTTCGGCATCAAGATGCCCGCAGGCAAGACCATCATTCATTCGACGCTCGATCCGAACCACCTCAACAAGGATATCGAATGCAGGATTGGTCTGGTCGGCGATGCAGGGCTGGTGCTCGATGCCCTGCTCGAGGAAATTGAAAAGACCGTCAAATCCGACCGCGATGCCAGCACGGTCGCCGCCGAGATCGCCGCTTCGCACAAGGAGTGGCTTGCGAAATGGATGCCGAAGCTGACGAGCAACGACGCGCCGCTCAATCCCTATCGCGTGCTCTGGGACCTGCAGCACACCGTCGACATCAACAACACCATCATCACCCATGATGCCGGTAGTCCACGCGACCAGCTGTCGCCGTTCTGGAAGCCGGTCGAGCCCCTCACCTATCTCGGCTGGGGCAAGACGACGCAGCTCGGCTACGGCCTTGGGCTCGCGATGGGCGCCAAGCTCGCACGGCCCGACAAGCTCTGCATCAATGTCTGGGGCGACGCCGCGATCGGCTTCACGGGGATGGATTTCGAGACCGCGGTGCGCGAGCGGATTCCGATCATGTCGATCCTGCTCAACAACTTCTCGATGGCGATCGAGCTGAAGGTGATGCCGATCTCGACCGAGAAATATCGCTCCACCGATATTTCCGGTGATTACGCCGCGATGGCGCGCGCCTTCGGCGGTTATGGCGAGCGCGTGACAAAACCGGAGGACATCGTGGGCGCGATCAAGCGCGGCATCCAGAAGACCCAGGAAGGCGTGCCGGTGCTGCTCGAATTCATCACCTCCAAGGAGACCGAGGTTTCGCGGCCGGGGACCTGAATATCGCCGTTAACCTTTGCCGTCGTCGCCTCCCCGTTCATTGACGGGAGAGGGAAAATCGCCCCGGGACCGCTGGAACAGACCGTCCCGGGGTGAAATAATGGGCTGCCCGACAGGTATTTAGCCCGGCGTTGGCCGGGGCGTGGGCTGCTGGATTTTTCAAAAATGACGGCGGTTTCCGAGGACGCGACGGCCGATCTCAATCGCAGAATTGCCGAGCTCGAGCAGCGGCTGGAACTGGCCTTGATCGAGCGCGACGCCGCAATCGAGCGGCAGACCGCGAGCGCGCTGGTCAATTTCCGGCTGCAGAGCGAATTGCGCGCGGCAACCGAGCGCCAGAACGCGGCCGCCGAAATCCTGCGCACCATCGCCGGTGCTTCCGGCGATGCCGATCGTTCGCTGCAGCAGATCGCAGAAGCCAGCGCGCGCCTGTTCGGTGCTCCTAGCGTGACGATATTGCTGGCGGACGGCGAAAATTGGGGCAAGACAATCAACTTCGGCGCCAGTTCGGAGCGGGTCCGGGCCAGAGTCGCCGACGAGCGACCTCGCTTTGGGGGCGACAACCTCCCGGGAATGGTGTTCCGGGAAGGTCGACAAATCCATATTCCTGACCTCGACAACATCGATCCAGCGATGGCGCATTGGCCGGTGATGGCAGCGCGAGCCGAAGGCACGCGCACGGTAGCCGCCACGCCGCTTCGGCGCGAAGGCAAGCCGATTGGAGTCCTGATCGTCTATCGCGACCGGCTCGCCGCCTTCACCGACGAGGAGCTGGCGCTGCTGCAGACTTTCGCCGACCAGGCCGTGATCGCGATCGAGAATGCGCGGCTGTTCAACGAGACCCAGGAAGCGCTGGAGCGGCAGACCGCGACCGCGGAAATCCTCAAGGTGATCGCGAGTTCCCCGTCCGACGTGCAGCCGGTGTTCGATGCGATCGCCACAAGATCGAATCGGTTGATGTCGGGTTTGTCCACGGCCGTGCACAGGCTGATCGACGATGCCATGCATCTGGCGGCCTTTACACCAGTTGCTCCCGAGGCCGACGCGGCCCTACACGCTGCGTTCCCAAAACCATTGTCCAGCCTTGCGTGGGGTCCGCAACTCCGGAATGGCGAGATCGTCAGGGTTCACGATACCGAGGTCGATTTTGCCGAGGACCCCGCCCTGCTTCAGCTGGCGCGCATCCGGGGATACCGTAGCCTCGTCCTGGTGCCACTGCTCCGAGAGCAGAAGCCGATCGGGATCATCAGCGTAACCCGGCGGGAGCCTGGAACGTTCGCGCCTCAGCATGTCGAGTTGCTGCAGACCTTCGCCGACCAGGCTGTGATCGCAATCGACAATGCACGACTGTTCAACGAGACCCAGGAGGCGCTGGAGCGGCAGACCGCGACCGCCGACATCCTCAAGGTGATCGCAAGCTCGCCTTCCGACGTGCAGCCGGTATTCGATGCGATCGCGACCAGCGCTAACCGGTTGGTCGACGGCTTTTCGGCCGCGGTTAATCGCGTCATCGACGACGTCGTTCACTTGGTGGCCTTCACGCCGGTCAATCCGGAAGCCGACGAAGCCCTGAAGGCGGCGTTCCCGCTGCCCTTGAGCCAGTGGCCGTTGGTCTCTTTGGTGCAGCATGGCGAAACCTCGCAGATCGCCGACGCGGAAACGGCCGATCCGCAAGACCAGCGACTTGGCCGTGCCCGCGGCTGGCGCAGCGTCACACACACGCCGTTGATGAGCCAAGGCAAGTTTATCGGTTTCATCGCCTGCACGCGCCGCGAGCCCGGCGTGCTTGCGGATCATCACGTCCGGCTCTTGCGGACCTTCGCCGACCAGGCCGTGATCGCGATCGAGAATGCGCGGCTGTTCAACGAGACCCAGGAGGCGCTGGAGCGGCAGACCGCGACCGCCCACATCCTGAAGGTAATCGCAAGCTCGCCGTCGGATGTGCAGCGCGTGTTCGATGCGATCGCGGCAACCGCTAACCGGCTGATCGGCGGATTCTCCTGCAACGTCATCCGCTTCATCGACGGCACGGCGCACCTGAAAGCGTTCACGCCGACGACGCCGGAGGCGGACGAAATCCTGCGGTCGACCTTTCCCCAACCAGTTACCCTATTCATGCCATGGCGCAGGGCGCAGGCTGGAGAAATCACGCAAGTCCCCGATACCGAAGCCATGACCGGCAGGATTCTGGAAATTTCGCGAGCACGGGGCTTCCGTGGCATGCTGTTCGCCCCCCTGATGAACAAGGGCGAAGCAATCGGAGCGATTGCGGTCACCCGTGTTCAGCCCGGCACGTTTGCCGACCATCACGTACAGCTGCTGCAGACCTTCGCCGATCAGGCCGTGATCGCCATCGAGAACACGCGGCTGTTCAACGAGGTGCAGGCGCGTACGCACGAACTCACCGAAGCGCTCGAGCAGCAGACCGCGACATCCGAGGTCCTGAGCGTCATCTCCAGCTCGGCCGGCGATCTCGCCCCGGTGTTCGATGCCATGCTCGCGAAAGCCATGCAGCTTTGCAGCGCCAATTTCGGCGTTCTCAACACCTATGACGGCAAGCAGGTCCACACCGCCGCGACCTACGGACTGCCGCCGGCCTATGACGAATACCGGCGGAAGCAACCGCTCGACTACGGCCCGGGCACGGCGCCGGCGCGCCTGCTGCAGGGTGAACCGTTTGTCGAGATCGACGACCTTCTGGAGTCGGAAGCCTATCGCAGCGGCGATCCGAACCGCCGGGCGCTGGTCGACGTCGGCGGTGCACGCTCTCTCCTCGCCGTGCCCCTGCTCAGAGACGAGCGCGTCGTCGGCAATGTGATGATCTTCCGGCAGGAGCAGCGGCCGTTCTCGGAGAAGCAGGTCACGCTGCTCCAGCAGTTTGCCGCGCAGGCCGTGATCGCCATCGAGAACACGCGGCTGCTCCGCGAACTGCGCCAGAGCACCGAGGATCTGAGCGAGTCGCTACAGCGGCAGACCGCGACGTCCGAAGTGCTCCAGATCATCAGCTCGTCGCCGAGCGACCTTACGCCGGTGTTCGACAAGATGCTGGAGAACGCGACGCGGGTCTGCGGCGCGGAATTCGGGTCGATGATGTTGATCGAGGACGGCTCGGCACGTCAGGCCGCGCTCTACAATGCACCGGCGGCGCTTGCGGCAGCACGAACCGGCAAGGTCTTTCGCCCACCGCCACAAGGCCTGATGGCTACCGTGATCCAAACCAAGCAGGCGGCTCAGGTCGCCGACATGCGCACCACGCCCGGGTATCTCGAACGCCACCAAACGACGCTCGAATTGGTTGACCTTGCCGGCGCCCGCACGGTCGCCGTCGTGCCGATGCTGCGGGAAGGCGATGTGATAGGCACGATCACCATCTATCGCCAGGAGGTGCGTCCCTTCGGCGACAAGCAGATCGACCTGCTGACCAATTTCGCCAGGCAAGCTGTGATCGCGATCGAGAACGCGCGATTGCTCCGGGAGCTGCGCCAGCGCACGGACGACCTCTCGGAGGCCCTCACCTACCAGACCGGCAGCGCCAATATCCTGAGTGTGATCGCTTCGTCGCCGACCGACGTCGAGCCCGTCCTCATGGCGATTGTCAAAAGCGCGTGCGAGCTTTGCGATGCCTACGACGCCGTGGTTCTCTTGAAGGACGGCGATGACCTGCGAGTCTCTGCGCATCATGGGCCGATCCCCATCAGCTTCTCGACACATCAGATCAATCGGAAATGGACCGCCGGGCGCGCTTTCGTCGACAAGAAGGCGGTCCATGTCCACGATCTGCAGGCGGAGCACGACGAGTTTCCGGACGGGCAGGAGCTTGCCGCGCAGATGGGTCACCACACCATCGTCAGCGTCCCCCTGCTGCGCGAAGGTGACAGCATTGGAGCGCTCGTGCTTCGTCGCACTGAAATTCATCCGTTCAGCGACAAGCAGATCGCCTTGCTGCAGACATTTGCCGACCAGGCCGTGATCGCGATCGGAAACGTGCGACTGTTCGATGAGGTGCAGGCGCGTACGCGCGAACTCGCAAATTCCCTGCACGACCTGCGCACCGCACAGAATCGCCTGATCCAGACCGAAAAGCTCGCTTCGCTCGGCCAGCTCACCGCCGGCATCGCGCATGAGATCAAGAACCCGCTCAATTTCGTCAACAATTTTGCGGCGCTCTCGGCCGAACTGACCGACGAGCTGCGGGACGCGCTGGAGCCCGCCGTGCTGGACGAGGCCATCCGCGCCGAGGTCGACGAACTCACCGGCACGTTGAAGGACAATCTCGGCAAGGTGGTGCAGCACGGCAAGCGCGCCGATTCCATCGTCAAGAACATGCTCCTGCATTCGCGCGAAGGTTCGGGCGAGCACCGGCCCGCCGACGTCAACGCGCTGGTCGATGAAAGCCTCAACCTCGCCTATCACGGTGCGCGCGCGGAAAAGCCGCAGTTCAACGTCACGCTCCAGCGCGACTTCGATCCCGACGCCGGCACGATGGAGGTATTTCCGCAGGAAATCACCCGCGTGCTTTTGAACCTGATCTCGAACGGGTTTTACGCCGTGTCCAAGCGCAAGGCGGGCAATGGCGGCGCGGACTTCGAGCCGCTGGTCGTTGCGACCACCAGAGGCGGCGCCGACCATGTCGAAATCCGCATCCGCGACAACGGCACCGGCATCTCGCCCGAAGTGAAGGAGAAGATGTTCAACCCGTTCTTCACGACCAAGCCGGCCGGCGAAGGCACCGGCCTTGGGCTGTCGATGAGCCACGACATCGTCGTCAAGCAGCATGGCGGCACCATCGACGTCGAAACCGAGCCCGGCGCGTTCACGGAGTTCCGCCTGGTGCTGCCGCGAAGCAGCCTGTCCCGCAAGGCGGCCGGAAACTGATGGCAAACCCGATGCCGAGAGAGGCCGACCTTCAAGAGACCATCGCCGAGCTGCGGCGCAAGCTCGACGCGCGCACCGCGGAGCTTGCGGAAGCACGCACGCAGCAGACGGCGGCGGCCGAGGTACTCGGGGTGATCGCTTCATCTCCGACCGACGTCAAGCCAGTTCTCAAGGCGATCGTTGAGAGCGCTTGCAGGCTTTGTGAGGCGAACGATGCCTACATAGCCTTGAAGGATGGTGATTACCTCGTATTTCAGACGCAACATGGGTCGATTCCCGTCGCCTGGAAGCGACGGCCGATCAACCGTCAATGGCCAGCGGGGCGCGCGGTTGTCGAGGGCAGGTCCGTTCACTTGCGTGACGTCCTGGCGCGCGAGGGGGCGGAATTTCCCGACGGCCGGGATATCGCACGTCAAGACGGAGCTCGCACGGTTCTCACGGTCCCGCTGATGCGCGAAGGCGAATCCATCGGCGTAATCATTTTGCGCCGCACGGTAGTGCAGCCATTTACTGATCACCAGATCGCCTTGCTGATGACCTTCGCCGACCAGGCGGTGATCGCGATCGGCAATGTACGTCTGTTCGAGGAGGTGCAGGCCAAGACGCACGACCTTGAGGAGGCGCTGAAATACCAGACCGGCAGCGCCAACATCCTCAACGTGATCGCCTCCTCGCCGACCGACCTCACCCCGGTGCTGAAAGCCATCGTCGAAAGCGCCTGCGAGCTTTGCCAGGCTTATGATGCCATCGTCACCCTCAAGGACGGCGAGGAGCTTCAACTCAGCGCTCATCATGGCCCGATTCCGATGAACCGGCGGCGCTGGGCCAATGATCGCAGCTCGATTTCGGGGCGCGCCATGGCCGACCGCCGGCCAGTGCACGTGCACGACGTGCTTTCCGA
>DATMNV010000052.1:0-5497 GCA_035568535.1 Bradyrhizobium sp.
TTTGCGCGCGCCTCGGTCGCAAGCTCCTTGCCGTTGACGCCGCCGGGCAACATCATGTCGGTAAACAGTAGATCGACCCGCTCGGCATCTCCCAGAACCGCCAGGGCGTCGCTGGCGCTTTCCGCCTCGCAGACGCGGTAAACCGAGGTCCCGCAGGTGACGCGCGACCGTGGCGCGCAGGTCGGGGTTGTCCTCGACCGCCAGAATCGTCTGATTGCCGACCCGTCGTGCCGTCGCCGGCTGCCGCGGCGCCGATGGCCGCGCCGCTGCGTTCGAAGCCGGGCCGGTGGCGAGCGGCAAGTACAGCTTGAACGTCGTGCCGTACCCCACTTCGCTGTACACCTTGATGTGTCCGCCCGACTGCCGGATAAAGCCGTAGACCCATGCTCAAGCCGAGCCCGGTGCCCTGGCCGGTTGGCTTGGTAGTGAAGAACGGCTCGAAGATCCGTTCGACCACATCCGGCGGAATGCCCGTCCCGGTGTCGCTGATCGCGATCAGCACATAGGCGCCGGCCGCCACCTCCGCATGGTGCGCCGCGTACTCGGCGTCGAAGTGGGCGAGGCGGGTCGCTATCGTCAAAGCGCCGCCGGTCGGCATCGCATCGCGCGCGTTGATCGCGATGTTGCCGCCGAGCGCGCGGCTGAGCAGCCTGGTGGTGCCCGCTATCAGCGTGTTGATGTCGATTTCCTCCGCCTGCAGCGGCTGGCGGCGCGAGAACATCAGCATGTGACGCGTGAGGTCGGCGCCCCGTTCGGCGGCCTGAGCGATCGTGTCGATTTTCTGCTCGGCCTCGACATGGCCGGCCACATCCTCGCGCAGCAGATCGAGGTTGCCGATGATGACCGTGAGCAGATTGTTGAAATCGTGAGCGATGCCGCCGGTCAGATTGCCGACCGCTTCCATCTTCTGCGCTTGCCGAAGCTGATCGTCGAGCTGCTTGCGCTCGGTCACGTCCTCGACCACGCCCAGCACGTACTGCACTTTCGCCACTCTGGTTGCGCACGGCGATCCGGTTGGACGTGACGATGCGCGGCCCGTTGCGGGTCTCGACCTTGTGCTCGGGGAGGTAGAAGCTCGTGCCGGATTCGAGAAGTTTTCGGTCGTTCGCTTCGACAAGTTCGGCTGTCTCGGTGTCAAAAACCTCGTGCGGGGTCTTGCCGATCATCTCGCTGCGGGAAAGCCCCACAATCGTTCCGCCGCTCTGTTGACCAATACATACTGCAGCGTCCGCGCGTCCTTCACCAGGATGGTCATCGACACATTGTCGATCACCCGGTCCAGAAACTCGCGGTTGCGATCGCGCTCCTCCTCCGCCCGCACCCGTTCGGTAACATCGATGATCGAGCACAGCAGGGCCGTTCTGTTCTGATAGTCCAGCTTGTTGCCGTAGACGTTGATCAGAACATCGCTGCCGTCGGCTCGGCGGTGCCGGCGCACGGTTGCCGAATCGAATTCGAGTCGCTCCGATCCGCGGTAGGCGCGGACCAGCTCGGCATGGTGTTGTCGATCCTCGGGTGGAAGAATATCGAGCATCCCCATCGTGAGAAACTGCTCGCGCGTATATCCATAGTGCCGCACCGCCGCGTCATTGACGGCAAGGAACTTCAGATCACCGCAGTCGATGACCAGCATCGGCACCGGATTGGATTCGAACAGCGTCCGCACCGACTCTTCGCGCTGCTTGATTTCGGAGATATCGATGCGGATGCCGATGCTGCCGCCATCGGCGGTCCGCCGTTCGCAGATCCGAAGCCAGCGGTTGTCGGGCAGCTGCTGCTCATGCACGCTGTTGCGCGTGGAGCGCGAGCCGCTCAGCCAACCATTGCTGTTCGCGTCCGCTCGCCTCGGGATATCGGCCCGCGGCCAGGCCGGCGCGCAAGGCATCCTCGAAACGGGCGCCCACCTTGATGGCGCCAGGGGTGAGCGCATAGAGCTCGGCATAACGCTGGTTCCACATCACGTAGCGATCTTCGGCGTCGAACAGCGTCAGACCTCCGGGCACCACCTCGAAGGCATCGCGCAGGCGCGCATGCGCGGCGGTCGCCTCCTTCTCGGCCCGCGCGGATTCAGCCAGGGCTTTTTCCAGCGCGACCTCGGCTTTTCTCTGTCGCGTGACCTCTTCGTGAATCGAGACCCAGCCGCCGTCGTCCATGAAGCGGTTCACGACGCGGATCGATCGTCCGTCGGGAATCTCGAAAACCGCGTCCACCTTGCCGCCCTGGATGATCTGGTTGGTGAGATATGCATCGATGTCGCCGGCGAAGGTGCTGTTTGCGGCGCGTAGCTCCAGCAACTCGCGCGCTGTACGACCGGGCTTCGCCTGCTCGGGCGATAACCCGTACATTTTCAGGTAGCTTTGATTGATAACGACGACGCGCGAGTCAGAGCCGAACATCAAGAGACCGTGCCGCATGTTGTTCAATGCGGTATCGAGCTGGTGTTTCTGCACGCGCAGCAATGCGGCGGCGCGCTCGCGGTCGGATAGATGCCGTTCGCGCTCCTTGGCCATCAGCGAGATCGAGCGATTCGTTCTTCGCCGGTCGCGCTCCATCCCCTGATAGGCGGCCATGACCAGCTTGCCGAGCCGCGTCAGATCGATGTGGCCGGTCGTCGTCCGCGCCTCGGCCACTTGCCGCGCAAAGAGCTTATGCAAGCGTCCAGCCGTTCTCGGCAATCGCGGGGCGAGGCGTTTGTTGCCCGCGCCTGCTTTGCCGGAAGACTGCAGCCGCGCCTCAAACCGCGTTCCCTTCGAACTATTGCTCATGCGCAGGGCGCCTGGCCGCTGCGGGCTCCACCCGGCTCCTTGCCGGCGGACGCCTCAAGCAGCCCGAGTTGTGCATTGTCGGGGCCGGCCGCCAGCATCGACGCGAACGCCGCAGCCCGCATGGGCTTCGCCAGCAGGAAGCCCTGGGCGGTGTCGCATTGCATCGCCTTCACCGCGCGAAGATCGTCGACGGTCTCCACGCCCTCGGCGCACACCCTGGCGCCGAAGCGATGAGCAAGGTCGACGACAGTCTCGCAGAGGCTGTGCTTGATCTTGTTCGCTGCGCACCCAGAGACGAAACTGCGATCGATCTTGACCTCGACAAACGGAAAGTCGTTGAGGCGCGACAGCGAGGCGTAGCCCGCGCCGAAATCGTCGATCGAAAGATCAACATCATAGAGCTTCAGCTGGTTGGCGATTTCGCGCGCCCGCGCGCTGTCGTGGACGAGCTCGTCCTCGGTGACTTCGATTGTCAGTCCGGGAAACCTCGGATCGTCCGGCCGCAGCGAGCGGATGAGCGTGATGAAGGTCGGCGAGTCGATCACCGAGACCGGTGCATTGATCGGCAATTTCAGCACGCTTCCCTGCTCGGCAAACCGCTTCCAGTCGGCCGCAGCGCGCTCGACGACGAACCTGGTGAGCGCTTCGTAGTCCGGGTCGCCGGGCGGCGGCAGCAGACCGTCCGGTGTGATCACGCCGCGGAGCGGATGCCGTGCCCGAATGAGCGCTTCCGCCCCGCAGATCGACGACGATTTGAGGTCGAACTTGGGCTGGTACCAGACTTCCAGCCAGTTGTTGCGTAGCGCCTCGCCAAGCGGCACGACGGCCTGACGGGAAGCGCCGGAACGGGTCTCGCAATCCGGCGGCGCCGGCAAAGCGGCGTTTGCGGCTTGGCCGGTCGAAAGTCGCTGCTTGAGGTCAGCGGGGCGAAACGGCTTCTTCAGCGGCGGCAACATTTTCAGGCCGTGCTTTTCGCCGATTCGCGTGATCTCGTTGAGCGTGGTTTCGTCGCGGCCGCTGATGAGCAGGACTTTCCCTTGATATTTGCCGGCTTCCAGCTGGTGGATGACCTCGACCGCATCCGATTGGCCGAGCGAAAGATCGAGCACGACGAGTCCCGGGACCGAATCCCTGAACGCAGCGAGGAACGGGAGGGGGACGTGAACTGCCGAGGCGCAAATCCGCACGTCTGCAGCACCTTTGAGACGATGGCGCCGATCTGCGGCTCGTCGTCGAGAACGAAGGCCAAGCCCGCAGCCGAACGGGATGCGTTGCCATCCGGGAAAGCTTTTTCCTCTCCAGCACTCGGCTGCCCGGTCAGCAGTCGGCTTTGCGACAGGGCTGCCTGCGGCTTGTCGCCATCTTCGGTGCCGCGGCGGGCCGTACGCACCAAATGCGGCACTCGCCCTTCGCCGCTGTCGAGAACAGCCCGGGCTTCGACCACGCGATCGCGTCCGCTGCTTTTGGCCTCATAGAGAGCGGTATCGGCACGTCTGAGAAGCTGGTCGATGCTCTCACCCGGTCGCCGCTCGGCGACGCCGAGGCTGCACGTGACTGACGCCTTCTCGCCGGCGACATCGAACCACAGCGCCGCCACTCGGGCGCGAAGGAATTCGGCATGCTCGACCGCGGCTTCCCCGCTCGCGCCACCGATCAGGATCGCGAATTCCTCGCCGCCAAGGCGGCCGACGACCGCGTTTTCACTCTGAAATTCGCGGCCGATGGCGCCGAGAACCTGATCGCCGACATCATGCCCGTAAGTATCGTTGATGCGCTTGAAATGATCGACATCGAGCATGATCGCGGCGAGCGGTGATGCCCCGCGGCACAATAGCTGCGCCCGGTCGAAAAAGGCGCGGCGGTTGAAGACGTGGGTCAAAGGATCGATGCTCGCCAGCTCGATGAGCTCGTTCTGCAGGCGAAGCAGCCGCTCAGCCGAGCGCAGCCGAGCGTACAGCTCCTCTCCAACTGGCGGCTTTCTGATGAACTCGTCGGCGCCGCTGTCCAGCGCGTTGATGAGGTGCTGCTGATCAGAGTTGGACGACATCAAGATGATGTAGATCGGGCGCTCCCGGCCCGACAGCAGCCGGGTCTCCCAGCACAGTTCGAGGCCGGACATCGAGTTGAGCTGGGCGCTGGCCAGCAGCGCGCTGACCGCGCGGTCCGATTTGATGCAGTCAAATGCCTCCCTGGCGTCGACAAACGCCGCCACGCTATGGCCGGCGCTCTCTCGAGCAGTCGCGATACTGCCTTGAGGACGGTGCGGCTTGGATCGACCACGACGACGCGCACAGAAACTCCGCGATCTTTAGCCGGGGGTAGTGTAGTGTACTGCCGACCGATAATTAGTCGTTACCCACGTTGAGCGTACCGCGCTCTAGAGTTGACAAACTGTGAAGCGATGCGTGGGTGCGCCGCGGTGGCCGGGCACACGTTTAGTTCGATTTTTAGATAATTCAGCGCGGCTGCCGCCGGGCGGGCCTGCAGGCCGCCCAATACAATCAGCCAGGGAATAGCCGAAGCCGGTACTCGACTACGCTGGCAGCCCCGCCTTTAACAGCCCTTCGCGCATGTGTTCGCCGTCCGCGGGATGCTGATAGTGAAGCGTTCCCAGGAAGCTTTCGATGCTGAAGGTCGGTTGCCGTTGCAGCACTTCGCGCGCGTGGGCGCCTGCGGCGGTGCTGTTCCCCAACTGTGCCGACGATGCGGCGAGAAAGGCATGATGGGTGTGA
>DATMNV010000053.1:0-24372 GCA_035568535.1 Bradyrhizobium sp.
GCACTTCCGTTGTCGGCAGCCGATGGTTCGCTGACGGTCGTTGCAACATTTGTCGGAAAGGTAGGTGCGCAGCAAGCAGGATAGAGGCGGCCTGCATCGATTGCACAGACATCAATAGAGCGAAAAAAACAAAATGGAGGAAGTGTCTATGACCATCAAGCAATGGCTATTGTCGAGTTTGGTCGCGTCCACTTGCCTTGTTCCGATCGTGGCCGGTGCCGGCCCGATCGAGAATTACAGCCCGGTGACCGCCGATCGGCTCAAGAATCCCGAACCAGGCAACTGGATGCTGTATCGCCGGACCTATGACGGCCAGGGTTACAGCCCGCTCGACCAGATCAACACCTCGAATGTGAAGGACCTGACGCCGGTGTGGACCTTCTCGACCGGCGTGATCGAGGGGCACGAGGCGCCGCCGATCGTCAACAACGGCGTGATGTTAGTCGCCACCCCGATGGGCCAGGTGATCGCCCTCAACGCCAAGACCGGCGATGAGTACTGGCGCTACAAACGCCAATTGCCCGACGACCTCTTCCAATTGCATCCAACCAGCCGCGGGGTCGGACTGTGGCAGGACAAGCTGTATCTCGCCACGACCGACGATCACGTCGTGGCGCTCGATGCCAAGACCGGCAAAGTCCTTTGGGACACTAAGGTTCAGGACTACAAGAAGGGTCAGTACATGACCCTGATGCCGATGGTGGTCGACGGAAAAGTTGTCGTCGGCGGTTCCGGCGGCGAATTCGGCGTGCGGGGCTATGTCGTCGCATTTGACGCCAACGACGGCAAGGAATTGTGGCGCACCTTCACCATTCCCGCCGAGGGCGAACCGGGTCATGAGACCTGGAGCGGCGAAGACTGGAAGCAGGGCGGCGGCTCCGCCTGGATGACCGGCAATTACGACAAGGACACCAAGACCGTCTATTGGGGCGTCGGCAACGCCGCGCCCTGGCCCGGAGACGCCCACCCCGGCGACAATCTCTACACGACCTCGGTCCTCGCCCTTGACGCTGCGACCGGCAAGATCAAGACGCACTGGCAGTACCACCCGAACGATTCCTGGGATTGGGACGAGGTGGAGGCGCCGATGCTGGTCGACCTGCAACGCGACGGTCGAACCTTCAAGAGCCTCATCCATCCGGGACGCGATGCGATCTTCTGGGTCCTGGAGCGCAAACCTGACCGCATCAATTATGTGGCCGGCTGGCCGTTCGTCAGCACCGACGTCTGGAAGGGCATCGAGGCTGAGACCGGCAAGCCGATCGTCGATCCCGCGCACAAGCCGATCCTCGGCAAGCGGGTCGAGTTCTGTCCGTCGCTCTGGGGCGGCAAGGACTGGCCGTCGGCCGCCTATAGCCAGAAGACCGGGCTCGTCTACGTTCCCGCGAATGAGAATTTCTGCGGTGGCTTCACCGGGGAGAAGGTGCCGCTGAAGCCGGGCGAGTTATGGTTGGGCACCAAGCCTGAAGATATCGGGTTGAAGGTGAAGCCGGGCGCCGATCACTACGGCGAGCTGCAAGCCTGGGATCCGTCCACTGGAAAGAAGGTCTGGTCGCACAATTTCCCGAAATCGCAATTGTTCGGCTCGGTGACCGTGACGGCCGGCGATCTGGTCTTCGCGGGCGGCACCAACGACCGCTATTTCCGGGCGTTCAACGCCAAGACCGGAGAACTCTTGTGGGAGCAGAAGACCAACTCCGGCATCATGGGAATGCCGGTCTCCTACGAGGTTGATGGCACGCAATACGTCGCGATCCAATCAGGTTGGGGTGTCGATGCGCAGCGCATCCAGGATGCGTTGGCGACGTCCAACAACATCGGTGTTGAGAACAACGTGCCGCAAGGTGGCGTTGTCTGGGTCTTTGCGCTCAAAAAATAGTCGCCGCAGAGCGATGAGATGAACGTGGCGGACCGCAGGTCCGCCACGATTTTTTTGCGGCCAGCGCACGATGAATCGCGCTCTGGCTCTCTGTTTGAGCAGATCCCCGCGCAAGCGCGTTCCGCGTTTGTCGCGAGGGAAAACCGCTACACACTTTTCCGGATCACGTAGCCCGCGTCGAAGCACGCGCACCTGCCGCGATCAATCGGCATCCGCGGCGAGCGTTTGCAGGCGGCCCTCGAGCCAGAGCCTTCGCGCCAAAGCATGCTGGATCTTGCCGCTGGTGGTCTTGGGCAGCGTGCCCGGGCGGATCAGCGTGATATGGCGCGCGAACAGCTCGTGCTGGTCGGCGACGGCCTCGCGGATCAGCTCCTGCAGCTCCTCGGGATCGATCTTGTGACGCTCGGTGCGTTCGATCTCCTGCACGATCACGAGCGTCTCCTCGCCGTTTTCATCCGGCACCGAAAACGCCGCGCCGCCGTTCTGGCGCAGCGACGGGTGCAGGCGCTGCACGGTCTGCTCGATGTCCTGCGGATAGTGATTGATGCCGCGGATGATGATCAGGTCCTTGATCCGCCCGGTGACGAACAGCTCGCCGCTAGCGTCGAGAAATCCGAGATCGCCGGTGCGCAGCCACGATGTCGCGGTGTCTTCGCCTTCGATATGCGCGTGCAGGCCGCTCCGGGTAGCCGCCTCGTTGCGCCAATAGGCGCGCGCGACATTCGGCCCGCTGACCCAGATTTCGCCGATCCGGTCGGCGGGCAGGCGAGCCCGGCTATCGGCGTCCACGATCGCGATCCGCTCGCCCTGCAGTGCGCGCCCGCAGCCGACCAGCGTCTGCGCATCGGCGCTATCGGCCGGCCGCTCGGCCCGATGCGCCTGAAGCGCGCTCTGACTGACGGACCGTGTGATGGGCCCCGCGCCGCGGCCGCCGCCGGAGATCATGAGCGTCGCCTCGGCCATGCCATAGGCGGGAAAAACGGCGTTCGGCTGAAAGCCGTGGGCGGCAAAGGTGTCGGTGAATTTCCGGATGGTGTCGCTGCGCACCGGCTCGGCGCCGTCCATCGCGGCCTTCCATGAGGAGAGATCGACGCCCTCCATCTGCTCGGGCCGATAGCGGCTGACGCAGAGGTCGTAGCCGAAATTGGGGCTGGCGGCGACTTCGGCCTTGTAGTGATGGATCGCGCGCAGCCAGTTCAGCGGGCGCTGCATGAAGGCGTTGGGCGCCATCAGCACGCAAGGTGCCCCGACATAAAGCGCCTGCAGCGCGTTCAGGATCAGCCCCATGTCGTGATAGAGCGGCACCCAGTTGACATAGGTCGATCTGGAGGTGTTGCCGAGCGAGATGCGGATCATCTCGAGATTGGCGAGCAGATTGGCGTGGGTGACCGCGACACCCTTCGGGTCCGAGGTCGAGCCGGAGGTATATTGCAGGAACGCGATGGCTTGCGGATCGGGCAGGGGCCGCTCGGCGTCATCCGCTTCGCCTGCGACGAGATCGACCGCATGCCATTGCAGGCCCTCATGCGCGAAACGCGCCTGCAGATCCTGGCGCAGGGTGAAGGCCGACGTGGTGAGCGCCACCGACGGCTCGCAATTGGCGAGGATTGCCGCGCTCGCGTCACGCGCGCTGTTCCGGCGCGGCATCATCATCGGCACCGCGATCACGCGCGCGATCAGGCAGCCGAAGAACGCGACCATGAATTCGAGCCCGGGCGGGAACACCAGAAGCGCGCGGTCGCCGGGCTGCACGAGTTTGCTGAGCCGCGCGGCCAGCGCGCGCGCCACATCGCTGAGCTCGCCATAGGTCAGCGCGGCTTCCTCGCCGCCGCGGTCGTTGAGGAAGATGTAGGCGCGGTCGCTTGGCTGCGATCGCGCCCGTTCGGCGAGCAGCGCCACCAGCGAGGAAGGGGAATTCATCTGGGGTGCTAGGCAGCCGGGCGCGCGGCGCGCCTCTTGGCCACATAACGCGACAGCTCTTCGACCGTCGGATGATCGTAGAAATCGTCGGTGGTCAGCTCGACGCCGAGTTTCTCCTCGAGCTCCATCATGACGTAGACGATCATGGCCGAATCCAGCCCGAGCCGGTTGAACTTCGTCCTGGTATCGATGCGGTCCTGCGGGATGCGCAGCGTCTTCGCGAGCGAAGCCACGCAAAAATCGGAGATTTCCTGTTCAGTCATGGCGGTCCTGAGCTTGAAGCCGGGGACAATAGGAGCGCGCATCGGCTTGTCAATCAAGAGCCGGGTCGGCTGTTGACAGGCTTGATTTTGCTGCCTGAATCGTCGGCAACGGGCATCAGCCCGCAATCAGCGAGCCGGATTTACCGCCAGAAAGTCCGGATTTCTCTGGCTCAGTTCTTGGTCTGCGCCGCCGGCTGCTGGGTCGGGGCCGCCGCGGTGAGCAGCGGGATAGAGGGCGTCGGGCCCTCATCCTCGTCGAGGAACGCCTGGACCCGCGACTGGATCGTTTCCTTCACATTGTCCGGGCCTCGATCGCTCAGCCAGTTGTGCTGGAACTCGGTCTTGACCACGGTGATGCCGGCCTTGGCGCAGGTCTCGTCGTCGGGGACCACGCCGGGATCAGCCTTGAACACCGGATCCTTGGAGCGGAAGGAAAGAATCTTGACCTTGCCGTCGGTCACGAACGGGACACGCAGATTGTCCAGGGTGACGACCTTCTTGACCATCTCGGGATGCATCTTGGCGAAATACATCGAGATGTCGCCGCCATTGGAATGTCCGATCAGGGTGAGGTGCTTGTAATCCGCGTCCGGATACTGCTTCTTCAATTCATCGATGGCGAACTTGATGTTGAAAACGCCGCGATTGTACTGCATGCGGCGGCCGACATATTCCTCGCCGGCCTTGGTCACCATCGGATCGTCGCTGTCGAGATCATGCTGGATGCTTACCACCAGGTAGCCGCGGGCGGCGAACACATTGGTCAGGAACGAGTACTCGGTGTGCTTGACGGTGTTGCCGTGGCTCAGGATGGCGACCGGCAGCTCGATCATGTCGGCGATCGCCTCCATCTCGCGGTCGCGGCGGATGGCGACTTCGATCGTGACGGTGCGGTCGCTGCGCAAGGGATCGACGAAGGTCAGGGTCTTGTGGTGGATCGCCCATTTGCTGGCGGTGAAATAGGCGAGGACCCCGAGCGCGCAAATTGAGAGAACGATGAACCCGCGCTTCATATCGACCTCCAAAATCAACGTGTTTTTATTCAGCCCGGCTAGCCCGGCGGCTCGGGCGGCCCGCCGGCCTCCCCGAACGAAAATCTTTTCAGGCCACTCCCTGCCGTCCGGCCGGGGGAGAGCTCGGCAGCCTGAAGTCTTTATTGACGGCTTTTTTAACAGCCAGATGACTGCCATGATTGGGGCCGATCACAATCGATCGAATGGGCAAAATCCTCAAGGAAATCAATTGCCAAGGGAGAGATGCAAATGTGG
Source organism: Bradyrhizobium sp. (assembly GCA_035568535.1). GTDB lineage: Bacteria > Pseudomonadota > Alphaproteobacteria > Rhizobiales > Xanthobacteraceae > Bradyrhizobium. The sequence goes on from DATMNV010000053.1 coordinate 5,331, forward strand.
GGATTTCGCCTTGCTTTGGTTTTGGCGGCGGCCGTGATGTCGGGATCTGCGGCCGCCGAGGACTTTCTTGCGGGCGCGAGGCTCTATGACGACGTCGCGCGCTATGCCTCGTTCGGCACGCACCGGTTCGGATCGGCCGGCGATCGCGCCACCGCGGACTGGATTGCCGGCGAGCTGAGGCAAGCGGGCTTCAAGGTCGATTTCCAGCCTGTGGTGCTGGGCCGGCAATATTTCGTGGAACGCGCGAGTGCGGAAACCGGCGGCACCATTGTCGAGGCGACGCCGTTCTGGTGGCCGCCGGAAGACAAGGCATCGTTCCGCCTCACCGCGCCGCTGACGCGCGAGGGCGACGTGTCAGGCAAAATTCTCTGGATCGAGCTGCCCTATGACCGCGGCGCCTATCTCGGCGCTACCCATCGCGCCGCGATCGCGGACGCGGTTTCGCGTCACCCGGCTGCGATCCTGCTCATGATCGGCAATCCCGCCGACGACCGCTTTGCCTACAATGTCACCCAGGAGGACCAGCCCTGGCCGGTGCCGGTGATAGTGGTCGCGGGCAAGGAGCGGGGCACCTTCGAGCGCGCGCTGGCATCAGGCGCGGCGGTGACGTTCGATGTTACCGGCCATTACGAACGCAACGTCACCGGCCGCAATGTCATCGCGCGTCTCGGCAGCGATGCGGGCAAAACCATCGTCGTGTCGACGCCGATGACCGGCTGGTATTCTTGCGTGTGCGAGCGCGGGCCGGGCATCGCCAGTTTCCTGGCGCTGGCGCGCACCGCTGCGGCCGAGAAGCTGCCCGCCGATTTCGTCTTCATCGCTACCGCCGGCCACGAGATCGGCCATGGCGGCATGGAGCTGTTCTTGAAAGACGGCGCGCCGCCGCCGAGAGAGACGCTGGCCTGGGTGCATTTCGGCTCGTCCAACGCCTGTTACGGCTGGACCGAGGGGCCGCAGGGCCTGGCGCGGTCGAGCGCGCCCGACGCGGCGCGCTTCCTGGTGATGAGCAAGTCCGCCGTGCCGCTGGTCGATGCCACCTTCGGCGCGATCAAGGCTACGCCGCTGGTCGCGGAGAAGCAGGCGGTCGGCGAATTGCGCGACGTGCACGCGGCGGGCTATCCGAATTTCCTGGGCATGGCCGGCCATCATCGCTTCTTCCACACGCCGGGGGATGATGTCGCCTCGACCGGGCCGGACATCCTGGAGCCTGTGGCGCGCGCGTTCACTGAAGCCGTGCGCCAGATCAGCGCGCGCGGCGAGGGCGCGTTCAAATAATCAGGACGCGGGGGTCGGCGCGTCGGCCGTTTGCGGCGGCGCTGTTTTGGCACGCGCTTCGGACAGGCGCGCGCGGACGAATGCCAGCGCCGCCTTGCATGCGGCTTCGCTGCCGAAGCAGCGGCTCGGGATCGCCACCGCCGAGGATTGGGAAATCCAGATCAGGAGCAGGCTCTGTTCGAACGTGCATCGGGGGATCATCGTCCACTCGTAGACGGCGTGCGCTCCCTTGCTGATGACGGCGACACCAGTGTGATCGAGCTCCGCCGTCCGCTGCGCAGGCGGGCCCATCGTCGTCTTGAAATACCGGTTTCGCAGAATCTGCCGATTAACGGATAATCCGATCCAGGTTGCAAGGATGGCAAGGCAGAACGAGAACAGGCTGTATTCGCCGACGATATCGATCGCGTCGGGGTCATCCAGATGCTGCGACGCCAGCCACCGGAACAGCAGGGCGACCGGGATCGCGGCCAAAACAGGTGCAATGGAGATATAGAAAGTCAACCAGCTGCGGCCGCGCCGGTCGACCGCCAGCGCGTAGCGCTCGTAATCATCGACAGTCATGTCGAACGTGACTGCGATGCGCTCGGGGGCAGGATCGCTCATTTCGGGGCACTGATCTCCACGTGGCGATCAGTTGACGCCGGGAGTGCCGATCCGGTTCAACCGACGACGGCTACCGATAATAGCCGCGCGGCTGATAATATTGCTGTTGCTGCTGGTAGTAGTAGCCCGGGGGCGGCGGCACGTAGCCCGGGTTGCCGTAGGTGCGGGCTTGCGGCTGCTGCTGCTGATAGACCTGCGCGTCATAAACGCGGCGGCCCGGGCGCGGCGCCGGGTAGATCTGCTGGTCCGAGCTGCCGTCGGCCGGATAGATATAGCCGTCATCCTGGCGCGGCTGCATCACCGGGCGATTGCCATAGACCTGATTGCCATAGACTTGATTGCCATAGACCTGCGGCGCGATCTGCACGGGTTCGCCGGCGCTCGAGGCATATTGATCCTGATCGTCGTAGGTCTGCGGGGCGCGGCGGGCGGTGGCCGTGTTCAGGCGCGGATTGCGCGCCAGCGCGATCGCCGCCGAGCCGGTCAGGGTCACGCTGGTGTTGAGCACGCCTTGCTCCTCGACCAGGGCGTAGAGCGTCGAGGCATTCGCCTTCGACAGCCGCACGCAACCATGCGAGGCGGGCGTGCCGAGCCGGCCTTCGGAGTCGGTGCCGTGGATTGCGTGGCCGATCTTGGTGAAGAAGATCGAATGCGGCATCGGCGCGTCGTCGAATTCCTTGGAGAAGTGGTCCGCTTCCATGCGGAAGGCGCGGAAGCTGCCGTTCGGCGTCTCGCGCGACGGGATGCCGGTGGAGACCGGCCAGTGATACCGCTCCACGCCATCGACGGCGACGATCATCACCTGGTTGTTCTTGTCGATGGTGATGTCGACTTTTGCCTGGGCGGCGTGGCCGGCAAAGAGCAACAGGCCGGCAAGTGCAACGAGGAAGGAACGCATTTTACTTTTGGCCTCCGGGCCGGTTTGGTGCGCCGCGGCTCTCCGTCCCCCGGCGATCAATATGCCCGGAATCCGGCTTTCGTTCCAGTGACCCGGGCGGGCATCCTTATTGTGTCTCATCAATAGGGCTAGAGGTTGGGTCTGCGTGCTGAATTTTTCGCGAGTGGGGAGCAGGCGACTCGAAACAGGCGGGCCGGGGACTCGAAACGGCCGCGGGCCGGCAACCATTCGGCCGCAGGCGCGTTTCAGATTCCCGCCTGCTGCGGCGATATCCGCCGGATTTCAAGGAATCGAGATGAAAAGAACCAAGATTAAGAGCGCGGTCCTGCCCGCCGGCCGGCCGCTGCCGTTCATATTCGCCGTGCTCCCCATTGCGCTGGCGCTATTGGCTGTGCCGCATGCCGGCCATGCCCAAGGCATCGTCCGCGGCGCCCAGGAGGGCTCCTACGAAGGTCATCGGGTCGCCGGTCCCGTGGGCGGCGTGGTCGGAGGCGCGATCGGCGCCGGTGTCGGCGGCGCCATGGGTGCGGTCGAAGGCGTGCTCGGCCTTCCCGAGCCGCACTGGCACCACCACTGCCAAGGCTATCGCGACGGCGTCGGCCGCTTCCATTGCTACCGGTATTATTGATTGATGTCGTTCCGGGCCTGGTCCTTACGGACCGTCCCGGAATGACGCTTCGCGTCAATTCTTGAGCCGGTAGCCGGTCTTGAAAATCCACCACACCAGAATCATGCAGGTGACCAGGAAGGCGGTGGTGATGCCGATGCTCAAGCCGACGCTGACGTCGGCGATCTCGTAAAAACTCCAGCGGAAGCCGGAGATCAGGTAGACCACGGGGTTGAGCAAAGTGATGGTGCGCCAGGGCGACGGCAGCATATTGACGGAATAGAAGCTGCCGCCGAGGAAGGTCAGCGGCGTCACCACCAGCATCGGAATCATCTGCAGCTTCTCGAAGCCGTCGGCCCAGATACCGATGATGAAGCCGAACAGGCTGAAGGTCACCGCCGTCAGCGCCAGGAAGATCAGCATCCAGATCGGATGATGGATATGCAAGGGCACGAAAAGCCCGGCGGTGGCGAGGATGATCAGGCCGAGAATGATGGATTTGGTCGCGGCCGCGCCTACATAACCGAGCACGATCTCGAAATAGGAGATCGGCGCGGAGAAGATTTCATAGATGGTGCCGACGAATTTCGGGAAGTAGATGGCGAAGGAGGCGTTGGCGATGCTTTGCGTCAGCACCGACAACATCACCAGCCCCGGCACGATGAAGGTGCCGTAGCTGACGCCTTCGATCTCGGTGATGCGCGAGCCGATGGCGGCGCCGAACACCACGAAATAAAGCGAAGTCGACACGACAGGCGAGACGATGCTTTGCAGCAGCGTGCGCCCGGTGCGGGCCATCTCGAATTTGTAGATCGCGCCGATCGCCCGGTAATTCATTGTGCGTGCACCAGACTGACAAAGATATCTTCCAGCGACGACTGGCTGGTGTCGAGGTCGGACAGGCGGATGCCGGCGTTGCGAAGATCGCCGAGCAGGCTGGTGATGCCGGTGCGCTCGCCCTTGGTGTCGTAGTCGTAGATCAGCGATTGGCCGCCGTCGCAGAGTTCGAGCTGATAGGGTGCGAGCGAAGCGGGAACGGCGTCGAGTCTGCCCTGCAAATGCACGGTCAGGCGCTTCTTGCCGAGCTTGTCCATCAGCTTGGCCTTGTCCTCGACCAGGATGATCTCGCCCTTGTTGATGACGCCGATGCGGTCAGCCATCTCTTCGGCTTCTTCGATGTAATGCGTGGTCAGGATGATGGTGACGCCGGAGGCCTGGAGCGTGCGGACCACTTCCCACATGCCCTTGCGCAATTCGACGTCGACGCCCGCGGTCGGCTCGTCGAGGAACAGGATCTGCGGCTCGTGCGACAGCGCTTTCGCGATCATCACACGCCGCTTCATGCCGCCGGACAGCGTGCGGATCGCGGAATCCTTTTTCTCCCACAGGGAGAGATCCTTCAGCACCTTCTCGATATGGGCCGGGTTCTTCGGCTTGCCGAACAGGCCGCGGCTGAAACTCACCGTCGCCCATACCGTCTCGAAGGCGTCGGTGTGCAGCTCCTGCGGCACCAGGCCGATCATCGCGCGTGCCGCGCGATAGTCGCTGATAATATCGTGGCCGCCGACGGTGACGCTGCCCTCGCCGATATTGGCAATGCCGCAGATGATGCTGATCAGCGTGGTCTTGCCGGCGCCGTTGGGGCCGAGCAGCGCGAAAATCTCGCCCTTGTTGATGTCGAGATTGATGTTCTGCAGCGCCTTGAAGCTGGAACCATAGGTCTTCGACAGATTGGCGACGGAAATGATGGGGGACATGCAGGATGATGGTTGGGCCGGAAGCGGGACGCGGCACATCGGTCCGCTTTGCGGCAGGTAAAAGGCAGGCGTTTTCAAATAGGAAGCGGAAAAGCTTTCCGCAATCGCCCAGTTGGGCAGGTTATTTCTTTTTCTTCGCCGATTTTTCGCCGCGGGCGCAGCAACCGCCGGCTGCGCGGGGAAGAAAAATTATTCCGCAGCGTGGGCCGGCGCGCGCAATTCGATCAAGGCCACGATGTTGGCGCTGATATCCTCGGCGACTTCCGGATCGGCCTTCAATTCGGTCAGAGTCCGGGCGCGCGGCAGCGGCTTTCCGTCTTGCTGAAGAGCCTCGACATAAAGCTCCAGAGCTTCCGGCGCATTGCGCAGGGCTTCATCGATATCATCGCCCGCGGAAGTGCAGCCCGGAAGGTCCGGGAACCAGACGCCGACAGCGGTGTCCGGCCCTGCGTCTTCAATGATGGCAATGTAGTGAGCCATGGTTGACCTCAATCAGGCTTCCAGCCTGCGCCCTTACGGATGATATCGCGGCTATTGGTCAGCAAGACTGCACCGCGGTTCCGGACGCCATGCTACTTCTTTTTCTTCGCCGACTTTTTGGCAGCAGGTGTCGCCGCACCCGGCTGTGCGGGCGGCTCGGTGTCCGGCACCTTGCCGACGGTCACGATCTGGATCTGCAGGTTGACCGGCGAGGTCGGGTGCGCCTGGTCGATGAACTGCTCTTCGCCCAGGCCCAGCGACTGGATCCGCTTGGCCGAGATCTTGAAGGTGTTGACCAGCACGTCGCGGATCGCATCCGCCCGGCGCTGGCTCAGGATCACATTGGCCTCGCGCTTGCCGTTCGAATCGGTATGGCCGACGATCAGGAATGTGTTGGACAACAGCGGCGCGTTGACGAAGGCGTCGGCGATGCGCCCGATCGTCTCATAGGAATCGGGGAGGATGATCGGCGTGTCGACGTCGAACTGGATCGCGACATTGAACGTCGGCAGGCCTTTGAGCTCGGGCACGATCAGCGGGCGCTTCGAGGGCTCGGGCTCGTTCTTGCCGCGCATTTTCGATCGCTCGGCGATCTTCGGCTTCAACGCGGCGATGTCGAGATCGGGTCCGGTATCAAATTGGCTCAGCGCATTGACGATGTCATCGCGGGTCGGCGCGGCCGGCGCCTGCGCGCGCGACGGCGACATCGCAACGGCAGCCAGGGTCAGCACCAGACCGATCTCACGCAGCACGGAGCGCATCAGCGGTACCCCGCGTCGATCGTGGCCTGGGTGCAGTTACGGCTGACGCCCTTGGCGGTCAGGAGGCACGGGACCGATTTGCTGGTCTCCTTGGTCGAGCCGTGGCACAACTTGATGATTTCCAGCCGGCAGGCGCCGGCGACCGTGACGCGCGCATTGATCCGCTTCTGGATCTGCTCGAACGGCACCAGGTAATTCGCCTTGCACTGCGGCGACGCCACATCCTGGTTGCGGGACAGGCATTCCTTGAGCCGGTTGGAGTCAAGGTTGACGCCGCGGCAATTGGCGGTGATCTCGGCGCCGCAGCTTTTGGCGAGCAGCGCCGCGGACTCGGAAAATGTCATGATCGGGTCCGCGTGCGCCAGCGAAGGCGACGCGAGCGCGAGAATCAAAAGGATCGTCCGGCCCCGAACCATAGGGCCATCTCATACGATCAGCCGCGCGACGGTCAAGACCTCTGCTGTGCAGAACCCTGGTCTTGGCCCTTTAGATGGAAGCTGTGGCCGCGCCGCCATCGAGGTTCAGGCGGAAGCCGAACACCTCGAGATTGCCCTGGCGGAAGTCGATTTCCGGGAAACGGACAAAGCCCAGGCCCTCATACATCGCCCAGGCGGCCTGCATCGCTTTGGTGGTGTGGAGGACGACCCCGGCCTTGCCGAGCGCTCGTGCGCGCTCGATGCAGAATTGCGCTAGCGCCCTGCCGGTGCCCTGGCCGCGAAAGGCGTTGTCCACGGCGAGCAGCCGGACGCCTGCCGCGTCCGTCACGGTCGAGGCCGCGCCGCCGGAGCCGTAGTGGCGCATGTCGGCGATGAAATCGATGCTGCCGAGGAGATCGCCTTGCTCGCCGGTCGCGACAAAAACGGTCAGCGACGGCCGCGCGGCACGCCCCGCCACATCGGCCAGCATGACGTAATAATCCGGCTGCTCGTCCGGCTGCGGCATGCCGGGCAGAGTTGCATAGGCCTTCACCAGCAGCTTGCCCAGCCGTTCATATTCATCCGCGCGCGCGGGCCGGATGGTCAGTGAGGCCGAAGGCGTCATAACGTCGCGCCTTCACGCCCGCTCGACAAAGCTGTCGACCACCTTCTTCTCGCCGGCCTTGTCGAAGGCGATGGTGAGCTTGTTGCCGTCGATCTTGATGACATGGCCGTAGCCGAATTTCTGGTGGAACACGCGGTCGTCGAGGGAAAATTCCGACACCGTGCCGGTGGATTTCGCGACCAGCTCGCCCTCGATGGTCAGGGGCGCGCGTTTGTTGCGCGAGAAGCCGCCGAAATCGCGTGACGAGGCATCGCTACGCGAGCCTGAAAACGGCGATTGCTGCTCCTCGAATCCGCTGCGCGCCTGTCCCTGGCCGTTGCGGCCGCGGCGGGCCTGCGCGCGCTGCCAGCCCGGCGTGCCATAGCTCGAGCCGAAAGATTCGACATTGTCGAAGCGCGACGGGCCATAGCCGCCGCTGCCGCCCCAGCCTGAACCGCCCTTGGATTCCGTGATCTCGACGCTGGCTGATGGCAATTCGTCGAGGAAGCGGGAGGGAATCGTGGTCGACCAGGTGCCGTGGATGCGGCGGTTGGTGGCGAAATAGAGTTTTGCGCGGCGGCGCGCGCGGGTCAGCCCGACATGGGCGAGGCGGCGCTCTTCTTCCAGTCCCGCCCGGCCCTGTTCGTCCAGCGTGCGCTGGCTCGGAAACAGGCCTTCCTCCCAGCCGGGCAAAAACACGTTGTCGAATTCGAGGCCCTTAGCCGAATGCAGCGTCATCAGCGACACCGCCTCCTCCTCGGCGCCGCCGTCGCGGTCCATCACCAGCGCGATGTGTTCGAGAAAACCTTGCAGGTTCTCGAACTCCTCCATCGAGCGGATCAATTCCTTCAGGTTGTCGAGCCGGCCGGCGGCGTCGGCGGAGCGGTCCTTCTGCCACATCTCGGTATAGCCGCTCTCGTCGAGCACCATTTCGGCGAGCTCGGTATGCGTCATGACCTCACGCGCGGCGCGCCAGCGGTCGAACTGCGCGACGAGGTCGCGCAAGCTGACGCGCGCCTTCGGCTTCAGCTCGTCGGTCTCGACAACGGCGCGCGCCGCCTCGAACAGGGGCATGCGGCGCTTGCGGGCGTGGTCGTGCAGCAGCTGCACGGTGGCATCGCCCAGTCCGCGCTTTGGCACATTGACGATGCGCTCGAAAGCGAGGTCGTCGGCGGGCGAGTTGATGACGCGCAGGTAAGCCAGCGCGTCGCGGATTTCGGCGCGTTCGTAGAACCTGGGACCGCCGATCACGCGATAGGGCAGGCCGAGCGTGACAAAGCGATCTTCGAACTCGCGCATCTGGTAGGACGCGCGCACGAGGATGGCGATCTCGTTCAGCCGTTCGCCGCCGCGCTGCAGGTCCTCGATCTCCTCGCCGATGCCGCGGGCTTCCTCTTCCGAATCCCAGGCGCCGGTGACGGTGACCTTTTCGCCATCGACATCCTCGGTGCGCAGGGTCTTGCCGAGCCGGCCTTCATTATGCGCGATGAGATAGGAGGCGGCGGCGAGGATGTGGCCGGTCGAGCGATAATTGCGCTCAAGGCGAATGACTTTCGCGCCGGGAAAATCGTGCTCGAAACGCAGGATGTTGTCGACCTCCGCGCCGCGCCAGCCATAGATCGACTGGTCGTCGTCGCCGACGCAGCAGATGTTCTTGAGGGGAGCCTTCTCTTTCTCTCCACTCGCGAGAGCAGGAGCATTATTTTCGTCGTCGTCACCGGGCCGACGCGAAGCGTCGTGACCCGATGACCCATCTTTTGAAGAATCGATGGATTGCCGGGTCAAGCCCGGCAATGACGAACTCGACGAAGGCGCCTGCGACAACAGCCGCAGCCAGAGATACTGCGCGACGTTGGTGTCCTGATATTCATCGACCAGGATGAACTTGAAGCGCTGCTGGTATTGCCGCAGCACATCCGGGTGCTCGCGGAAGACGCGGAGGTTCTCCAGCAGCAGATCGCCGAAATCGGCGGCATTCAAAATCTTCAGCCGCTCCTGATAACTCGTATAGAGCTTGCCGCCCTTGCCATTGGCAAACACCGCGGCTTCGCCCGCCGGCACCTGCGTCGGACCAAGCCCGCGGTTCTTCCAGCCGTCGATGAGGCCAGCGAGCATGCGCGCCGGCCAGCGCTTGTCGTCGATATCCTCGGCCTGCAGCAGCTGCTTCAAGAGCCGAACCTGGTCGTCGACATCGAGCACGGTGAAATTGGATTTGAGCTGCGCCATCTCGGCGTGGAAGCGCAGGATGCGCCCGCCGATGGAATGGAAGGTGCCGAGCCACGGCATGCCTTCCACGGCCTGGCCCAGCATCTGGCCAAGCCGCAGCTTCATCTCGCGCGCGGCCTTGTTGGTGAAGGTCACCGACAGGATTTCGTTCGGGCGCGCGCGACCCTGGCTCAGGATGTGCGCGATGCGGGTGGTGAGCACGCGCGTCTTGCCGGTGCCGGCGCCGGCCAGGACCAGCACCGGTCCATCCAGCGTCTCCACCGCCTCGCGCTGTTCGGGATTGAGCCCGTCGAGATAGCGCGGGGTCGCGGCCGCGCGGGCGCGCGCGGCAATGCCGCCGGTCGCGGGCTGGTGGTCGGGGACGCTCAGATGGCTCAGTTTGCTCGGCTCGGTCATCGCGAATCATTTTCCCCACGATGGCACCGCGGGGTCGTCAGGGGGAGCCTTCTTAGCAGGGATTAGAGCCTATATGGGGCAGCAGCGGCCGGTTTTACAGAGTAATTGGGGCGCGCGCAGCAGCCTGATTTTCCGGGCGGCCGGCGGATTTTGTTCCAGTCGGAGGCGCAAATTTTAGCGGTTTCTCGCCCCGGAACCTTCGTTTCCGCGATGGATTGTTTTCTCAACGACGGCGCCACGCGCGCCGTCCGAGACCAACATCGGAAAAACAGAGGTTCTGGACATGTTAGGCTGGGTCGTCACCTTCCTCATCGTCGCGTTGATCGCGGGTATCCTGGGCTTCGGCGGGGTCGCCGGCGCCTCGATCGAAATCGCCAAGATCATCTTCTTCATCGCCGTCGTGCTGTTCCTGGTATCCGCCGTGGTCGGCGTGTCACGCGGGCGTAGAAGGGTCTAGCGCAGCAAAAAGCCCGGCGCGGCCAGCGCCGGGCCTGGTTCTGAAGGTACGGCTTGCTGTCACATCGGCGAGCCAGCCGGCTTGATCGCGGCAGACGGCAATCGCCCGAGGAAGTCGTGCATCAGTGTGGCCACCTCGCCTGCGGCCTCATCGAGCGCGAAATGGCCGGCGTCCAGCACATGCACTTCCGCTTTGGGCACATCATGCCTGAGCGCCGCGACCTCGGCGATGTCGAACGTCGGATCATAGCGTCCCCAGACAATCAAGGTGGGCGGCTGCTGCGTGCGCAGCCAGTTCTGCCACACCGGGTACGCGGCCAGATTGTTGCGGTAGTCGTAGAACAGATCCGATTGGATGTCGGCCTCGCCGGGACGGGCCAGGAACGCGACTTCATCCCGCCATAGATCGGGATTGTAGCGCTCGGGATGCGGTGAGCTGCCGACATGGCGTTGCCGCGCCGTTTCGACCGAGGCGAGGTTTGCGCGATATTTTGCTTCATTGGCGGCCCGGTCCGCCCAGAAACCGCCGGTGCGCGCGGCCTGCAGTCTGCCGAGCCCCTCTTCATGCGCCACCGCATTCTGGACGATGAGCGCGGTCACGCGCTCCGGATGGGCGACGGCGAGCCTGTAGCCGACCGGACCGCCATAGTCCTGCACATAGAGGGCGTAGCGGTCGAGATGCACGGCTTCCGTGAAGGCGCCGACAATGCCGGCGATGGCATCGAACGTGTAGGTGACCTTGTCCGGCGCGGGCGCGTCCGAATTTCCAAAGCCGGGATAGTCGGGCGCGACCAGATGATAGCGGTCGGCAAGCTGCGGCATCAGCGTATCGAACATTCGCGATGATGACGGAAAGCCGTGCAGCAGCAGAATGACCGGCGCGTTGGCCGGGCCTGCTTCCCGATAGAAGATGCTGAGGCCGTTGACGGTGACCGTCCTGTAGGTCGTCGATCGCTCGGTCGAATTTGCCGGTGCGATGGTCCGTGCGCCTTCACTTGGCGCAGCGTCACCTGGCGAGGCCGGGAAAAGGTTGATGATCAGCGCGGCGGCGAGCAGGCGGCGAACGGACATGGCCATCTCCTGGCGATCTCCCAATGATCTCCACAAGGCCCGGGCGCGATAGTCGAGCCGGGCCCGCCAGGTCAACACCTCGCGATGCGATTCGCGCGCCATTGTCGCCGCAGGCCGCATCATTGTCGCCGTGGGCGTGCAAAAGAGGGGAGCGCCGGCCAACAGCCGGCGCTCCCTCGTATGACGGGTGCGCGCTCAACGCTTGACGATGACGATCTCCAGATATTCGCTGGGCACGATCATCGTGCCGTCGTCGGCGCGGTTCATGGTGCCGATCAGCGCGATCAGGTCCTGGTGCAGCTTCTGCTGGTTGGCGGCGTCGAGCGTGGCAAAGGCCTTCAGCATCGGGCCGTAATAGTTCTTGAAGACTTCCATGAAGTGCTCGGGCGAGCGGTAGCGGAAGTTGAAATGCCGCCGCTCGGCGTGGATGGCGCTCGCCGATGAACCGAACATCTCCTTGATGCGGGCCTCCGTGCCCCATAGTGCGGGCGATTTGGCGCCGGGGGGCGGCGGCAGATATTTGCCGAGGGTCTTGAACACCTGGCCGATGAAGCCTTCCGGCGTCCAGTTGGCGAGGCCGATCTTGCCGCCGGGCCTGCATACCCGCACCAGTTCGGCCGCCGCGCGGTCCTGGTCCGGCGTGAACATCACGCCGAAGGTCGAGACCACGACATCGAAGGCGGCGTCGCCAAAGGACAGCGCCTCCGCATCGGCCTCCTGGAATTCCATCTTCATGCCGTCGGCCTGGGCGCGGAGTTTTCCGCGCGCCAGCAACCCGGGGACATAATCGGTCGACACGACGTCGCACCAGCGCCGCGCCGCGGCGAGGCTGACATTGCCGTTGCCGGCGGCGACGTCGAGCACTTTCTGGCCCGAGCGGATGTCGAGCGCTTCGCAGAGCTCTTCGCCGACGATCTGCAGCGTGGTGCCGACGACCGCGTAGTCGCCGGAAGACCACGCGCCATGCTGGCGCGCCTTCAGCGCTTCGAAATTGGGTTGTCCCTGCTGGACGGCGGCGGCGGTTGAGGTGGCCATGAAGATTCTCCTTTTGAGGTCGGTTGAAATTTTCCCGGCGCGGCGGACCGCGCAGGGTCGCCGTTGGCTCAGGTCTTGCGGGCCGAAGGACACCTTGTCGCAATCTTCGGATCGGTCGGCTTGGGCTTTTGCTCGGGCTTGGGCAGGGCTGCGCCGTATCGGCGCATCTGGCTTTCGAACAGCCTGGTCAGCAGGCCTTCGAGAAAGCCGGCATGGCTGGCCAGTCCGTGCAGGACTGAAGGGAGGATAGCCATCGTTACTCCTTGATGGTTGAGTGTGTGGGTATGCCTGACGGCGGCCGGCGGCTATCCAGATTGCGACACGGCTATCCCGTTTCTGAACTTTTCGCCGTCTTTGCAGACTCACTCCAAGAAGGAGTCGGTAACGTGCTTGCAGACCCAGCCCATGCTTCGACCGGATCGTTGCAGCCGCGCGCGGTGCGTCGCGCGCTGGATGCGATGCATGCCAATGTCGGCCACCGCTGGACCGTCGCCGAGCTCGCGGCGGTCGCGGGCAGCTCGGGCCGGACGCTGCAGCGGCAGTTCCTGACGTTTCTCGGCAAGACGCCGCATGCGGTGCTGCGCGACATCGGCTTCGAGCGGGCGCGGCGTGAATTGCTGCAGGGCGCGCCGGGCGAGAAGATCATGGACGTCGCGGCGCGCTGCGGCCTTCCGCATTTCGGCCGTTTCGCCGTCGAATATCGCCGCCGCTACGGCGAGACGCCGTCGCAAACGCTGAAGCGGCAGGCGGTGCTGTCGGCGGCGCTCGCCGCCATGCCGCCGCTGTTCGTGCCGCTGCGCGACCGCCTCACGCTCGGCTTTGCCGGAATCGAAGCCGGTCCCGATCAGGTCGAGATCGCGCGCCACATGGCCGGCGATCTCACAGCGGCACTGGCGCGCACCGGGATCGCGGTGACGCGCGAGCCGCAACTGGCGCGCTATCATCTCACCGGCTCGATCCGCCCCGCCGGGCCGCAACTGCGGTTGCTGTTCCGCCTCACCGACCGCGAGACCGGCCGCCAGCTCTGGGCGCATCGGACCGACAGCCTGCTCAGCGGTGACTTCGCGGCCGAAGAGAATTTCGCAACCCGAATTGCCGCGGGGCTGCAGCCCTGCCTGCGCTCGGCCGAAATCGAGCACGCGCTGCAGAAGCCGCGCGGCGAGCTCAGCCCGCATGATCTGGCGCTGCGGGCGATGCCCGGCGTGCTCTCCTTCGACGCCGAGGGCAACGCGCAGGCGCTGGAATGGCTGGAGCGTGCGATGGAGCGCGATCCCGGCCAGCCGCTCGCCATTGCGCTGGCGGCCTGGGCGCATCTGCAGCGCGTCGTCTATCATTTCACGGCCGAGCCGCTGCGCGACCGCGCGCGCGCCATCGAATTGACGCAGAAGGCGATGGCGCTCTCCGGCGATGCCACCACATTAGCCGTGCTCGGCAACGCGCTGACCCTGCTCGGCGAACTGGACACCGCCGCACAGGTGATCGCGAAAGCGCTCGCGGTCGACGGCGGCTCGGCCTGGGCCTGGGGCCGCAGCGGCTGGATCGACGTCTACCGCGGCGACGGCGAATCGGCGATCGAGCGTTTCAAGATCGCGCTCGACCTCGCGCCGCATGACGTGCTCGCCTTCAACAGCCAGGTCGGCATCGGCTGCGCGCATTTCCTCAACCGTTCCTACGCCGAGGCCGCGATCTGGCAGGAGCGGGCGCTGAGCCAGCATCCGTCCGCGTTCTGGGTGCATCGCACGATGTGCGCGGCCTATGTCCATGCCGGCGCGAAGCCGCTGGCGCGCCAGAGTCTCGGCATGCTCCGCGTGCGTTATCCCGAGCTCACGATCTCGCAGCTCAAGCTCGGCATGCCGCCGCTGCCGCCGGTGCAGCGCGATCTCGTCGTCGGCGCTCTGTCGGAAGTCGGTCTGCCCGCTTAGCGTGTTCCCGCAAAGCTGATACCGTGCGTCCAAACCGTCCGGGGGCGCGCCATGAAATCGAGTGAATATCTGCAGCACGATGCCATAGGTCTCGCCGCGCTGGTCGCGCGCGGCGAGACCAACGCGCAGGAGCTGCTGGAGCTGGCGCTAAAGCAGAGCGCGGCCGCGCAGCCGAAGACAAATGCGATCTGCCGCCTGATGGAGAGCGAGGCCCGCGCTCAACTGAAGAAGCAACTGACCGGCCCCTTTTCCGGCGTTCCCTTCCTGCTCAAGGATTGCGCGCAGGACTACGCCGGCCTGCCGACGACGTATGGTAGCCGGTCGATGGCGGGCCTGGTCGCGCCGGAACATGCCCACGTGGTGCGGCGCTATCTGGAGGCGGGCCTGGTGATTTTCGGCAAGACCAATCTGCCGGAATTCGCGCTCAAGGGTGTGTCGGATTCAAAACTGTTCGGCCGCGCCCAAAATCCCTGGAATTTTGAGCGCACACCGGGCGGTTCCAGCGGCGGCGCGGCGGCGGCGGTCGCCTCCGGTGTGGTGCCGATGGCGGCGGGCAATGACGGTGGCGGCTCGATCCGGATTCCGGCCGCTTATTGCGGCCTGTTCGGGTTGCGGCCATCGCGCGGGCGCATCTCGTCGGGGCCGGCTTACGGCGAATATTGGTACGGCGCGTCCAGCGAAGGCGTGATCTCGCGCAGCGTGCGCGACACGGCCGCAGCCCTCGACCTGATCGCGGGCGGCGAGGGCGGCGATCCCTTCGTGATCGCAAAACCGAGCGAATCCTGGGCCAAGCTGACGGAGCGTGATCCGCCGCGCCTGCGCATCGGCTTCTCCTCGGCCTCTCCGATCGGCACCGACGTGCATCCCGAAGCCGTTGCGGCGGTGAACGATGCGGTGAAGCTTCTGGCCAGCCTTGGCCATGAGGTCGAGGAAGCCGCGCCCGAAATCGACGGCGCGGCACTGGCCAAATCCTTCCTCCACGTCTATTTCGGCCAGGTCCCGGCCGCGCTGGCGCAGGCGCGCATGGCCGGCGCAAAACCAGCGGATTTCGAATTGCTGACGCGCGTGCTGGCGACGCTGGGAGGGGCGACCTCGGCCGGCGCGCTGACCACGCAGCTACTCAAGTGGAACGACTTCGCCCGCGCGCTGGCGCGTTTCCACCAGCGTTACGATCTGCTGCTGACGCCGACGGTGGCCCATCCCGCGATCGCGCATGGCGCGGGTGATCCCTCCGCCGCCGAGCAGATGGTGCTCGACCTGCTCGATCGCATCGGCCTGCTCGGCCTGCTGGCGCGCATGGGCGCGCTCGATAAGACCATCGACAAGATCGCGCGCGACAGCCTGCAATATGTGCCGTTCACGCAGCTTGCCAACCTGACGGGCACGCCCGCCATGAGCGTGCCGCTGCACTGGACCGCGGACGGATTGCCGCTGGGCGTGCAGTTCGTCGCGCGCTTCGGCGAGGAGGACCGCCTCTTGCAGCTCGGCCGCCAACTCGAGCAGGCGCGGCCGTGGTTTTCGAGATTGCCCGCGTGGGTGGCGGAGAGCTAGCATTATCCGCGAATTCGCTTCACCTCTCCCCAGCGGGGAGAGGTCGCGCCGAAGGCGCGGGTGAGGGGGCGCTGCTCTCTCGATAGACCTGATCCCCTCACCCGAATTGCTTCGCAATTCGACCTCTCCCTACGGGAGAGGTGAGCCGAACCTATCGTTTCACCGGCATCCCGATCTTGCGGCCGATGCCTTCGGGGCGCGGCACGGCGCTGTGCGCCTTGACCACATCGGCGATGCGGGCGCGGATATCTGAGGGAAACGGCGCGACCTTGCGCACGCTCATGTCGATGTGAACGGTCATGTTCTCCGAGGTCGCCGACAGCCAGCCTTCGCCGGCGTGGCGCAGTTCCTCGAAGGTGTGCAGCCGCTTTTCGTCGGCCCCTAACAGCCAGACCGAGACCTGCACGGGATCGCCGAGATGAATCTCGCGCAAATAGCGCACATGGCATTCGGCGGTAAACGTCGAGCCGTGGCGCTCCTTCATGTAGGTCGGGCCGATGCCGAGCTGCAGCCACAATTCGTCGATGGCGCGGTCCATCATCACGTTGTAATAAGCCATGTTGAGATGGCCGTTATAGTCGATCCATTGCGGCTCGAGCTGCATCGCCGACGACAGGAACGGTGCAGGTGGCAGCGGCATATCTTTCAGGCGAGTGGCGGTGGTCATTTCCATCCCTTTGCTGTCTTGACCCCTTATATATCCTTTGCCACCGTCGCCCAAAGCCGGGAGGAATCTTTACGTGGCCACGACAACAACCAATAATTTGAAACGGCCGGAGCCCACGGCGCTGGCGAGCGCGCTGGCGCAGCTCGCGGCGCGATTCGGCAACCGGCTGATCACTTCCCAGGCCGTGCGCGAGCAGCACGCCCATACCACCACCTGGCTGCCGCCGCAGCCGCCGGACGGCGTGGTGATGGCGCAGGAGACCGCTGACATCCAGGACACGGTGCGGATATGCGCTAGGCATGGCGTGCCTGTTATCGCCTATGGCACCGGCACTTCGCTCGAAGGCCATGTCAACGCGCCCGCCGGCGGCATCTGCATCGATCTGCGCGACATGAACAAGGTGCTGGAGGTCCATGCCGACGACCTCGACTGCGTGATCGAGCCCGGCGTGACCCGCAAGGCGCTGAACGAGTATCTGCGCGACCAGGGCGTGTTCTTCCCGATCGATCCCGGCGCCGATGCTTCGCTCGGCGGCATGGCCTCGACCCGCGCCTCCGGCACCAATGCGGTGCGCTACGGCACCATGCGCGAGAATGTGCTGGCGCTGAAAGTCGTGCGCGGCGACGGCGAGATCATCAAGACCGGCACGCGGGCGAAAAAGTCCTCCGCCGGCTATGACCTCACGCATCTCTTCATCGGCGCCGAAGGCACGCTCGGCATCATCTCCGAGCTCACCATCAAGCTGCGCGGCATCCCCGAAACCATCGCGGCTGCGGCGTGCTCGTTCGAAACCGTGCGCGGCGCCTGCCAGGCCACCATCATGGCGATCCAGACCGGCATTCCCATGGCGCGCATCGAGCTGCTCAACGCCGAGCAGGTGCGCTGCTGCAACAATTACTCAAAACTCTCGCTGCCGGAGACGCCGCTCTTGCTGCTGGAGTTCCACGGCAGCGAGGCCGACGTCGCCGAGCAGTCGCGCAATTTCGCCGAGATCGCGAAGGAATGCGGCGGCGGCGATTTCACCTGGACCACGCGCCCCGAGGATCGCACCAAGCTGTGGCAGGCGCGGCATGACGCCTATTGGTCGGTGAAGGCGCTGCGCCCCGGCGCCGGCGTGGTCGCAACCGACGTCTGCGTGCCGATCTCGCGGCTCGCCGATTGCGTCACCGAGACGGAAGAGGATTTGAAGCGGCTCAATCTCATCTCGCCGATCGTCGGCCATGTCGGCGACGGCAATTTCCATTGCTCGCTGCTCTGCGACGTCGACGACAAGGACGAGATGGCGCGCGGCGAGGACTTCATGCATCGCCTGGTCGAGCGCGCCCAATCCATGGGCGGCACCTGCACCGGCGAGCATGGCGTCGGCCAGGGCAAGCAGAAATATCTGAAGGCCGAACTGGGAGAAGAGGCGCTCGACGCCATGCGTGCGATCAAAAAGGCGCTCGATCCGCAGAACATCTTCAATCCCGGCAAGATCGTGCCGGCGGCGTAGCTCTCGTTCACGCGTCGCGGCGCGCCTTCGGTCCTCGCTGCGCGCGGAACTTTCGGCTCCCATGCCGGTTCCAATTCCCGTCAACTTCCGATGCCTCAATGGTTGCGGATTGCGGAGGATGCGATGTTGAGACCGGTCAGTGGAATTGCCGTGATTGCGATTGCGTTGTTGCTGGCGGGGGCGGCAATGGCGAGAGGCGGCGGCGGTCACGGCGGTGGCGGCGGCCATGGTGGGGGCGGTCATGGCGGGGGCGGTCATGGCGGTGGCGGCGGCCATTTCGGTGGTCACTTCGGCGGCGGTCATTTTGGTGGTCATGGTTTCGGTCATGCCGGTGGTTTCGGGCACAGCCACTTCGGTGGCGGGCATCATGGCGGCATGAGGTTCGCGTCGCGTTCGTTCCGGCATGGCGGGGCGGGTTTCAGCCAGATCCGCAATGCGGCGGTACGTCCCGCGCATTTCGGCAATGCGATGAACGCGCTGTCGCACTCGGGTGCCTTGCGCAATGGCCGCCTGCTCAGCAATCCTGCGGCGCGGGTGCAGATTGCGGCTGCGGCTGCTTTGGTTGGCTGGCATGGCGCCGGCAGCGGATGGTGGCAGCATGCGGGCGGCGGTTATGGCTGGGTCGGCCCGCTGTTCTGGCCCTTCGCCTACAATGACATGTATGACTACACGATCTGGGGTGATGGCCTCGGCTTCTGGGGCTACGGCTACCCGGACATCTATGCCGGCATCTTTGGTCCCTATGGCTATGACGGCCTCTCGGCCTATCTGCCGCAGCGCTCGCAAGGGCGAAGGCATGCGAGAGGCGTACCGCTCGACCAG
>DATMNV010000054.1:0-13192 GCA_035568535.1 Bradyrhizobium sp.
TCCCGGGCTTGAAGCCGGCGTTCCGCGCCAACGGCACCATCACGCCCGCCGCCTCTTCCGCAAATGCCGACGGCGCCGCGGCGCTCATTCTGGCCAAACGCTCGCTCGCCGACCGCGACGGCCTCTCCTATCTCGCCGAGATCAAGGGCCACGCCACCCACAGCCAGGAACCGCAATGGTTTACCACCGCGCCGATCCCGGCGATCAGAAAACTGCTCGACAAGGTCGGCTGGAAGGTTGGCGATGTCGATCTGTTCGAGATCAACGAGGCCTTTGCGGTGGTCGCGATGGCGGCGCAGAAAGACCTCGGCATCCCCCGCGACAAGCTCAACATCAATGGCGGCGCCTGCGCGCTCGGCCATCCCATCGGCGCGACCGGTGCGCGGTTGATCGTGACGCTGTTGCATGCGCTGGAGGCGCAGAACCTGAAGCGCGGCGTGGCGGCGCTCTGCATCGGCGGCGGCGAAGCCACTGCGATCGCGGTTGAACGCGTCACCCATTAGCGCCCCGTTGTCATAAAATGAGGGAACTATGTCATTTCAGACGTGACTCCCTCATGTCAGAATGGGCATCTCAAGCTAACCTCGTAACAACTGGGGCCCAATGATCTCGAACTGGCTCGCTGTCGTGCTCGCCCGCCGCAACATCCATTATGGCTGGGTGATGGTCGGCCTCACCTTCTTCACCGCGCTGGTCTCGGCCGGCGCGGTCGGCGCGCCCGGCGTATTCATCGTGCCACTGCAGCGTGAGTTCGGCTGGACCACTGCGGAGATTTCCTCAGCGCTGTCGATTCGCTTCATCCTGTTCGGGCTGATGGCCCCCTTCGCCGCCGCGCTGCTCAATCGCTACGGCCTGCGCAATGTGACCTTGGCGGCGCAGTCGCTCGTGATCTCGGCGCTGGTCGTCTCCCTTGCCATGACCCAGGTCTGGCAGTTGGTGCTGTTGTGGGGCGTCGTAATCGGCCTCGGCACCGGCATGACCGCGCTGGTGCTCGGCGCAACCATCGCCGCGCGCTGGTTCGCGGCCCGGCGCGGGCTCGTGGTCGGCATCCTGACCGCAAGCGTCGCAACCGGACAATTGGTGTTCCTGCCGGTGCTCGCGCACCTCACCGATCGGTTCGGCTGGCGGGTCGCGCTGGCCCTCATGTGCGGGATGCTCGTGGTGGCCGCTTTCTCGGTGCTGATGCTGATGCGCGACCGGCCGAGCGACGTCGGTTTGCGCCCGTTCGGCGATACCGGCACCCAGCCGCTGCCGGCGCCAGCTCCCAACAACGCGCCGATCCTCTCCGCCGCGCTTGGCACGTTGCGCGAGGCGTCGAAATCGCCGGTGTTCTGGGCGCTGTTCCTGACCTTTGCGATCTGTGGCGCCAGCACCGCCGGATTGATCCAGGTGCATCTGATCCCGATGTGCATGGATTTCGGCATTCCGCAGGTGCAGGCCGCGAGCCTGCTCGCCGCCATGGGCGTGTTCGACTTTTTCGGCACCATCTTCTCGGGCTGGCTGTCGGACCGCTACGACAACCGCTGGCTGCTGTTCTGGTATTACGGCCTGCGCGGGCTGTCGCTGGTGTTCCTGCCGTTCAGCGACTTCTCGTTCTACGGCCTGTCGCTGTTTGCGATGTTCTACGGGCTCGACTGGATCGCGACCGTGCCGCCGACGGTGCGGCTAACCGCGCAACGTTTTGGCGCCGAACGCGCCAACCTGGTGTTCGGCTGGATTTTTGCCGGCCATCAGATCGGCGCGGGTTTTGCCGCTTTCGCCGCCGGCCTGTCGCGGACCCTGCTGGCGAGCTACCTGCCGGCCTTCTTCGTCGCCGGCGCACTCTGCATCGTCGCCGCCCTGATTGCGCTTGGGATTTCCCGGCCGCAGAAAGCCGCCACAGCCGCTGTCACGGCCCAAGCCGCCTAATAGGTGCAAGCCGCTTGATGGGGAATCCTGGTGCGGACGCTGAGCATGGCGGCGTCCTTGGTCCGCTGCGTTTGCGTCGGGTCATTCGGATCGACAACGCCCGAGGAACATCGCTAGAGTGGACCCTAGTATCTTAGCGTGCTGGTCAGCCCGAACACCGCCGCGTCGCCGATCCGCGAGAGGCCGCTTGGATCGTTCGGATTCGGGATGCCGCCGGATGGCCGAAAGACGTATTGGAGGTATGGCGCCAGCAGCCAGCCCGGTTTGATGTGCGCCTCATAGATCAACTCGATCAGGGTCTCATTGCTTCGCACCGAGCTTGGGAGGCCGCTGAAGAGCTGAGTATCAATATCGAGGTTTCGGGCAGCGTTGGAAATCCGCATATAGGCCACCGCCATCCCGAACCGGTCGAGCGGATGGCCAGGCGCAAAACCAACGAAACCGATGCCGCCGTCGAGATAAACGTCGATCAGGTTTCGGTCCGGTGGGCTGTAGGCGATCCGGCCGAACGCCGTCACGCCCGGTAACGACGCAGAAATACTCTTCTCAGTCACCGAGGGCGGCCTGTAGAGGACCTGCTCCACCACCGCGTAGATTCCAAAATTGCCACGAAGCTTTGCCGGGATATCGGTTCCGTCGGGGTCAGCGATCGAGAAGCCCTGCGCGGTAAAGCGCTGATCGTCGAATTGCCCGAAATGCCGCCAGGCGCCGGGTGTGAAATTGCCGAGGAGCGAGCGGCCACCAATGTCGATACTATAGTCGAAGTGAATCTGCCCGATGATCCACGGCGGATCATTGACGCGAAACGCCAGGCCGTGACTGTCGCGCGTCTGCGGATCGCCGTCGCCGGGCCGTGCTGCATTACCGTTGAACACCGCGCCAAAGGCGGTGATCTTGTCCGAGAGCGCAGCCTTGATGCGAATCCCGGGCACCGCAATCGGCGGTGCCGGCCCTCCGGCCGGAAGGTTGGTAGTCTTGATGGCCGGCCAGCCGAACGTCCCGTTGATGAACAGATCGTCGGTCTCGCTGTCGAAGAACTCGACATCCGCCGCTTGCTGGCCAGCCCTGATGTTCACGGCGTCGTTGAAAAAGCTCTGCTCGAAATAGGCGTTGTAGAGCCGTGTGTCGGGCAGCGCCTCGGTCTCGCTGACGGTTGCCAGATTGTGGATGTAGTTGCGCGAAAGCCCGCGCCCGTAAATCTCATAGGTGTTTGCGTAGAACCTGCCACCGGTCCAACCAAACAGTTTTTCGAGATCGGCATCGACCGAGAAATCGAAGCGGCCGAGATGGATGGCGCCGCGTGCGACCCCGCCCGATATATTACCGATGTTGTCGGCAATATAGGTTGCACCGAAATTCAGGCCCTTGCCGGCCAGCCCGTCATGCCATTCGTTGAGCCATTTTGGGGCCAGCCACGCGGCCGCGTGTTCGTCTTTGGCTGCGTGGACGAGAGCATCCTCGGCGTGCGCCAGTGCCGTGAAGGCAATGCAGGCGGCCGCCGCGATTGCTTTGGCTGCGCGGCAGAGCACTTTGCACATGAGCTGGCTCCGCGGGCGCAAGCTCTACTTGACGATGCCCGAGCGCCTCATGATCCAATAGGCGGCCGCGGACGAGAGCACCATCAATCCAGCCGCCCAAAGAAATCCGCCATCGACGTCGGTGAGCGGAAGCCCCTTGGTGTTCATGCCGAAAATGCCGGTAACGAGCGTCGGCGGCAGCAGCATCGTGGTCACGATCGACAGCGTATGCAGATGCCGATTGCTTTCCTCTTCCATCTTGAAGTGCAGCTCTTCTTCGAGCAGCCGGCTGCGCTCGCGCAATTCGACGATATCGTGATCGAGCCCGTCGAGCCGCTGCGCCAGCCGCGCGGCATGGAGGCGCAAGGCCGGATTGAGATGGTCGACATCGCGCCGTTCAAGGCGATGGAACAGCACGCGCAGGCCGGTCAATTGCCGGTGCAGGCGGACACAGGTACGCCGCTGTCGGCCAAGCCCGGAGCGCATATCGGACCTCACCTCGCCCGCGACAACTTTCTCCTCGATCTCGTCGAGCTCGGTGCCGATGCGATCCGCCATCCGGTCCATGGTGTCGGCGACCTCATCGATGATCTTTTCCAGAAGGTTCGCGACATGCTTGATGCGATAGCCGCCCTCGAGCACGCGTCGCGCGGCGTCGGCGGCGCATAGCGCCTGATGGCGGCCACTGATCAGGAGCCGCTCGGTCATTGCAAAGCGCAGGAAGCCGGTCTCCTCGGTCGCGGTCTCGATGTCGCGGACGAGGTCCGAGAACACGCCATATACGCAGTCATCGAGAACATGGAGTTGCTGGAAATTGTCGTGCGACAGCAACAAGTCCCGCGCAAGCGGCGGGATCTGCACCTCTGCCAGCCAGGGTCGCACGCGCGCATCGCCAAGATTGAAATGCAGCCAGAGCCGGCCATCATGGGTGAACTCGATCGGCGCATCGATCGGCAGCGACTCTGCGCTGCCGTCGTTGTGCAGCCGAAAGGCCCACACCAGACCCGGAATGACCGACGCGCCCAGCAATGGCGCCGATGACGTGTTGGCAATCTTGGCGGTATCCGGTTCAGTCAGCATGACCGCCCCGGCAACCCTGACAAAACACTGATAACATCCGCATCCCCGACCGACGGCGACCTGGTGTCGCCTTCCCTGCCGAGGATTCAGCAGTGAGCCATTACAGTTTGATGTCGCGGCAACTGACTGGCGACATCACGTCGCAGGGCGATCGGCGAATTTCTCATCAACGTGTCATGGAAGCCGCAAATTCCGGCGAAGGCGTGCGGCGGTCCCATATGCCGCCTACGGCCTGATGGTCATGTTCCTGGCGAGCCCCGGTGTGCGCAGGGGCTCGGCGAGCCGGGCGAACTCGCAGAGCAGCGATCGCGTCTTGCGGGGATCGATGATCTCTTCCACCCAGAATTTTTCGGCGGAGCGGAACGGCGAACGCAGCTTGTTGAGGCGATCCTCGATCTCCTTCTGCTTCGCCGCGGGATCGTCGGCCGCATCGATCTCGGCGCGATACGCCGCCTCGATGCCGCCTTCGAGCGGCAGCGAGCCCCAATAGGCCGACGGCCACGCGTAGCGGATCGAGAAACGGTCGGCCGGCTGGTGCACGACACCCGCGACACCAAAGGAATTGCGCACGATCACGGTGCACCAGGGCACGGTGGTCTGGTTGACGGCCGCCATCGCGCGCACGCCATAGCGGATCGTCGCCGACTTCTCGGCGTCCAGCCCGATCATGAAGCCGGGGCAGTCCATGAGATAGACGATCGGCAGGTGGAAGGTTTCGGCGAAGTCGACCCATCGGATCACCTTCTGGCAGGCTTCCGCTGTCCAGGAGCCGCCATAGTGGAAGGGGTCGCTTGCAAGCACGAGCACCGCCCGCCCCTCAAGCCGCGCCAGCCCCACGATCATCGGGCGGCCGTAGTTCGAATTGATTTCGAAGAACGAGCCTTTGTCGACCACGGACTCGATGATCGGCCGCATCTTGTAGACCTGACGGCGGCTGCGCGGCACCGCCTTGATCAGCGCCTCGTCGGTGCGTTCGGGATCATCGTTGCAAGGCAAGGTCGGCGGCAATTCGAACACCGACGACGGCAGGTAGGACAGGAAGCGCCTCGCCTTGGCGAACGCCTCCTCCTCGGTGTCGACGGCATCGTCCACGCCACCAGCGCGGGTCTGGATGTCGGCACCGCCAAGCTCCTGCTTGGTGAGATCCTGTCCCAGCCGCTTCACGACCGGCGGCCCTGCGACAAACATCGCCGACGCCCGGGTCATGATGGAGTAATGGCTTGCCGCCAGCCGCGCGGCGCCGAGGCCCGCGACCGAGCCGAGGCCGAGACCCACCACCGGCACATGCGCAAGGTTTTCCGTCGTGTAGCGATACCAGCGATTGCCGCCGATGCCGCCGGGCAGATTGGCAGCGCCCTTGGTCTCGATGGTCTTCACCGAGCCGCCGCCGCCGGAACCTTCGATGATGCGGATGATGGGCAGGCGGAAATCATGCGCCATCTCTTCCGCCATCAGCGGTTTCGCCGAGATCGACGCATCCGCCGAGCCGCCGCGCACCGTAAAGTCATCGCCGACCACGACGACGGTGCGGCCGTCGACCTTGCCGCGGCCGAACACGCAGTTTGCCGGCGTCAGATTTTTGAGTTCGCCGTGCTCGTCATATTCTCCGATGCCGGAGACGGCGCCGATTTCGTGGAAAGAATTGGCATCGACCATCTTGTCGATGCGTTCGCGGACGGTGAGCCGGCCCTGGTCGCGTTGCCGCTTGACCTTCTCAACGCCGCCCATCTCGCGCGCGAACGCTTCGCGCCGAGCGAGCTCGTCGAGTTCGGGCTTCCAGATCATTCGTCTCCTCCGTCTTGATGATCGCATTCTTGTTATTGGTCCGCACCGGAAGCGGCTTGCGCTCCAGCCGGCTGTTGAAGATATCGCCCTCGGAGCCTTCGAGCAGTCCGCCGACGGCAACTCCCAATTTGATCATCCGCGGCGCAACCTCCTTGTGCAACCGCTTCTCGTCAAACATCGCCGACAGCAGTCCGATCGTGACCACGACGAAGGTCTGGTATTGCGGCGACCACAAGGGCACCGCGAGGCCGTTGATGTGCGGGCTCCAGAGGCCGCAGGCAACGACATAGCCGTGCTCCTTCAGGAAACGGCGGTTGTTCTCGATGCGGGGCCGCAGCGTCTTCGCGGCCTCGGGCGCCTCCCGCTCCATCTCGTTGAGCAGGGCGTCGCCCATTTCCGGCGCGAGCGCGGCCGTATAGGCGTGGCCCGCCGCCGTGGTCCCCATGGCGATGCGGCTGCCGGTCGTCTCATGCAGGCCGAGCGCGTTCGCCGCGCGGGCATATTCGAGATAGACGAGATGGAAACGATCCGGAATCACGAACCCGACGGTGCCCGGCAATTGCTCGGCGATGTCCTGCAAGCGCAGCCGGATCAGATTGCGCAGTTGCAGTCCCTTCATCATCGAGGTGCTCATCGCCACCGCGCTCGGGCCGATGCGGTATTTCTGGTCGCGCGGCAGGTAGACGAGTTGTCCCATCCGCGTCAGCGTGTGGGTAAGCCGCGACACCGTCGAGCGCGGCAACCCGCAGCGGTTGGAGATTTCGAGATTGCCGAGCCGGGCCTCGTGGCCCTCGAAGCATCGCAACACGTCGAACGCGCGCGATACCACCTGAATGACGTCGCCTTCCCCTGCCAAATCGCCGGCGAGCATTCCCTGCCTGCTCAGGCGCTCCGAGCGTCGTCCCATGCGCTCCTCTTTTCCATTATACGGAATAAAATTCCACTTGCAGACGAGGCTACCTCAGGCAATCTGCGCCCACAACAAGAAGCCGGTTGGCATGCCAGATATCAGAGTAGTGACCGAAGTCGCCGGACGCGTTTGCGCCCTTCCCGTTGCAGCCGGTGCGAGCATTGGCGATGGCGACGACATCGCCTTCGTCGAATCCATGAAGATGGAAATCCCGGTCGCCTCGCCCGCCGCGGGCAAGGTGAAATCCATTCTCGTCGCCCTCGACGACGTCGTCGCCGAAGGCCAGGCGGTTGCGATCATCGAAACTTGAATCATTGGGCAGCCTGCCCAATTCGCGAGCCGGTTGCGCGCGCCCTCGTGTCACGGCAAAACACTGGCCATGAAACCGGTTTCTCCTCACGCCGCCGCCTGGGCCAGCTCGAAACCGCCGTTGCAGCGGTTTCTTGATCGCTGCCACGCCGATTTCCTGTCCGAGACCGGCGGCGACGTTGCCCGCTACATCCCCGAGCTTTCCAAGGCCGACCCCGATCATTTCGGCATCAGCCTCGCCACCCTCGATGGTCATGTCTATGAGGTCGGCGACACCCGCGTGCCCTTCACCGTGCAGTCGATGTCGAAGCCGTTCGTGTTCGCGCTGGCGCTCGACAGCCTCGGCGCCTCGCGGGTCGAAAGCGTGATCGGCGTCGAGCCTTCCGGCGATC
Organism: Bradyrhizobium sp.; assembly: GCA_035568535.1. GTDB lineage: Bacteria > Pseudomonadota > Alphaproteobacteria > Rhizobiales > Xanthobacteraceae > Bradyrhizobium. Next base: position 7,902 of record DATMNV010000054.1, read on the forward strand.
CCTTCAATTCGATCCGGCTCAACGCGGAAAACCATCCGTTCAATCCCATGGTCAATGCCGGCGCGATTGCCTGCTCCGGGTTGATTCATGAGGCCAAGGGCGCGGGTGCGTTCGAACACATCCGCCGCGAGCTGTCGCGCTTTGCCGGACGCGATCTCGATGTCGACGAGGCGGTCTTTGCATCCGAAAGTGCGACCGGCGACCGCAACCGCGCGATCGGCTATCTCCTGCGCACCAATGCCGTGATCAAGGACAACGTCGCCGCCGTGCTTGAGGTCTATTTCCGGCAATGCGCGATCCTGGTGACGGCGCGCGACATCGCCATCATGGCGGCAACGCTCGCCAATCGCGGCATCAATCCCGTGACGGGCGAGCAGGTCACGACACCTTACGCGATCGCGCGCACGCTGTCGGTGATGACGTCGTCCGGCATGTACGACTATGCCGGCGAATGGATCTACCGCGTCGGCATACCCGCCAAGAGCGGCGTCGGTGGCGGCATCCTGGCCTCGCTCCCGGCGCGGCTCGGGCTCGGCAGCTACTCCCCGCGCCTCGACAAGCACGGCAACTCCGTGCGCGGCATCAAGGTCTGCGAGGCGATCTCGGCCCATTACGACCTGCACATGCTCAACCGCAGCGACGATGCCCGCAACTCCATCATCGCCGACTACACCATCGGCAAGAATCCGTCGCGGCGCAGCCGAAGGCCGCATGAGCAGGAAATTCTGGCCGCGCATCACCAGGATGTGCGCGTGTTCGAGCTGGTCGGCACGCTGTCGCTGTCCAATGTGGACTACGTGTCGCGGCAGCTCGCAGCCAAGCCGCGCCCGCAATTCGTCATCTTCGACCTGCGCCGCGTCGCGGCGGTGACGCGCGCCGGCGCGCGGCTGATCGCCGAGGAATTTCGGGAACTCGCGAACTTCCACGTCACCGTGATCCTGTCCGGCATCAAGCGCTCGTCCGCGGGCTGGAAGCTCGTGCGCGAATGGACCGAGGGCATTTCCAACCTGCGCGATTTCTATCTGCTCGATACCGCCATCGAATGGGCGGAAGACCAGGTGGTGTATCGCCATGGCGGCTCGATCGATTTCCACGACACCACTGAGCTTTCCGAGCAGCCGCTGCTGGCGGGCCTTTCTGCGGAAGAGCTGGCGGCGCTGGCCGCGCTTGGAACGACGAAGACGTATCGCCGCGGCGAGAAGATCGTGGGCGCCGGGGAGCCCGCGACTTCGCTGTTCTTCCTCCGAAGCGGTGTGGTGCATGTCACCCTGACCGACGGGGTGCGCCTTGCCACACTGACCGCCGGCATGGCCTTTGGCGAAATGGCGCTGCTGGAGCCGCGCCGTTCCGCCGACGTGCTGGCCGATGCATCCGCGACCGCGGTCGAAATCCCGATCGGCGATTTCGAGCGCTTTCGCGATGGGCATCCCAAGGCCGGCGAGCGCATCATGCGCAACCTCGCACAAATCCTGGCCGACCGGCTGATCGTCGCGAACACCAAGGTGAATTTGCTGACGACGCCGTGAGCTCACTTGGCCGCCCATGCGGCATATTCGTCGATGGTCACCTGGATTTCCTTCGAGCGGCGGGCTTCTGCCATTCCATCACGACAAACCAGGGCACCCGGCGCTGGCGCTCCTGATGAACCACCGCGCCCGACACCGCACCCGGCTCGTCGAAATATTTCAGGATCAGGCCGCTGTCCAGGAAGGCACTCATGTAGGCCGCAAGCGGCCGGTGCCAGTTCTCGATGCGGATCCCGGACCATTCGAACCAGAACGGAAACTCGTCGAGATAGCGGTCAACGGGATAATGCAGATGCTCCCCGCTCGCGTCCTTCACCCATCCACGATCGGCACAGGCCGAGGTGAATCCGGTGAGATTTGCAATCAACAGCGAACCGCCGGGTTTCAGCACCCGCGCCATCTCGCGGATCGCGGCCCGGAAATCGGGGATATCGATCAGCGTGATGTAGGTGACGACGAGATCGAAGCTCGCGTCCGCAATGTCGAGCTGCTCGGCACGGCCGAGCCGGTAGTCGCCCTTGGGATCGCGCCGTTTCGCGACCTCGATCAATTGGGCCGTCGGATCGATGCCGGTTGCTTTCACACCGGCCGCGCGGAGCATCCGGCAAAAACGCCCCTCGCCGCAGCCGACGTCAAGCGCTTTGCGGAACCGGCCGGCCGAGACGCGCGCCATCATCACGGGGTCGAGGACATGCTGGCGTCCCCAATCGCCGCGATCGCCCTGCTCGCCCATGGATTCGATCCAGGCAGGCGCAGAACTATCCCAACCATTGCCCATGATGCCGTCTCCGAAAAACTCTCGGTCATCGCAATAAGAACAAAAACCGCTTAACTCAATCCCGTTGCAGCCGCGCCATATACGCCGTCTACGGCTCAAAATATCCTTTCAGCCCCAGGTTGCAAGATTCAATTGCCACTTCCTCGAATACCGCGCTCGAGATTGCCTCGCTCGTCACCATTTCGCCGCCGGGCCGACCAGCCGCACGCCATAATTATAGCATCGCCGATCCAGCATCGGGCCTACCCATGGCCGTCCTGCGGCAGTGAAATGGTTTGTCAGACCACCTCCGCCGCCGGCTGCATATCGATCTGAAAGGTTTCCAGGAATTTCGAGGTCATGATGTAGAAGCCGACGGAAAGCTGCAGCTCGACCAGCGCGCCGGGCGTGAGCCTGGCCCTGATCGCGTTGAAGGTCACATCCGTCGGCCGGCGCAGCTTCACGATTTCATCGGTGAAGGCGAGCGCGGCGCGCTGCACCTCGTTGAAGCAACTCGCGGCCTGCCAGTTCTCCAGCGCCTCGTTCTGCTCGTCGGTGACGCCAACGCTCTTGCCGATGCGCTTGTGGGCGACGATCTCGTACGGTGCCTCACACAGAATACCGGTGCGCGTGATCGCAAGCTCGCGGACGACCGGATCGAGTTCGCCCCGGTTTCGGATCGCGCCTCCCAGCCGGCAATATTGCGAGAGGTAGCTGGGCGAATGCGCCATCATGCGGAAGATATTGGCGTTGCGGTTCTTGCCCAGCAATTCGCGGGTGCGATCGTTGTATTTTTCGGGATCGCTGTAGTCGATGCGGGCCATGTTTTTCCTCGGGTTTTCCAGTCTGTTGATTATTTTGACAAAACACTATCCGCCTGAGGCCACGCCGGAGTCAAATTGCCGCCGCAATACTGTTCGACGCTGGCACAGTCGACGCCGCCGAGTGGGGACTCTTCAAGGCGGATGCTCGATGCGGGGTGTTCCGAGTAAAAATTCTGACGGCCGTGCGTGCCTGCCGCGCCACGGACTGTTGCGCCCAGGTCTAGGGAGAGAACCGGCATGAAGGAAGCCACCAAGAGGGCAACCTCGGCGGCACTTGCGCACATGCTGGCGGTGACGGCCATGCTCGTCATCGCCAGCGTCCTATTCTATGCGCGATGACCTCGGTCATCGCGTGGAGCGGGCAGGGTCGCGCGAAAGCGCGAGCCGACAAGCTCCGCGACGAAGCATCCAGCGTTTGTTTCGTGTCCTGGATTGCTTCGGTTCCTTTATCGGTCATCTCTCCCTCTCGAAATAGGGCACGAGGCGTCCGGCAAATTGGGCGAAGCGCGCGCTGACGCGATCGCCGATAGCAAGATCGTTGGCGCCGTGCGCCATCATGCGAAAGCCCTCCTCGGTGTCGACCAGCACGATGTTGTAGGGCACATGCGCGCGGGTTTCCGGCGTCGCCGCGCGGGCGACGATGGAGGTCGCGTAGACCGTGCCCTTCCCGCTCGCGCGCTGCTCGGCGAGTCCGGTCGAACCGCAGGCCGCGCAAAAACCGCGACGAAAATATTGCGGCCTCTCGCAGGCGGCACAGACCTGATAGAGGATCGCCTCAAAGCCCGTGGTCCAGTCGGCCGGCTTGTCCATCAGACGCGCTCCAGGAACATGCTGACATGGGACGACAGCACGCCGCCGTCGCCATGGAGCAGCGCCAGCGAGGCGTCACGCACCTGGCGGCCGCCGGCGCGTCCCGTCATTTGCAGGTGGGTCTCCACCAGATGCGCCATCGCGCCGCCGACGCCGCAATGGCCGTAGCTCAACAGACCGCCATGGGTATTCAGCGGCATCTCGCCGTTGCGGGAGAAATAGCCTGATCGAACGCGCGAAGCCGCCTCGCCGCGTTTGGCGAGGCCGAGGTCCTCGAGCAGCATTGCGAGCGTGATGGTGAAACTGTCGTAGACCGCCGCATAGCGTACGTCCGAGATCGTCACGCCGGACGCTTGTTTGGCCTTGGCGATCGAAATCTCGGCGCCGAGTTCGCTTAGCGCCGGCGCGGCGGTGACATGCTGATGGGTATGCGCCTGCGCACAGCCGCGGATTTTCACGCGCGCCGCATTGGTCGGCTCGCAGCTGATGACAAAGGCCGCACCGCCATCCGAGACCGGGCAGCAATCCAGCAGTTTGAGAGGCGACGCTACCGGCTTGGAGGCCATCACGTCAGCGACCGTGATCGGCTCATGAAACTGCGCGCCGGGATGGGCCAGCGCGTGCGCGCGCATCAACACGGCGAATTCGGCGAGATCTTCCTCGGTGACGCCATATTCATGCATGTAACGCGAAGCGACGAGGCCGTAATAGGCGGGAATGGTCGGCCCGAGCGGCACTTCGTAATCGGGATGGCCGACCTGCGCGAGCGCCACGATCGAGGCGTCGCGGCTCTGGCCGGTGAGCCGGTTCTCGCCGCCGACGACAAGCACATGTTTGACGACACCAGCCTCGACCAGGTGATGCGCCAGCATGGTCATCGCGAGGCCGGTGGCGCCGCCGACCTGCACCGCATGGGCGTAGGACGGACGGATGCCAAAATGCTCGGCGAAGACGGTGGCGAGCATGATGTGCGGCGACACCGTGGAATAACCGCACAGGATGCCGTCGATCTCGGCGCGCCTGAGGCCGGCGTCGGCGATGGCGAGCTCGGCGGCCTTGCTCATGAGGTCGAGCGAGGTGAGGCCCTCGTGCTTGCCGTAAGAGGTGAGCCCGACGCCGGTGATATAGCTCATGGCTCGTCCCCCTCCTCCGTCGTCATTCCGCGATGCGCTGACAAGCGCAGGCCCGGAATCTTTCCGCGGAGAGAAACCCCTCATCCGGCGGCCTTCGGCCGCCACCTTCTCCCACAAGGGGAGAATTAGCCTTCTATAGGCTTCCCTACGTTTCCACAAGCCTCGCGGTAAGTCCCTCATATCCCTAGAAATATCCCCATACGGGAGTATACTCCTCTACAGGAGTTTACACACGTCATTG
>DATMNV010000055.1:0-29552 GCA_035568535.1 Bradyrhizobium sp.
GCCGGTTTCGGGCGGGTCCAATATCGCGGCTCTGGGCTACACCGACCATTAGGCAAATCGTGGAAATGGCACCGATTTTTGCCCGGGAAAACGCCGCTTCCGGGTTGCCAGCAGCGCTATCGGCCTGTATTTCCTCGCTCGATAAACGCCGGTTCCAGGGAAACCCGATATGCTGAACAAGGTCTCCAGCAAGGAGCGGGAAGAAGCCTCGATGTCGGCCAAGAACGGCTCCATCAAACTCGTGGCCGGCAATTCCAATCCAGCCCTCGCCCAGGCCATCGCCGGCGGACTGGGGCTGCCGCTCACCAAGGCCGTGGTCCGGCGCTTCGCCGACATGGAGATTTTCGTCGAGATCCAGGAAAACGTCCGCGGCTCGGACGCCTTCATCCTGCAGTCGACGTCGTTTCCCGCCAATGATCACCTGATGGAGCTCCTGATCATCACCGACGCGCTGCGCCGCTCGTCGGCACGGCGCATCACGGCCGTGATCCCCTATTTCGGCTACGCGCGGCAGGACCGGAAATCCGGCTCCCGCACGCCGATCTCTGCAAAACTCGTCGCCAATCTGATCACGCAGGCCGGCGTCGACCGCGTCATGACGGTCGACCTGCATGCCGCGCAGATCCAGGGCTTCTTCGATATCCCGACCGACAATCTCTTCGCCTCGCCCGTGATGGTGCGCGACATCAGGGAAAATTTCGACCTCGCCAAGGTGATGGTGGTGTCGCCCGACGTTGGCGGCGTGGTCCGCGCGCGCGGACTTGCCAAGCGCATCAACACGCCGCTTGCGATCATCGACAAGCGCCGCGAGCGCGCCGGGGAGTCCGAAGTCATGAACGTGATCGGCGAGCTCGCCGGCCACACCTGCATCCTGGTCGACGACATCGTCGATTCCGGCGGCACGCTGGTGAACGCCGCCGACGCGCTGCTCGCCAACGGCGCCAAGGAAGTCTACGCCTACATTACCCATGGCGTGCTCTCCGGCGGCGCGGTGACGCGCATCACCTCCTCGCGGCTGAAGGAATTGGTCATCACCGACTCCATCCAGCCCACAGAAGCGGTGCGCAACGCCGCCAATATCCGCACGCTCTCGATTGCCGGTCTGATCTCGGAGGCGATCGCTCGCACCGCAGCGGAAGAATCGGTCTCAAGCCTGTTCGACTGAAACTCCTCGCGGCCGCCTGATACCGCGACAGATAGGCCCTGTCGCGGCGCCATTGCCCGCGCTAGACTTCCCCGAGATATAAAAAATCCTTGGGAGGTCAGCATGAAAAATCACCACATTTCCCGCCGCGCCGTGCTCGCGGGCTCGGCTGCCGCCGGCGCGCTTGCGCTGACCGGCACCCCCGCGCGCGCCGAGGTGCAGTGGAAGAAATATTCCGGCACCAAGCTGGAAGTGATTCTCGCCAAGGGCCCGCGCGGCGACAATCTGCAGAAATACATCAAGGAGTTTACCGCCCTCACCGGCATCGAGGTCGAGTCGGAACAGATCCCCGAGCAGCAACAGCGGCAGAAGGCGGTGATCGAGCTCGCTTCCGGCAAGCCGAGCTTCGACGTGATCCATGTGAGCTATCACGTGCAGAAACGGCAGTTCGAGAAGGCCGGTTGGCTCGCCGACCTCACGCCTTACATGAAGGACCCGACGCTGACCGCGCCGGACCTCGTCGAAAGCGACTTCTCGGCCGCCGGTCTGCAATACGCCAAGAACGACAAGGGGCAGATGCTGTCGCTGCCATGGTCGGTCGACTACTTCATCCTCTACTACAACAAGGAGCTGTTCGCGAAGAAGAACGTCGCGGTGCCGAAGACGCTTGATGAGATGGTCGAGGCCGCCGAGAAGCTCACCGATCCCAAGGACGGCACCTTCGGCTTTGTCGGCCGCGGCCTGCGCAACGCCAACATGACCTTGTGGACCAACTTCTATCTCGACTATGGCGGCGAGTTCCTCGACGCCAAAGGCAACATCCTCACCGACGGGCCCGAGGCGATCGAAGCGACCAAGCTTTATCAAAAGCTCCTGACCAAGGTCGCGCCTCCCGGCGTCGCCGGCTTCAACTGGATGGAGTCGATGGCGTCCTTCACGCAAGGGAGATCGGCGATGTGGATCGACGGCGTCGGCTGGGCGCCGCCGCTGGAAGACCCGAATGCCTCGCGCATCGTCGGCAAGGTCGGCTACACCGTGGTGCCCGCGGGGCCCAAAGGCCAATATTCCGCGACCTATGGCGACGGCATCGGTGTTGCGGCGGCGAGCCCGAACAAGGAAGCCGCTCATCTCCTGTGCCAATGGGTGGTCTCCAAGACGCAAGGCGCGCGCTTGCTGCAGGCCGGCGGCGGCGTGCCGTTCCGCAACTCGATCCTGAATGATCCCGAGATCCAGAAGGGCGTGAAGATGCCGAAGGAATGGCTGCAGTCGGTGATCGACTCTGGCAAGATCAGCAAGCTCGGCCTGCCCGTGGTGATCCCCGTCGCCGAATTCCGCGACATTGTCGGCGCCGCACTCACTGCGACGCTGTCGGGCGCCGATCCCGCGAGCGAATTGAAGAAGGCGCATGAGCAGTATCGCCCGATCCTGGAGCGCAGCGAGAAAGCGTGAGTACTCTGACTGAAGCTTCCCCCGCCTCGGCCGCGACCGACACCGCGCCGGGGCGGGAGTGGCGGCCGCCCTCCTACTGGCCGTTCGTGATCCCGGCGCTGGTCGTGGTGCTGGCCGTGATCGTGTTCCCATGGCTGTTCACGATCTGGATGAGCTTTAACGAATGGAAGGTCGGCTCGCCCACCACCTTCGTTGGGTTCGCCAACTACCTGCGGCTGCCCACCGATCCGCGCTTTGTCGAGTCGGTCTGGCATACGCTGGTCTACACCGCGCTCTCGGTGCTGCTGCCCGTCATCTTCGGCACGTTTGCCGCCGTGGTGTTTCACGCCAAATTCCCCTTCCGCGGTCTCCTGCGCGCGATCTTCATCATGCCGATGATGGCCACTCCGGTCGCGATCGCGCTGGTCTGGACCATGATGTTCCACCCGCAGCTCGGCGTCTTGAACTACCTGCTTTCGCTGGTCGGCATCGGCCCGCAGCTCTGGGTGTTTCATCCGGCGACCGTGATCCCCTCCCTGGTGCTGGTCGAGACCTGGCAATGGACGCCGCTGGTGATGCTGATCGTGCTCGGCGGCATCGCAGCCCTTCCGACCGAGCCTTACGAGAGCGCGCAGATCGACGGCGCCGGGTTGTGGCAGATGTTCCGCTACATTACCCTGCCGCTGGTCCTGCCCTTCATCTTCATCGCCGCGATGATCCGCACCATCGACGCGGTGAAAAGCTTCGACATCATCTTCGCGATCACGCAGGGCGGGCCGGGCTCGGCGTCGGAGACCATCAACGTCTATCTCTACAGCGTCGCCTTCGTCTATTACGACCTCGGCTACGGTTCGGCGATCGCCGTGATCTTCTTCATGCTGATCATCGTGCTCGCCGCCCTGCTGCTTTATCTGCGCCAGCGCACGCTGTGGACCGAGATTGGGCCCGGCGCATGAACGCATCAAGACTCCTTGGCAACATTGGCCTCGCGTTCGCGGTGTTCATCATCGTCTCGCCCGCGATCCTGTTCTTCCTCTGGATGGCGTCACTGTCGGTCAAGTTCGAAATCGACAACGCTTCCTATCCGCCGGTGTTCATCCCCGAGCATTTTGCCTGGAAAAACTATGCCGACGTCGTCGCCTCCAACCGCTTCCTGACCTATTTCAAGAACAGCCTCGTCGTGACCGGTGCGGCGACGGCCTTCGCGATGCTGGTCGGCGTGCCCGCGGGCTACGGCATCGCGCGCATGGCCGCGCACAAATCGGCGGTGGTGATCCTGATCGCGCGCATCACGCCGGGCCTTTCCTATCTCATTCCGCTGTTCCTCTTGTTCCAGTGGCTCGGCCTGCTCGGCACGCTGTGGCCGCAGATCATCATCCATCTCGTGGTCACCGTGCCGATCGTGATCTGGATCATGATCGGCTATTTCGAGACCACGCCGATCGAGCTGGAAGAGGCCGCGCTGATCGACGGCGCGACGCGCTGGCAGGTATTCCGTCATGTGGCGCTGCCGATCGCAAAGCCGGGACTGGCCGTCGCCTTTATCCTCGCGGTGATCTTTTCCTGGAACAACTTCGTGTTCGGCATCGTGCTGGCCGGCCGCGAGACGCGGACCTTGCCGGTCGCCGTCTACAACATGATCTCCTTCGACCAGCTCTCCTGGGGCCCGCTCGCCGCCGCCGCGCTGATCGTCACCTTCCCGGTGCTGCTGCTCACGGTGTTCGCGCAGCGCCAGATCGTGGCGGGGCTGACGGCAGGTGCAGTGAAGGGCGGTTAGCTCCCTCCCCCTGAAAGGGGGAGGGCTGGGGTGGGGGTCAGCGACGAGCGCCGGGCGGATGTGGAGACAATATCCCCACCCGCTTTGCTCCTTGCGGAGCAAAGCGACCTCCCCTTTTCAAGGGGAGGTTAAGACAAGAGTGCTCCCTCCCCTAATCATGCCCCGGCCGCGGGACTGTGTTCATGATGGTCCGCACAAAGCCGCCGTCGACGGTGATCTCATCTCCATTGATGTAAGAGGCGCGGTCGCTCGCCAGAAACGTCACGGCATCCGCGATGTCCTGCGGCACGGCGACGCGGCGCATCGGCGTCACCGCGGAACGGCGCTCGGTCACCCCGGGCGTGTCGTAAAAGGCCTGGCTCATCGGCGTGATCACCATGCCGGGGCTGACGACGTTGCTGCGCACGCCCTCCGGCCCCCATTCGCTCGCGAGCTGCCGCGACAGCATGACCACACCGGCCTTGCTGACGCTGTAGGCGCCGCTCTTGCCCTGCGCATGGCTGGCCGCGATCGAGGCCACATGCACCAGGCTGCCGCGCTTTGCCTTGCGCATCTGCGCCCCAAAGGTCTGCGCGCAGAGGAAGTAGCCGGTGAGATTGACCGAGATCACCATGTTCCATTCGGCCAGACTCAGCGTATCCAGCGAGCCCGGCCGCAGGATCGCGGCGGCGTTCACCAGCACACCGCAGGGACCGAGCGCCTTCTCGATCGTCTCGGAGGCGGACGCGATGCTGTCGGCATTGGTGACGTCGCAGGGCGCGATGACGTGGCGGTTGCCCGGCAGCTCCTCGCGCGTCTTTTGCAGTCCCTGCTCGTCGCGGTCGATCGCCGCGACATGCGCACCGGCGTGAGCGAGATTGACGGCGACCGCGCGGCCAATGCCGCCGCCCCCGCCGGTCACCACGCAGACGCGGCCGGCAAGGCCAAGCCAGTCGGGGATAAGCTGTTCAGTCATGGGCGCCCTCGCTTTTCTTTTTGGGTTGCGCCCAGAAGACTAACAACGGATTGAAATGTCAAACAGCCGATCCCCGCCGCCATGCCCCGCTTTTCATGCGGGGCATCCAGTATTCCAGAGACATCTCGTGTGACCACGGACAAACGAGGTCACCACGGGTAGAGCCCCAGACGGCGCTCCTGCCGACGTCACCAGATCTTGATTCCCATGATCAATACTGTTTAGTACACAACGGCCATCACCCATCGTCGCTGGCCATTTTCGCCAAACGAACGCTCAGTTCGGCGCAAACAGGACCTTGCCCTTGAAGGTCGCCGCCTCCGCAAGGGCCTCGGGAAATTTCTCCAGGCTGAACGTCCCTGCCACCGGCGCGGTGATCGCACCGGAGGCAACCATCCCGGCGAGATGATCGTACATCCGGGTCATGATCTCGTCCTTTGCGGTCTTGCGCCAATGGCCGAGCCAGAAGCCGCGCAGCGAAACCTCTCCGAAAATCACGTTCATCGCCGAGCCGGCAAAGGGCTGGCCGCTCATCGCGCTGTAAACGACGAGCAGGCCTTTGGGAGCAAGACAGCTCATCAGATTCAGTGTTGACGTGCCACCCACCACGTCGAGCGCGAGCTCAACGCGCGCACCGCCCGTCTCCGCTGCGACGCGCTTTGCGAGGCTTGGGCCGTCCACCAGCACGACGTCTGCGCCCAAAGCCCGCAATTCGGTCACAACTTCCTCGCGGCGCACCACGTTCACCGTCTTGATTCCCAGCGATTTTGCGATCGCGATCACGGCGCGGCCGGTCGCCGAATTGGCACCGTTCTGAATCACCCAGCCGTCTTGCGAGACCTTCACCATGTCGGTCAGCAGCAGATAGGCGGTCGCGGGATTGACGCCCACCATCGCGAGCTGCTGCACATCCGCTTGCGGCGGCAACCGGCGCTGCCAGGACGCCGTGAATTTCACACGCTCGGTCCAGGTCGGCATCATGACGGGCAGCAGGGTTCTGTCGCCTTCCCTGAGATTCTTCACCTCCGAGCCGGCGGCGATCACCCGCCCGACACCCTCGATTCCAAGCGTGCCCGGCAACGGCGGAAGAACTCCATATCGGCCCGCGATGACCATGAGGTCCGTGTTGTTGATCGGAGACGCCTCCACCGCCACGACGACTTCGTTCGGGCCGGGATCGCCGACATCGGGCACTTCGTTGAGCTTGACGGCCTCCGCGGCCTTTCCGAATGCGACGAGCTGAACTGCCTTCATATGATATCTCCTGGATACGCCGTTTTGTACCCAGTAGTACTGAATGCGGAAAGCGTCAAGCCAGCGGTTGAAAACTTTCCGTGACCGTCGGCTCAGGCCTTAACATTCGCCGGCAGAGTGAATAAACAGAAGCCATGGCGCGCCCCCGCAGCTTCGAACCTGATAAGGTCCTCGAGATCGCGCGCGAAGTCTTTTGGCGGAAAGGTTTTCAGGCGACCTCGCTCGACGAGATCACCGCCGCGAGTGGCATCGCAAAGCCGAGCCTCTACGCGGCTTTCGGCGACAAGAACGCGCTGTTCCTGAAGGTTCTGGATCGTTACCACGAGCGCCTGCTGGGCTGGGCCGAGCGCGTGCTGGCTCAACCGGGTTCAGCACGCGAAGCCATTCGACAATGGCTCACCGGCTTCATACCGTCCTGCTCCGGCGAGAAGGGACGGCGCGGCTGCCTGTCGATCAATGCCGCAACCGACGGCGCGCTCGATCAACTTGATATCCGCAAGAGCATCGAGCGATACAACAAGCGGCTGGAGGAGCTGTTGCGCGCTCGCCTTCGTTCCGATCGCGATCAATTCAAGAAGGGCTTTGATCCGGAGCTCACCGCGCATACCATCGTGGTTCTGCATACGGGATTGATGGCGCTGGCGCACCAGGCTCCCGAGCCAAAGAAGGTGAAGGCCGTCATCGACCTGGTCCTGACCTTGCTCGCCTAAAGCGCGATGAGATCAGGTTAAATCGTCATCGCGCCTTAGCTCTTTGTTCGCGCATGATCTCCGCGCAAACGCCACGCGTTTGTCGCGAAGGAAAGCCGCGACACACTTTTCCGGACCATGCTCTGGCTGCCGAGAATTGATCCATCCTTCGCTACACCCCCTCCAGCGCATCCCGCACAGCGACGCGCTCGCCGCCGGTCTTTTCGACATAGAGATGATCGGCCAGCACCGACTGCATGTTCTCGAACATGGCGTAGAGGTCGTCGCAATAGACGGAGGGGTTGTCGTAGCCGTTCTTTTTCGAAAAGCGATGCGGGAGATAGCCGCCGCCGCAGGCGTTCATGAATTGGCACTGCCGGCATTTTTCGCAGAGATGGATCGAGGCCTCGCGCGCGGCCTGCCAGCGCGGCTCACCCCGCACCTCATCGATCGCATGCTCGAAGATGTTGAATTTCGTTTGCGTGAAGCCATCGCCCGCAATCCGCAGCACGTCGTGGGCCTCGACCGAGCCGTCGGTCATGACGGTACAGAGTTCGATCGGCTTGTAGCCGACGCCCTCGGTCGGCGCGTTGTTGCCGAGCAGCGCGGTGATCATGTCGGAGATGATGCGGATGTCGACGGCAGGCCGGCCGCGGTTCGCCTCCAGCCACAGCGCGAACAGGCCGTTGTAGAACGCGGCGATCGAGGCCGGCTTCTCGTCCACCGTCGCATCGGGGATCATGATGTCGTAATTGGCGATGCCGCAGGACGCGAAGAATTCGACATAATCTTGCGGCGGGTGAGCAGGATTGCAGACCGCGAGCGCGCTGACGCCGATGTCTCGCGCCACGAGTTTTCGAGCGGCACGCTCCACCGCTTCATGCGTGCCCGTGCCCTGGAACGTCTTGCGATGAATGTCATGAATATGCGCCGGCCCGTCCAGGCTGATCGCGACCGAGATGCGGTTGGCCTCCAAGCAGTCCAGCCATTCGTCATCGATCAGCACGCCATTGGTGGTGACGGCAATCGGGATGTCGCACCCTGTTCGCTCAGCGATGGCCCGGCAGGCTTCAGCGAACTTGCGGAAATTCTCCGCGCCCCACAACAGCGGCTCGCCGCCATGCAGGATGATCGGAAAGTCGGCCAGGGGAAATCTCGCGATGTGCTCCTCGATCCGCCGCAGCAATTGCTGCAGCACGGCCTCGCTCATCAGCTTGGGCTTGTCGTAGACGGAGGCGTCGCGAAACCAGTAGCAATAGGAGCAGTCGATGTTGCAGCGGGTCGCAACCTTCACCAGCAGCTGGGAGATCGGCTGATCACGAAAGTCGACAGCTTCTGCATCGTCAGCCGACATGCCGGTACCGCAACGAGATGGAAGAAAGGCCTAGTAGCCCCGGACGAAGCCGCCCCTGCGGAATGCGCCGCCGGGTGCGACATAGCCGGCCCGGCGGAATCCGCCGCCGCCATAGCCGCCGCCCCTGATGAAGCCGCCACGCCGGAAATAGGCCTCGGTCACCACAGGCTTGTCGGAGGGAGCCACGCCTTCCTGCGCGCCCTGATCGCGCCTGTCGGCCAGCAGCGCATCGATGCCCGGATGATCGCTTTGAATGGTCGCGTTCGGGCCGTGCAGTTGCAACAGGCTCGCCATCACCTTGAGCGTGAGAAGCGGCATGGGTGGTGCTCCTTTCGCGAAACAATGATCCAACGAAAGGCCGGTACCCCAACCGGCTGTACTGTTCACTCTACCTCCACAATGTGACGCTGGTTTGGCTACACCCTGGGTTCCATCGCGGCGACATTTCATGTTGCGCTGCATCCGCGCTCGCGTGGACCCGCGCGGCATCGCTGCTATAGTTGTGGCCTGATCAATCGACTGCCCGGCCGAAACGGGCAGCAGGGGAAGTGCAGGGGGCGAAGTTGCTGCAGAGAATGGCGAGCCTGTTGATCGCGCTCGCGATCGGCCTTGCGTCTGTCCTTCCCGCCCGCGCGCAGGCGCCTTATCCCAACCGGCCGATCCGCATCGTGGTGCCGTTCGGCCCCGGCGGCTTCGCCGACATCACCGTCCGCCTGCTCGGGCAGAAGCTCGCCGAGCGCACCAATGCTCAGGTCATCATCGAGAACCGGCCCGGCGCCGGCGGCATCGTCGCGGCGAATGCCGTGATCTCGTCGGAGCCGGATGGCTACACGCTGTTCGTGTTTTCCAGCGGCATCGCGCTGTCGAAGTCGCTGCTCAAGACAATGCCGTTCGATCCGGTCACCGCATTTTCGCCGATCTCGACCATGGCGCTGTTCGACCTGCTCTTGCTGGTGAAAGCGGATTCACCGATCCACACGCTGAAGGAGGCGCTGGAGGCCGCGCGCGTCGATCCCGAGAAATTCAATGTCGGCACCATCAACCCCGGCAGCACCCAGAACGTGACCGGCGAGCTGCTGCGCTCGGCGACGGGCATTCCGATGACGGTGGTGCCGCACCGAACGTCAGCGGAGGTGCTGACCTCGTTGCTGCGCGGCGACACCCAGATCGGCATCGAGTCCTATGCCGCGCTCAAATCGGCGATCGATGCGAGGCAGATCCGCGCCATCGCCTCGTCGGGCAGCCGGCGTTCGCCGCAGCAGCCCGACGTGCCGACCCTGCGCGAGAACGGCATCGATGCCGCGGTCGACGGCTGGAATTCGCTTGTGGCGCCGGCCGGCACGCCGCGCGAGATCATCGCCTTCCTCAACAGCCATGTCCGCGCCATCATCGCCGATGGCGACTTCCAGAAGCGTATGATCGAACTTGGCGGCGAGCCGGTGACGGGTTCGCCGGAGGAACTGGACGCGCGGCTTAAATCCGATGTCGAGATGTGGGCAGGCGTGGTGAAGAAAGCCGGCCTCGAGCCGAACTAGGGCGCGTACTCATAAAAACGAAAGACGTCCGCTTTTGGGGCTAAAGCAGACCTGCGCTGATTATCCCGGAATTTCGCCTTTTGACCCAACGGCGACATCGGCCAATCCGTCCGCCCCCCGCTACCTGAACTCGCCCACATCCCTCTGTTAATGTGCGAACTTTTAGTCAGCGGGATGTCGTGAGATTGCCGCAAATGCGGCTTACTTCGCTGGGAGTTGGGGGCCTTGGGGATCGAGGCGGCGTGATTTCATCACGTCTGTTTGAGGTGCGGCTGTCATTTTGCCACTCGAACTCCAATGCGCACCACCCCCGTATTCGGCTGACTCTTCGATGGGGTGATCTTCATGAATGAGACGCTGCCTGTGGCCGGCCTGGCCGATGTTGCCGACTACAGCCGACCGAACATCGATGCCGGTTCAACACAGCAGTGGGCTCGTTCAATCGGGCTGGCCGTTACAGTGGGCATCGTTTACTTCCTGGCGGCACGGCTAAGTCTTCTTCTTCTCACCAAACCCGACGGCGTGGCCGTGTTTTGGCCGGCTTCCGGCGTTGCTTCCGGTGTCCTCATTGCGCTTGGACCGCGGGCGCGCTGGCCGGTTGCCGCTGGCGCAATGGCCGCGACCATTGTGGCCAACTTAATGGGTGATCGGACCCTTCTCGGCGCGGTGGTCTTCGGCCTGTGCAACGCGGGCGAAGCATTGCTGACAGCGTGGCTGATCGAGCGCTATTTCGGATTGGGTTTCAATCTCAACAAGCTGAGCCACGTGCTGGGAATCCTGGTTTGCGCTTTCGTTGCGACCGCGGTCTCGGGAATTGGCGGGACTGCCGGGTTCGTATACTTTCACAGCGCGACCGCGCCGATTCTGACTATTTGGCAGCACTGGGTCGCTTCCGATGCCCTTGGAATCATCACGGTCGCACCGCTCATCATTGAGTTCGCTTCGGCCGCACGGCAGCCGCCATCGCACCGCGGATTTTTGGAAGGCGTCGCCGCACTCGTGGCGCTAGTCATCCTGAATGGGTTCGTCATTTTTCTGCCGCAGGGATTTTGGGGGACTGTCGTCCCGGTTGCACTGCTGTTTCCAGTGCTGTTGTGGCTGGCGGCCCGCTGCCACCCGGTCTTTGCAGCGACGGGTGCCTTCATCAGTGGACTCACAATTGTTTTGGCGACAACATTCAGCATCGGCTTTTTCGGCGACGTCAGCTTGCCGATCTCCGAGCGCATTCTGGGCGCACAGGCGAGCATCCTGGCCGTGTCGTTTTGCGTGTTCGTGCTTGTTGCGCTGGTTGCCGAACGACGTCTGCACGAGACCGCGCTCATGGCGAGCGGCACGCGGCTGCAGGCGGCGCTGACGGAATTGCAGCTGCTCTACGAAAACGCTCCAATCGGCCTCGCGTTTCTCACTCCCGATTGCCGCTATCGGCAAATCAATCGCCACCTGACGGAGATCTGCGGAATTTCAATCGCCGATCATATCGGCAAGTCTGTGCGAAATACCGTCCCGCAAGTTGCGGAACAGGTCGAGTCGATCGTCCAGGCGATTTTGAGGTCCGGGGAGCCGATCACGGGCATAGAGGTCAATGGCCAACGCCCGGACGGGAGCAACGCGGAGCGCGTGTGGATTACCTACTGGCATCCGCTGAAGGCTAAAGATGGCGCTATTCTCGGCATCAATGTCGCAGCTGAGGAAATTACGGAGCAAAAGCGCGCCGAAGCGGCTTTGCAACTTGCGAACGAATCCCTGGAGGCTCGTACGCTCGAACTTACCAATTCTTTAGAGGAATTGCGGGCTGCGCAGGATCGTCTTGTCCAGACCCAGAAGCTTGCGTCGCTCGGCCAACTGACCGCCGGCATCGCTCACGAGATCAAAAACCCACTCAATTTTGTCAACAATTTCTCGGAGATTTCTGCCGAACTGCTAGACGAACTGAAGGAGGTCCTGGGCGGGATGACCGGCGACGACGAGACACGCCGTGAAATCGCCGAACTGACAAGCACTTTGCGCGGCAATCTTGAAAAGGTCATACAGCACGGCAAGCGCGCAGACGCCATCGTCAAGAACATGCTGCTGCACGCGCACGAAGGATCCGGCGAACATCGATTGGCCAATGCCAACGACCTCCTCGAGGAGAGCCTCAATCTGGCCTACCACGGTGCGCGCGCCGAGAATCAGAGCTTCAGGATCAAATTGGAAAGGTCCTTTGATCCGACCGCCAGTGAGGTCGACGTGTTCCCACAAGAGATCACCCGAGCACTTTTGAACCTCATCTCGAACGGCTTCTATGCCGCGACCAAGCGCAAGGAGCAGAATAGTAGCGATGGCTATGAGCCTACCCTTGCTGCATCGACGAAGAACCTCGGTGACCGCGTAGAGGTCAGGATTCGTGATAACGGCACCGGCATTCCTGCCGACGTTCGGGAAAAAATATTCAATCCGTTCTTCACGACTAAGCCTGCCGGTGAGGGAACTGGGCTTGGTCTCTCTATCTGCCATGACATCATCGTCAAGCAACACGGCGGCTCAGTTGACCTCGACACGAAACACGGTGAGTTCACCGAGTTCCGCATCATCCTGCCGCGCGGGCAGCGGCGTTCACACTGAATAGCGGGAACGGGCGCAATCCTCAGGTCTGCAGACGCCAACGTCGCCTTTTGGCACAAAGCAGACTTGCCGAAGGCTGGCCCGGATGTCCGCTTCCGAGGGTAGCGCGGACATCGTCAAGCTGTCAGCGCTGTAAATTTATGAGTACATGCCCTAGGACAGACGAAAATCAACAAGAGGCCCCATGCCCGCTCCCTTCAAGATCGACGCCCATGTGCATGTCTTCACCACGGACATGCCGCTGATCGACAATCCGCGCCACGCGCCGACCTACAGCTTCACCCATGAGGAGTTGATCGCAACGCTCGACAAGAACGGCGTCGACCGCGCGGTGATCGCCGCCGCAAGCCCCTGGGGCGACTACAACGACTACATGCTGGCGGCGCTGCGCGCGCATGGCAGAAGGCTGCGCGCCACCGCGATCTTCCGCCGTCCGATGGAACGCTTCGAGCTGGAGGCGATGAGCCGCGAAGGATTTGTCGGCATCAGACTGCCCTTCATCGGCCTGCCAGCACTGCCCGACATCACCACCTTCGACTATCGCGCGCTGTTCCGGCGTCTCGCCGATCTCGACTGGCATGTGCATCCCCATGTCGAGGGTGACGACCTGCCGAAGATTCTGCCAACACTGGAGGCCTCCGGCGTCAAGATCGTGGTCGATCATCTCGGCCGGCCCGAGCCGAAAGCGGGCATCAACAGCGACGGATTCAGGCGGCTCAAGCAATCCATCGACAAGGGCCGTACGTGGGTGAAACTCTCCGGCGGCTATCGGCTCGGGCCGCAATCAAAAGACTATGCGCGGGAACTGTTGCGCGTCGCCGGCCCCGACCGGCTGGTCTGGGCGAGCGACTGCCCGTTCGTCGGCCATGAAGGCAAGTTCCCGTATCAGGCCACGATCGACTGGCTGGTCGACGCCATCCCCGACGCCGCCGCGCGCGCGAAGATTTTTGGCGAAACGCCCCGCGGCCTTTACTTCAAAGGCGAATAAAGGTGACGACACCGGAATTTTACGGGGAGCAACATTCGCTATCAAAAATCGGCAGTTGACTTCGTGTAAACCTTACATCCCCGGTTTACTTGCCGAACGGTCCCCTCATCGCTCAAATCCGGGCCTGGGCTGCAGCGGGATTTTTACAGTTTCGCCTGTATGAAAGAGGGCTTGGCTCAGTCAACCGCGAATGACAGGTCAACATCCAGGACCGCTTCGATGATTGAGGGGAAGTCATTTTTGAACGAGTTGGACGACGCCGTCCTGCGCGGATCGGAGGAGAGCCGCGCCAAGGCGCTTTGGTATGCGACCGACATGCTGATCGTCGGCCACTACACGGACGAAGAAATCTGGGTGTTCGGCGAGGTGATCGGTCGGCTGGCCGGCGCGATCGAGGTCGCCGCGCGGGCGCAGCTTGCGAAGCGCCTGGCGACTGTTCCAAACGCGCCGATCAACACCCTGCACAAGCTTGCCTTCGACGACTCGATCGAGGTGGCGGGTCCGGTCCTGCAACATAGCGAGCGGCTCGATTCGAAAACGCTGGTCCAGAACATCCGGACCAAGGGCCAGCCGCATATGCTTGCCATCTCCAAGCGCAGCTCCATTCCCGATGTCGTGACCGATGAGCTGGTGACCCGCGGCAATCGCGACGTCCTGGTTTCGGTGGCCGCCAACAGCGGCGCCTGCATCTCGGATTTCGGCTTTCTTCAGATGGTCAAACGTTCCACCAACGATTCCATTCTGGTCGAGCAACTCGGCCTGCGGAAGGATATTCCGCGGCACATCTTCCAGCAGCTCGTGGCGAAAGCCTCCGACGACGTCCGGCGCAAGCTCGAACATGAACGCCCCGAGCTGGCCGGCCACATCCAGACCTCCGTTGCCGAGGTGGCGGGATCATTGCAGTCCAAATTCGGACCGGCAACAAAGAACTATTTTGCCGCAAAGAAGGTGCTGATGGCCCTGCACCAGCGTGGCGAGCTGAACGAGAGCCGGATCCTGGAATTTGCAAGGGGGCGCAAGGTCGACGAGGCGACTGTCGGGCTGTCCCTGTTGTGCTCGCTGCCGGCCAATGTGGTCGAACGCGCCCTTGCAGATCGGGAAATGACCCTCATCCTCTGCAAGGCCTGCCGCTTCGAGTGGGAAACGACCATGGCGCTGTTGTTCCTCGCCGCCAAGGATCATCACATCAATGCCCGCGCGCTGGACGACATGAAGCAGCAATATGCGCGTCTCGACGCCAAGACGCCGTACCAGGTCCTGAGCTTCTATCAATCGCGCATGGACGCGTCAGCCGCCCTGACCGGCGACCGTCGCCTGCCGCAACTTCACAAGATCTGAGCGGGTAACTTAAGTCCGCGTCTTCGGCGGTGCCTGTACGGAAGGCGCGGCCGCGGCGAACAGATCGGCGCGGCTGCCGTTCCGCGGCGGGTAGATGCGCTGACGATTGATGGTTTGCTTGGTGAGCTTGGCGGCAGCACCCGTCGTGCGAACCTCGCGCTCCCAGCCTTCGGTGTAGAGCGCGCCCCAGGCGCCAAGATCGAGCACGGTGACATACCAGTCGATGTTGAGCGGCATCATTGGCTCGCCGAAAAGATCTGCAACCACATTGTGGCCGGCGTAGCGGCCCATCGGCCGTGCGAACTGGCAGGACATGACGGTGGCATGCTCACCGTCAAGCCTGCCGCAGGCGACATCGCCGGCGGCAAAGACATGAGCGAGGTCTTTTGCGCGCATGAACTGGTCCACCGCCAGACGCCCATGGTCATGCTCGCCCGGCAGTGTCGCGACAACCGGATTGGGGCACATGCCCGCGCACCACACCACGGTCCGCGCCGGGATAAACTCACCCGACGAGAGCTTGATGCCATCTGCATCGACGGCGTCTACCCTGACGCCGAGCCGCGTCTCGATCCCGAGCGACGACAGCGCCTTGTTGATCACCGGCCGTCCATGCTCCCCGATGGTCGCGCCGACCACGGGATTGGAATCGAGCAGAATGATGCGGCGTTCCCCGCCCACGCCCGCCTTCTCGAGCTTCGCCGGCATCTCGGTCGCAACTTCGATTCCTGTGAAGCCGGCGCCAACCACCACCACCGTGGAGCGCGCCGGTGAAGGCGGCTCTGCAGCAAGCGCCGCCAGATGGGTATCGAGCTTCATCGCCGCCGCGTAGGTGTCGACGTCGAATCCATGAGCTGCGAGCCCGGGAATCGCAGGCCGGACCAATTCGCTGCCGAGCGCCAGCACCAGCCGGTCATAGGCCAGGCTGTTGCGGCCTCCGTCGGTCGCCACGACAACAAGCCCTTTCGCGAGATCGATCGCCTGTACCTCGGCGATCCTGTGATTGACGCCAACGGGATCAAGAAGGCTCGCCAGCGGAATCGCGACGTCGCTCAGATCGACTTCGTAATTGCGAACGCGGATGTTGTGGTAGGGGTTGCGGTCGAGCACAAGGATCTCGGCCTCGGCGGCGCGCGCGCCAATTTCGTCGCGCTTGCGCGCTGCGCCCATCGCGGCCCACAGCCCGGCGAATCCGGCTCCGAGAATGAGAATGCGCGCCATGCTGTGCTCCGGCCCTCGACACTCCGCCAGTCCCGCGGAGACGACACACCATATCACGGCTCCATCAATCAAACGTGTGACGCGAGAGGGTTGACGCCACGAAGCGTTTTCCCGCTGTGTTGCGCCAGGCGACCACCGCCGATCGCACGGAACCGGGTGCCTCCTCGAAGGCGGAAAGATGGCCGCCGCGTTGGAGAAGAAATGGTGTCGTGGCATCGAACCAGCCTGGCGGGCCTTATCGTTCCCCTTGCATTATGGATAGCACCGGCGCCGGACGCCGTTGCGGATTCGGATATGGATGCGAGGGCGAGGGAGCTCGTCACCAATCATCTAGCGCCCGCGGCCACGAGTAGCGGCGCGGGCGGACTGGCGGTTGCCGTCTATGTCGACGGCCATGTGCAGTTCTTCGATTACGGCCAGGCAGACGGAAACCAGGCGGTCACGCCGGATACGCTGTTCAATCTGGCGTCGCTGCGCAAGGTGTTCGAGGCAACGCTGGTCGCGCTCGGCTCGCTGCGGGGCGAACTCAGCCTCGATGATCCCGTCAGCAAATATGTCGGCGAATTGCATGGCGACTACATCAGCCGCGTCACCATCGGCGAGCTCGTCACACACACCTCCGGGCTGCTGCTTGCGACCGATCATCCACCGTGGCCGAACGATTCCTTCACGCAGGCCCAATTCTTCGACATGCTCAACGCCTGGACACCGCAGGCGGGCGAACAGCCGGGTCGGCAACGCATCTACACGCATGCCGGCTACGTGTTGCTGCAGCTCGCGCTGGAGCGCCGCTATGGCCGGCCGATCCATGAGCTGATCGAAAGCCGAATTCTCCAACCGCTCGGCATGCATTCGACCTATCTGCCCGAGCGCGGACCGGACAACCGCGCCGTGATGCCCTCGGAACTGCTGCAGGAGACGGTGCAAGGCTATTCTGATCAGGGCATGCCGATCGGTCCACGGGGTGGTCAGCAGAGCTATTATGATTTTCCGGGGACCGGCCAGATGTTCTCCTCGACGCGCGACCTGGCCATCCTGGTCGCCGCCTGCCTCGACGGCAACGTGACCGATCCGCAGCTGCAAGAAGCGCTGCAGATGACACAGCGCGAAACGTTCGGCGTCAGCGCCAAATTCGGACAGGCCATGGCCTGGGAGAACGTACATCTGGACAGCGTCGACATTGTCGACAAGCCGGGCGGCCTCAACAACGCCTCGGCCTATATCGGGTTCGTGCCCGCACGGAAGATCGGCATCGTCCTGCTCGCCAACCGCGCCAATTTTCCGCACGAGAACGCGCGCTATCTGGTGCTGCCGGCGTTGTCGCGATAGGACGCAAGGCGCGCCGGCGGCTCACGCCACCGCCGCGCCGCCCACCACCTCGCCGAACGACGCAAAGAACTCACCCGCCAGCTTCTTCGCGGTGGAATCGATCAGACGCCCACCGAGCTGCGCGAGCTTGCCGCCGATCTGCGCATCGACCTCATAGAAGAGGATGGTAACGTCGGCGCTCTCCTCGCTGAGCTTCACCGTGGCGCCGCCTTTGGCGAAGCCGGCGATGCCGCCGTTTCCCTCGCCCAAGATGCGGTAGGAATTCGGCGGATCGAGATCGGACAGCGTCACCTTGCCGCCGAAGGTCGCCTTCACCGGGCCGACCTTGAGCACCACGGTCGCGGTCATCTCGTTGGTTTCGGTCATTTCAAGGGACTGACAGCCGGGAATGCATTGCTTCAGTATGTCGGGATTGTTGAGCGCTTCCCAGACCTTCTCTTTCGAGGCCGGGATGCGCTGGCTGTCATTCATCTGCATGTTGGTACTTCAACTCCTCTTGGGATTTCGTTGGCCTCGTCGACGCTCGACGGTGATTTCGGCCAGGATCGACATCGCGATCTCCTCCGGCGTGATGGCGCCGAGATCGAGCCCGGCCGGCGCCTTGACGCGATCGAGCGCGGCGGCTTCGACGCCATCAGCGATCAGCTTGTCGCGCAGCGCCGTCATCTTGCGGCGGCTGCCGACAAAGGCGTGATAGCCGGCGTCGGTCGAGATCGCGGCGCGCAGCGCTGCCTCGTCGCCCTTGCCTTGCGTCGACACCACGACAAAGCGTTTGGCCTGGTGCAACTCGCCGAGCGAGAACGAGTCGATCAGCATGTCGACTTCGGGCGGCGCGACCAGATCGGACGCCGGCGCCGCGAGCGTCACGTGGTAGCCGAGCTGGCGCGCCTGTGCGGCAAGCGACAGCGCGACCGGGCTGGCGCCGAGAATGACCAGGGAGGGATGCGGCAACACCGGCTCCACGAAAATGTCCATGGTGCCCTTGCTCGGGCACATGTTGGAGGCAAAGCGCACGCCGTCCTTGTTGTCGCCCGGCTTGACGCCGAGCTCGGCCAGAAGATTCTCCGGCTGCACCGAGACCATGCGCGGCTCGCCGTCGGCCAGCGCTTCGCGCGCCGCCTTGAGCACTGCGCCTCTGGCGCAACCGCCGCCGATCCAGCCCGCGACAATGGTGCCGTCGGGCCGAATGATCGCCTTGGCGCCGGCCTTCGCGGCGGTGACCGACACCGTGCGAACGACGGTCGCGAGCACGAAGGCCTGCTCCGCGGCCTTCATCTGCGCCACCAGATCCATCACCTCGACATGGGCGCCCATCACAGCCTCGCCAGATAGGGTTCGAGCGCGGAAAGCGATTTCAGCGTGTTGGCCGGCGCATAGAGATCGACAAACGGCAGCGCCGCCCTGATGCCTTTCGCTTCGGGTGTGTAACCCTCCCATGCCATCATCGGGTTGAGCCAGACGATGCGCCGGCAGCGCTTTGACAATGCGGCCATTTCACGTCCCAGCAAATCAGCATCGCCGGTCTCGTAGCCGTCGGAAACGATCATCACGACCGAGCGCGAATGGATCACGCGCGCGGCGTGCCAGCGGTTGAAGGTTTGCAGGCTCTCGCCGATTTTCGTGCCGCCGCCCGCGCCCTGCGCCAGCAGCGAGAGGCGGTCGAGGGCGCGCGCCGCATCCTTCTCCTTCATGGCGCCGGAGACGTGCGCAAGCCGCGTGTGGAACAGGAACGCCTCGGCCTCGCGGAATTCGTCGAGCACGCCATGGGTAAAGCGCAGGAACACGCTCGTGTACATGCTCATCGAGCCCGACGCGTCGAGAAGAACAATGAGCCGAAGCGGTTTGTCCTTGCGCTGGCGTTTCACCAGGCTGATGGGTACGCCGCCATGGCTGATGTTGCGGTGAATGGTGCGACGCAGGTCAAGCCGGTAGCCGCGCCGGCGCGCCATATCGCGCCGCGTCAGCCGCGTGCGCATGATTTTCGCCAGCGATGCTGCGGCCTCATGCGCCTGCGCGACCTGCTCGGGGTCGGCCAGTTTGCGGAAATCGACCTCGCCAAGGTTCTCGGCACGGGAAGCGCCTTCCATGCGCCCTTCCCCGCCGCGCGAGGGCGGCGCGTCGTCGGGGGAAGGCACCTGATCGGTCGCGGACTGGGTACCGCCTTGCGTGCCGCCTGCATCCCGCAAACCCTTCAGCGAGGGATTCTTCGCCGCGTTCGACGATCCGATCGCCATCGAGCGGGAGCGCACCCGCTTGCCGAGCCAGAACGCGTCAAAGATCCCGTCGAATTTGTCCCAGTCCGACTTCCGCGCCGAGAACAGATGCTTGAAGGCGGAACGCAGCAGGCCCGATCTTGCAGCATAGCCTGACGCCACCAGCGCCGCTGCGTCCTGCCCTTCGGAGAGGCCCACGGCAAAGCCATTGTCGCGCAGCGTGCGCAGGAACGCGGCGAGCCTGCCCGAGAGCAGGCGCGAGACCTCGTCCATCTCTTCAAAGCCGGGGGTAGGGCCGCAGCAGCTCATGCCACCCTCCCCAGGATGCGCTCGCTCACCTCGCGGGTGACGCGGGCCTTGTCCTCCTGCGTCTTGAGCAGGCACATCAGTGTCTCGTGCACGGTCTCGGGTTCGTCATGCAAATCGCGGACGTCGAGGCCGACCAGCGCCGCAGCCCAATCCAGCGTCTCGCCCACGCCAGGCGCCTTGCGCAGCTCTTCTTTCCTGATACCTTCGACCATCCGCGCAATCTGCAGCGACAGCGAAGCAGAAGCGCCGTTGATGCGCGCCAGGATGATGCGCGCCTCACGCTCGACATCGGGATAGGCGACGTAGTGATAGAGGCAGCGGCGGCGCAGCGCGTCGGACAACTCACGCGTACCGTTCGAGGTCAGCACCACATGCGGGATCGAAATGGCCTTGATGGTGCCGAGTTCGGGGATCGATATCTGGAAGTCTGACAATAATTCGAGAAGGAACGCCTCGAACTCATCGTCGGCGCGGTCGATCTCGTCGATCAGCAGCACCGGCGGCTTGTCGCGCCGGATGGCTGACAGCAGCGGGCGCTCCAGCAGATATTTTTCCGAAAAGATCTGGTCCTCGATCGAGGAGGCGCCGCCGCGATGCGCCTGGATCGCGAGCAACTGCCGCTGGTAGTTCCACTCATAGAGCGCCGAGGACTGATCGAGCCCCTCATAGCATTGCAGGCGGATCAGCTCGGTCGCATGCACGGAGCTGAGCGCCTTCGCGACCTCGGTCTTGCCGACGCCCGCCTCGCCTTCCAGCAACAGCGGCCGGCGCAGTCTCTGCATCAGCGAGATCGCGGTCGCGAGTTCGCTGTCGGCAATATAGCCGGATGCGGCAAGTGCTTCAGCGATCTCGTTGCGGTCTTTCATCTCTCGAAACGCGATGAGTGGCGGGTGATGGTTAACCTCTCCCATAGGGAGAGGTCGGATCGCATCGATAGATGCGGTGCGGGTGAGGGGTTAAGGTCCCTCGATAGTACAACGCCCCCTCACCCGGATTGCTTCGCAATCCGACCTCTCCCCGCTGGGGAGAGGTGAACCCGGCCTGTGGCGCGTGTCCCATCAGGCGACCGCTCCCAGCTCCTTCGCCGCCCTCCAGTTCCGCCAGTAGTCATGCGGCATCTGGATATGCGTCGAGCCGAGGAAGGAGAAGGCGTCGTTGACGGCATTGGAGAAGGCCGGCACGCCGCCGACATTCGGGCTTTCGCCGACGCCCTTGGCGCCGATCGGGTGATGCGGCGAAGGGGTGACGGTGAAATCGGTCTCCCAATGCGGCGTCTCCACCGCGGTCGGCATGAAGAAATCCATGAACGAGCCGGTCACGACATTGCCGGTGTCATCGTAGCGGATTTCCTGGCCCATCGCGATGGCGAAGGCTTCGGTGAGGCCGCCGTGCACTTGCCCTTCGATGATCATCGGGTTGATGCGGGTGCCGCAATCGTCCAGCGCATAGAAGCGTCGCACCTTGTACACGCCGGTGTCGACGTCGATGTCCATCACGCAGAGATAGGCGCCGAACGGATAGGTCATGTTGGGCGGGTCGTAATAACTCACCGCCTCCAGCCCCGGCTCCATGCCCGGCGGCACCGAGTTGTACGCCGCCCAGCAGATGTCCTTCATGGACATGTACTTCTCGGGCAGGCCTTTCACGCGGAAGCCGTCGATATCGAATTCGAGATCGTCCTCGTGGACCTCGAGTTTGTAGGCCGCGATCATCTGCGCCTTGGCCTTGATCTTGCGCGCCGCCATGGCGATCGCGGCGCCCGCGACCGGCGTCGAACGCGAACCGTAGGTACCGAGCCCGTAGGGCGCGGTGTCGGTGTTGCCCTCTTCCACCTGGATATTGTCGGCCGGGATGCCAATTTCAGTGGCGATGATCTGGGCCCACGTCGTCTCGTGGCCCTGCCCCTGGCTCTTCGAGCCCATGCGCGCGATGCCCGCTCCGGTCGGATGCATGCGGATCTCGCAGGAGTCGAACATGGCGATGCCGAGGATGTCGCAGTTCTTCGACGGACCGGCGCCGACGATCTCGGTGAAGAAGGAGACGCCGAGCCCCATGATCTCGCGGGTCTCGCCGCGCCTGAAGGCCGCGCGCTTTTCCGCCTGCTCTTTCCGGAGCGCGGCATAATTCGTCGACTCCATCATCTTCTTCATGGCGGTGTGGTAGTCGCCGGAATCATATTCCCACCCAAGTGCCGAGTGGTACGGGAACTGCTCCTGCTTGATGAAATTCTTCAGGCGCAGTTCGGCCGGATCCATGCCGAGCTTCTGCGCGAGGATATCCATCGCCCGCTCGATGCAATAGGCCGCCTCCGTGACGCGGAACGAGCAGCGGTAGGCCACGCCGCCCGGCGCCTTGTTGGTGTAGATGCCGTCGACGGTAAGGGCGGCCACCGGGAAGTCATAGGAACCGGTGACGATGTTGAAGAAGCCGGCCGGCCATTTCGACGGATCGGCGCAGGCGTCGAACGCGCCGTGGTCGGCGAGCACGTGCACGCGAAGGCCCGTGACCTTGCCCTCCTTGGTCGCGGCGATCTCGGTCGTCATGTGATAGTCGCGCGCGAACGAGGTCGCGGTCAGGTTCTCGATGCGATCCTCGACCCATTTCACCGGCTTGCCGGTGACGATGCTAGCCACCGCCGCGCAGATGTAGCCGGGATAGGCGCCGACCTTGTTGCCGAAACCGCCGCCGATGTCGGGTGAGATCACATGGATCTTCTGCTCCGGCAATTTGGCGATCAGCGACACCACGGTGCGGATCACATGCGGGGCCTGGAAAGTGCCCCAGATCGAGAGCTCGCCCTTGATCTTGTCAAAGGAGCAGACGCACTGGCAGGTCTCCAGCGGCGAGGGATGGGTGCGGTGATAGGAGATCATTTCCTTGATCGTCACCTCGGCCTTCTTGAAGGCCGCGTCCGTCAGCTCCTTGTCGCCGACGCTCCACTCAAAAATGTGGTTGTGGTGCTTGCGCGGACCGTGCGCGCCCGCGGTCTTGCCGGCGAGGTCTTCGCGCAGCACCGGCGCATCCGCGTCCATCGCCTTGAAGGGGTCGATGACGACGGGCAGCGGTTCGTATTCGACGACAACCTTGTTGATGCCGTCGTCGGCGGCGTAACGGTCGGTCGCGACCACGAAGGCGACCTCCTGGTTCTGGAACAACACCTTGCCGTCGGCCAAGACCATCTGCACGTCGCCCGCGAGCGTCGGCATCCAGGCGAGGTTGACGGTCTTCAGCGTCTCGGCGGTGATCACCGCGAGCACGCCGGGTACCTTCAGCGCCTCTTCCGAGTTGATCGACTTCACCCGCGCATGCGGATGCGGCGAGCGCACGAAGTCGCCGTGCAGCATGCCCGGCAGCTTCAGGTCGTCGACGTAATTGCCCCTTCCTTGCGTGAAGCGGATGTCTTCGACGCGCTTGCGCTTGCAGCCCATGCCTTCGAGGGCGGCGGTGCGTTGTTCCCGCGTGGGAGTAAGATCGTTCATTCCGCGGCCTCCTGGAATTCCACGCCGTTGATCTTGGCGGCGGCGTATTGGATTGCCTTGACGATGTTCTGGTAGCCGGTGCAGCGGCAGATATTGCCGGAAATGCCCATCCGGATTTCCGGCTCGCTCGGCGACGGATTCTCCTGCAGCAGCCGGTGCGCGCGCACGATCATGCCGGGCGTGCAGAAGCCGCATTGCAGGCCGTGCATCATGCGGAAACCTTCCTGCAGCGCCGACAGCGTGCCGTCGGCGTTGGCGATGCCTTCGATGGTGGTGATGTCGCTCCCCTGGGCCTGCACTGCGAACATGGTGCAGGACTTCACCGACATCCCATCGATATCGACGGTGCAGGCGCCGCAATGGGTGGTCTCGCAGCCGATATGGGTGCCGGTCATCTGCAGATTCTCGCGGATGAAATGCACGAGCAGCGTGCGCGGCTCGACGAGGCCTTCGACCTCGGCGCCGTTGACCTTCATGGTCACATGGGTTTTTGCCATCTCTCTCTCCCTCACTTCGCGCGGCTTGCGGCGCGTTGCAGCGCCCGCGTCACCATGATGCCGCCGACATGTTTTCGGTATTCGACCGGCCCGCGTGCGTCCGCGGCCGGCGACATGATTGCTTCCGCCGCTTGCGCGGCTTTCTTCAGCGAGGCCGCATCGAGACTGGTACCGATCACCGCTTTCGCGGCGTCAGTGGCGAGCAGCGGCGTCTCGTGCAGATTGGTGAGCCCGATCGAACAGGTTGCGACCTTGCCGCCCGCCATGGTCAGCACGACAGCGGCCGCGGCGGTGGCGTAATCGCCAACCTTGCGCTTCAGTTTTTCATAGGCGTAGCCGTGGCCGGCCGCCGGCACGGGGACCGAGATGGAGGTGAGGATTTCGCCGGGTTCCAGCGCGGTGAAATAGGCGCCCTGATAGAACTCGCCGGCTGCGACCTCGCGCGCGCCGCTCGGGCCATGAAGCTGATAGCTCGCGCCCAGCGTCATCATCAGCGCCGGCATGTCGTTGCCGGGGTCGCCATTGGCGACATTGCCGCCGATGGTGCCGCGATAGCGCACCTGGGGATCGGCGATCAGCAGCGCCGTCTCGTGCAGGATCGGCAGCGACTTGGCGATCTCGTCGGAAGCCAGCAACTCGTGCTGGGTGGTCATCGCTCCGATGGTGACCTTGTTGCCGTCGCGCTTGATGCCTTTCAGGCCGGCGACCCCATGCAGGTCGACCAGGTGGCTCGGGTTGGCGAGCCGGAGCTTCATCATCGGAACCAGGCTGTGGCCGCCGGCGAGCGCGCGGGCCTCGTCGCCCAGATCGGCCAAGAGCTTGACCGCATCGGCCACGGTCGCGGGCCGATGGTAGCTGAATGCGCCAGGAATCATCGTCTCCTCCTCTGTCACTTGCTCTTACGGGGCAAGGACTTGGGCGGGACGCTCACTCCGCCGCTGCGCCAGGGCAACGACGCGGGCACAAATCGGCGGAATTCGCACGAGTTGCGGCGGATGACGCACGAATTGCGTCAGGAAGAGCAACCTAATGGGTGGCTCTTACCCTCCCCTGGAGCCCCAGCCTCGCCTTCACCTCGGCAATCTTGGCGCGGCTGACCGGGACGCGGTGGGGGCTGGGGCCGTCGAGCTCGATCACGGCGCCGTCGCCCTCCTTGCGCACGAAGGAAACATGCGGGATCGCCACGATGTGACTGCGATGGACCCGGACGAACAGGCCGGGGTCGAGCTGGGCTTCGGCTTCCGAGATCGACCAGGGACACATCCGCTCGCGGGTGCCGTCATGGATGCGCGTGTAATGCGCATCCGCGCGAACGCTGCGGACTTCCGCCGCATCGATGAAATGCGTGCCGTTGGCGCCCTCGACCGGCAGCCGCGGCGCGGGCGAAGGCCGCGGCGGCTGGCCGAGACCGCCGAGCGGCGCCGGCATCAGCCGCGGCGAGGCCGGCGTGACCGGCACGGCTTCGCTCTGCGCCATGACGGCGGCGGCCACGACCGGCGCATCGACAGGCGTCGCCGACTGCCGGCGCGAATCCGGCACCAGCGACAGCAGGAAGCCGGCCGCGATGACAAAGCACAGCATGGCAACAACAATGGCAAGGATTTGCTGCGATGCCGCCAGCCCGCCGGCCTGGTGATGCGCGGCTTCCCTCAGCGGCACGAAATGCATGCCGTGCATTGCGGTGTAATGCATGCCGGCCACCGCGAAACCGAAGGCGACCGAGCTGGCGATGAGGCGGATGCCGTCCTGCCGGGCGAGGAACGCGCGCAGGCCGCCATAGGCGGTGGCGATCGCGACCCCGACCGCCAGCAGCACCATCGTCCAGTCATGCTGGATTGCGAAATTCCCGGCCAGCCCATGAATGCCGACATAATGCATGCTGACGACGCCGAGCCCGAGCAGCACCGCCGAGAAGGCGATGCGCGTTAGCGTCGGCTCGCCGATGCTGACAAGGAACAGGGAGATGCCGACCACCAGCGCGCAGATCAAAAACGAGACCATGGTGGGCAGCACGAGATAGACCGCGTCAGGCGGAATCGGCGCCGCCAGCATGCCGACGAAATGCATGGTCCAGATGCCCACGGCCAGAAACGCCGCCGCGCCTGCGAGCAGCACACGACGGCTCGCGCCCGGCGCGTTGCGTACCCGTGCCGCCAGCGAAAAGCCGGTATAACCACCCAGAATCGCGATCGCTACCGAGAGCGCGACGAGATAGGGATCGTGTCCTTCGAACATGACCGTCTCGGCCGCTTCGTCTCCACGAACGGCCTCCTCCCATCGGCTAGTTTATAGGCGCGCCATCGGAAATGACAATCAATCGATTGTCGCGTTCAATCGATTGCGATGTTGATTTTTTGCGATACGCGCTCGTGACGCGCGCACGCACTCTCACCCTCTCCCCCTTGTGGGAGAGGGTGCACCTTCATCGTGGCTGTGTTTCGCTTACGCGCTCGCGACAATCCCCGCGGCGACCTGGCCGCGCAGGCGCTCCAGCGAGAGCAGCGTATTGGCGCAGGCTTCCGCCACTTCGACGCCCTTGGTCGCGAAATGCTTCCTGAAGAAGTCGAAATGCGCCTCGGTCTCGTGGAATTGCTCCGGCGTCAGCACCGCGGAAAACACCGGCACTTCGGTGCGCAACTGCACATCCATCAACGCCCCGATCACGGTGTCGGCGACGAACTGGTTGTCGACCACGAGTCCGGCGGCGACGATTGCGGTGTAGCGCCGGGTCTTCGCCAGAATTTGCACATGCAGCGGAATCTCGAACGAGCCCGGCACCTCGAACACGTCGATATTGGTGATGTGGCGGGCCTCGGCCTCGGCGAGGAACGCAATGCGGCATTGCTCCACGACATCGCGGTGCCAGGCCGATTGCACGAAGGCGACCCGCTGCGGCTTGGCGAAGCGCGGATGCGACGGCGGCACTGGCGGCGGCAGCGGCGGTGGCGTCGGCGTTTCCGGAGTCTGGGTTTCGCTATCTTGCGACGGCTGATTCATGGCGCTCCTCATCCGGGACCAGAACCAGGGCACACGGAACGTGAAAGCCCGCGGCCCAAGGGGGCGCCGGCATCGCGACCGCTCTCTTTCATCCGGACTCTAACCGTCGGCTTCGGAGTTGCACCGAATCTGCTGACCCTTCTTCCCTGAGCCAGGCTCTTTCCTTGAGCCACGCTCTTGCGACGAAGGCGCTCGCGGGCTTGGGCTTCATTTGAATTGAAGCCCTTACCGCCGGTGGGGAATTTCGCCCCGCCCTGAGAACATTGGATCTGCGCGTATTCTGGTCGCAAAACCGGTACCCACTTTTGCGGAATACGCGCTGGCTGGTTCGGCATGAGCCAGCCTGACCAAACTATGACGAAACGCCGACTTTCGGGCAAGCGGCTTTGGCAGGGGGAACCGGCATGCGCCCCATGCCGGCAGCGCGACACTTCATCACGGCACCATGACGGCACAATCCGGCCGCAAAAAATTAACGATTGCGACGTGGAGACAATTCCGATTCCGGTTTGTTCTGTTCGTTAACAGGCCGGGCCGATCTTTTGTGGGAAAGTGCAGGGGCGCCCTGTGGACGGACTCAAGGGCCAGTTGCGCGGATTCCGCAAATCACATCAGTTGATCCCGGCAGGCCTTAGGACGCCTTCGGGACCCCTTGGGATTGCAGCCGGCAACGGAACACCAGCAAGGCCGGCGAGCCCCTTGAGTCGCGTATCAACGAGAAACCAGAAAATTGAGGTCGAGACGGCATGTCCATGCTCGAAGGCGTTATCGATTCCCGGAACCACCCGCTCGCGGTGATCGAGGACATTGCTGCCCATAACAACTGGCCGTTCGAGCGCTCCGGCGATGACGAGATCACCATCGTCTCCAAGGGCGAGTGGACCGACTACCAGCTCTCCTTCACCTGGATGGCCGAGATCGAGGCGCTGCATCTCGCCTGCGCCTTCGACATGAAGATTCCGCAGGCGCGCCGGCCCGAAGTGCAAAAGCTGATCGCCGCTGTCAACGAGCAGCTCTGGATCGGCCACTTCGACCTGTGGACCCACACCGGCATGATCATGCACCGCCAGGCGCTGGTGCTGCCGAACGGACTGACGGCTTCCGTCGCGCAATGCGAGAGCATGCTGGCCGGCGCGATCCATGCCTGCGAGCGCTATTTCCCCGCGTTCCAGTTCGTGGTCTGGGCCGGCAAATCGCCGCAGGAGGCAATGGCGGCCGCGATGTTCGATACCGAGGGTGAGGCGTAAAGCGCCCTCCGCTCGCACGGCACACTCCGCTGTCGTCCCGGCCTGGTGCGCAATTGCGCACGGGGGCCCGGACCCATACCGCGCTTTATCGCCATCGCGCAAAGTGCTTGTCCCACTCTCGGTGCTTCACTAGAACGACCTGTGGTTATGGGTCCCTGCTTTCGCAGGGACGACAGCGTATTTGTGGTGACGCCTTTGAACAGCAAAACTCTGCAAAACATCACCGGCACCATCGCGCTCGCCGGCGCAGGCAAAATGGGAGGCGCGATGCTGACGGGCTGGCTGGCCGGCGGCCTCGACGCCAGACGCGTCGTGGTGATCGACCCGATGCCCTCAGCCGAAATCAACGCGCTTGTCGCCAAAGGCATCCGGCTCAATTCGACGGATGCCGCCACCGTCGAGACCCTGGTCGTCGCCGTCAAACCGCAATCGTTCCGCGAAGCAGGCAGCACGCTGAAAGCGCACGTCGCATCGTCGACGCTGGTGGTATCGATCATGGCCGGCACGACAATGAAATCGCTGCAGGACACTATCGGCGGCGCTGTGGTGCGCGCGATGCCGAACACACCGGCCGCGATCGGCCGCGGCATCACGGTCGCGGTCGCAGCCGATAATGTCAGCGCCGCGCAGCGCGCCACCGCGGACGCGCTGCTGCGCGCCACCGGCTCGGTCGAATGGGTTGAGGACGAAGGCCTGATGGACGCGGTCACCGCGGTCTCGGGCTCGGGCCCGGCCTACGTGTTCCTGCTCGCGGAGGAGTTGGCGCGCGCCGGCGTCGCGGCGGGATTGCCGGAGGCGCTAGCGACAAAGCTCGCGCGCGAGACCGTCGCCGGTTCGGGCGAATTGCTGCATCGCTCGGACCTGCCCTCCTCCACCCTGCGCCAGAACGTCACCTCGCCCGGCGGCACGACTGCGGCAGCACTGGAAGTGCTGATGGGCAAGGACGGCATGCAGCAGCTCATGACCCGCGCGATCGCCGCGGCGACGGCGCGGTCGAAGGAGCTGGCGAAGTAGTCGCCATCGTCTTGCGAGGAGCAAAGCGACGAAGCAATCCATTGTCCGCGCGAGGAGGGATGGATTGCTTCGCTTCGCTCGCGGTGCAGGCTACATCGTCGAGCCGAACCGCTTGTTGAAAGCCTCGACATTGACCAGTCCCCGGGCGTGGCGGCCCTCGCCGATCTTGCGCGCGCCGTC
>DATMNV010000056.1:0-3391 GCA_035568535.1 Bradyrhizobium sp.
GGCAGGGGCGGCCGTATCTCTACGGCCTTGCCTTCACCTTCGCGGCTTATGTGCTCTACGACCTCGCCCGCCTGCTCCAATGGCCGGTCGAGGGCGCGCTGCTGTCGGGATTGTTCCTGCTGGCGACCATCACCGCGCTGGTGGCGGTGTGGGCCTTGTACTGGGAGGGCCGCAAGAGTTAGCAGACCGCGCTGCCACGCGGCATCGCTCGCTTTCGTCTTCGCGCGCCGTGCCGCGACGGAGAAGCCGCTCGCTCGGGCGCCCCGCATGCCGGAAGAGGTGCCTTGCGGCCGGATTTCCCGTCGCTCAATCCAGGCTAGAATTGCCGCAGCCCATCCAGGAGCGGAGAAACCAAATGCCAAACGGCCCGTCGCTATCGCTTGCCGAACTCGAACAGCGGATCGCCATCGCGCGACAACATCCGGCAGCTCATCGAGCAGGCCGCTGCGCAGTCCGGCGCCGAGGATGAGGATCGCAATGCCGATCGGATTGCCCAGCAACAGGAAGACCTCGACCGGCTGGTCCAACAGCGCGATCAGTTGCTGAAGAAATAGCAGCTGTTAGCCAAATGCTCCGCACCGCCGTTCTGGTGGCGCTCTTGTCGCTGCTCGCCCGGTCGCTCGCGGCGCCGCTTGCCGCTGCCGAGCCGTCGTTCGATTGCCGCACGGCGCGCACCGCCCGCGAACTGGCGACCTGCGCCGATGCCAGGATTGCCGCGGCCGATCGGGAGCTTGCGGCGGCGTGGCAAAACGCGATCGCGGGCCTCGATCCGGCCACGGCGAAGGCGCTGCGCGCCGATCAGAAGAAATTCCTCGAAGACCTCGACAGCGGCTTCGAGGGCGAGGTCTGGGGCAAGCAGAGTCCGCCGGAGGGAAAAGAGTTGCGCGCGCAGATCGCGCGCCTGCGCCGCGGCGGCGACTTCGATGCGCTGGCGGATCTCGAGGCGCAGCTTCGCGAACGCATCGCCTTCCTGCGCAACCTGTCCCCGGCCGCCTCGTATGCCGGGCTGTGGAAGAACCACGATTCCGAGCTTTGGCTCGTGGCCGATGGCGGCGAGGCGCACTACCGAGCGACCTTCGGCGCGACAACCTTCGGCCGGGCAAAGTACCACTGCCACTTCACCGCCGGGTTCGCGGCCGCCGACAAGGGCTTCGTCGCCGCGGCCGCGCACAACACCGGCCCGGAGGTGGACGAGGATACCGCGAGCACGCTGCGCATGACGCGCTCCGGCGCGATGCTCCTGTTGAACGAGGAGATCCCGGACAATGCGGGAGAGACGAAGCTCCCGCGCATTTGCCCGCGCGGCGGCGACTTTGCCGACCCGCTGTTTCACACCGGCCTCGACCCTGACAAGGCCTATCGGCTCAAGCCAGAAGATTGACGCGGTCGTCCCGCCCTGTGGTTTTTTGGTCTTGATGTCAAGAGGATGGGGCGCACGCTTTATTTGTTCCGTGGCGAATCCGCTGCGCCAATGCGGTTGCGTCAGCGAGGTCGAATATCGAGATGCGAAAGCAGCTCTGGGTGCAGAGGGGTTCGCGCACAATCGGCTTTGATATCGTCTCACAATCAACAACGATTGCCAGCGGTTCGTCGACGATTTGCTGCGTCAGCTGGCAAATGCGCTCCCGGAACTCCGCTGCGAGGCACACGTCGACGTGCGGATCTTTGTATTCATGAACCTCTCCGGTTTCCGTATTGCGGACCCTAGAGATTGCCTCGGAATTGACCTGCTTGACGGCGCCGACCGGGATGTCGATCCGGCCCTTCGGATGAACCAACGACAGTGCGATGTCTTCGGCGCTGGCGGCGGCTGTCCCGAACCCGATGGTGGCGGCCGTCACTGTCGCCATGATGAGCGTGGGTCTCATTCGTCGTCCCCCTGAGAAAAGTATGCTCTCAATTTCGTGTGCTCGTGTTTCGTTGTCGCTCAATCCATCCCATGCGCGTCGCTCGCTCGCTAACCCACCGGAACGCATTTGCCCGTCGGTCGCGGTGCCAGTGGCGCTTCGATCAGGAGCGTCGCGCCCGCCCGAGCCTCGAACGCGTCATGCAGCGCTTGCAGGATGAGGTCGGCGACGGCGTTGAAATCCGGCGGTTCCTTCACTTCGAAGCCGATCCGAAAATTTCCCTCCGAGTCGTCAGTCGAAAATCCGAGGCGGGCGAGCGCGGCGATGGCGCTCGCGGGCAAATGGCGGGTCCGTGGCTTGCTGGCGACATTGTCGTAGAACCGGCGGCTGCCTCACAAAACATATACGTCAGGGGATCGAAGACGCACTGGACATAGTCGTGCGGACGCGCGGCAAAGGAGACGATCAGAAACAAGTTCTGTGGGTGAGAAGAAGGGGCGGCCTTGTAGATCTGTTCCAAGCGATCGACCACCGGGCAGCGGTATTGGACCAGTAGTTCATGGAGGGTCCTTGCCGAATCTTCGGCGCAGGCGGACGCAGGCGTCAGCAACACCGCTAGTAGAGCGAATGCGCGAACCAGCACGCTTCCGTCCTCCCGGCGGGACTCGAGGCCACACGACTACGCTTCACCAATGACAGTTCGCTCCCCCAATTCTTTAGCTAAGATAGAACAAAACAGGAACATTTGCAAGGGATCGGGAGCTGTCTCGGGGATGGTCACTCAAGGCAGCGAGACTTGGCGGATTCGCGAATCTCAGCGTGACAGACCAGCGCAAGTCGGAAAATCGAGAGCATGGAAGTCAGTTCATGTGATTGGTCGGCGCGCGCGGCTTAGGGTCGGGCAGCGTCGCGATTGAATTGCGCCGCGCGACATGCCTTCGTTGGGCGCGCGCTGCTATTCTCGCTGCGCTTCATGCGACAGGGGGGACAACATAAATGCCCGGACTTTTGCAGGATCACATCGCGGCCGTAACCGGCGCCGCCTCTGGAATCGGCCGCGCCATCGCGCTCGGCTTTGCCCGCGAGGGCGCGGCGGTCGCCGTGCTCGACGTCAATGGCGACGGGGCTGCCAAAACGGCCGCGGACATTGCCGAAGCCGGCGGCAAGGCGCACGCCTTCACGCTCGACGTCAGCGACTGCAACGCCTGCCGCATAATCGCCGCGGGAGTCGCAAGCCGCCTCGGTCAACCCTCGATCCTGGTCAACAATGCCGGCATCAACCGGCGCAACGCGTTCGCTGGCGACGCCGACGCCGTGGTCAAGGACTGGCAGGAGATCATGGCGGTGAACCTCAATGGCGTGTTCAACGTGACGCACGCCTTTCTCGGCGCCTTGCGCGCCAACAAGGGGCGCATCATCAACATCGCCTCGATCCAATCCTTCATGCATGTGCGCACGCCGAACTCGCCCGCCTACACCACATCGAAGCACGGCGTGCTCGGGTTCACCCGCGCGCTTGCCGCCGAACTCGGCAAGGACGGCGT
>DATMNV010000057.1:0-29393 GCA_035568535.1 Bradyrhizobium sp.
CATGATCTTCCAGGAGCCGATGACCTCGCTCAATCCGGTGATCCGGATCGGCGACCAGATCAGCGAGGCGGTGCGGCTGCATCGCGACATGAGCGCGAAGCAAGCCCGGGACAAGGCGGTCGAGATGCTGCGTCTGGTGCGGATCCCCGAGCCGGCGCGGCGCGCGCAGGAATATCCGCATCAACTCTCCGGCGGCATGCGTCAGCGCGCGATGATCGCGATGGCGCTCGCCTGCCGCCCGGCGCTGCTGATCGCGGACGAGCCGACCACCGCGCTCGACGTCACCATTCAGGCCCAGATCCTCGCGCTGATGATCGACCTGCAGAAAGAATTGGGAATGGGGCTGATCCTGATCACGCATGATCTCGGCGTGGTGGCGCAGACCGCGCAGCGCGTCATCGTGATGTATGCCGGGAAAAAGGTCGAGGAGGCGGACGTCGACACCTTGTTCGCCAACCCGCGCCATCCCTATACGCGTGGGCTGATGGCTTCGATCCCGGCGGTACCGACAGCGCAGACCACAGGCAGCGCGCGGCTGGCGGAAATTCCGGGCACCGTGCCTTCGTTGACGCGGCTGCCCCAGGGCTGCGCCTTTGCACCCCGTTGCGCGCTCGCGATCGATCGCTGCCGCGCCGAATACCCGCCGCTGCAGGATTTCGGCGGACCGCATCTGGCGGCCTGCTGGCGCGCCGCGGAAACGGTGGCGATGTCATGACCGAACCGCGCGCGCTGCTCGAGGTCAACGACCTCATCAAGCATTATCCGGTGCGAAGCGGGGTACTCCGCCGCAAGGTCGGCACCGTGCACGCGGTCGACGGCGTGAGCTTCTCGGTCGGCGTCGGCGAGACCCTCGGGCTGGTCGGCGAATCCGGCTGCGGCAAGTCGACGGTGGCACGCAGCGTGCTGCGGCTGGTCGAGCCGACAAGCGGCGAAATCCGGATCGACGGACAGGACATCACCCATCTCAGCAAGACGGAAATGCGCCCCGTCCGGCGCTCGATGCAGATCGTGTTCCAGGACCCGTTCGCCTCGCTCAATCCGCGCATGACCGCGGGCGACATCGTCGGCGAGCCGCTTAGCGTGCACGGGCTCGCCTCAGGCAGCGGGAAGCAGGACTGGGTCGCGAAACTCTTTCAGCAGGTCGGGTTAAGGCCCGACCAGATGAAGAATTTTCCGCATCAATTCTCCGGCGGCCAGCGCCAGCGCATCTGCATTGCGCGGGCGCTCGCACTCGGGCCACGGCTGATCGTGTGCGACGAGCCGGTTTCGGCGCTCGATGTCTCGATCCAGGCGCAGGTGATCAACCTCTTGATCGACCTGCAGCGCGAGCACGGCTTCTCCTACCTCTTCATCGCGCACGATCTGGCCGTCGTCGCCCATATCAGCCACCGCGTCGCCGTGATGTATCTCGGCCGCATTGTCGAGATCGCCGACAAGACCGAGCTGTTCAAAAATCCCCGCCATCCCTATACCCAGGCGCTGCTCGCCTCGGTGCCGGTTGCCGATCCCAGGATGAAGCGCCTGAAACCGCTGGTCGACGGCGACGTGCCGAGCCCGGTCAATCCGCCATCGGGCTGCGCCTTCCACACCCGCTGCCGCTACGCCATCGACCGCTGCAAGGTCGAGCGGCCGGTGCTGAAGGAGGCCGGGCCAGGGCATCAGGTGGCATGTTTGCTGAATGACGAGACGGGGCGGCCCGCATAATTCACTGTCGTCCCGACGAAAGCCGGGACGACAGCGGGATTAAATCGCTTCGATCTCCACCACGACCTTCCCGGTCGTGACCTGCTCGCCTTCGACGACGTCGATCGCGGAAACCGTGCCGGCGATGCCGGCGGCGTGCACATGCTGCATCTTCATCGCTTCCAGCGTCATCACCGGCTGACCCACCGCGACACGATCGCCCGGCTTCACCAGCACCGCCACGACGCGGCCGTTCATGGCGGCGCGGACCTTGCCGTCGCCGCCATTGGTGGCGACGGCTTCCGGCGCGGCAAGGGTGAGATCGCGCACTGCATGCGTGACGCCGCGATGCAGGAAATAGAGCCCGCCACCATCGCGATGGAAGATGACGCGCTGCATTATGCCATCGGCGCGGAAGCGGATGGTGTCACCGCTCAGTTCATCGATCTCGAAGCGCTGCTCGCCCCCATCGCGGGTCACGAGGACGCCTCCCTCACGCTCGCGGCTGATCTCCAGCTCATGCGCCACGCGGTCGAATTCGATCCGCATGGGCACGGCAAATGTCGCGGCCAGCGACCTTCCGCGCCGCCAAGGCCGAGCATCGGGATGGCTCACATGAAGCAGCAGCGCCGCCAGCGCCGCATCGGAGGCGCCGTCCTTGCGCAGCAGTTCGTCGCGATGCTGGCCGATGAAGGCCGTCGTCGCCTCACCTGACGCAAAGGCGGGATGCCGCAGGCACGACATCAGGAAGGCCTGGTTTGTGGCCACGCCAAAGGCAACGGTCTGCTCCAGCGCAGAGATGAGCTTGCCGCGCGCCTCCTCGCGGCTGGCGCCCTGGCTGATGATCTTGGCGATCATGGAATCGTAGAACGGCGGAATTTCCGAGCCCGACTGCAGTGCGTGCTCGACGCGGACGCTCTCGGGCATCTGCCATCGCGCCATGCGGCCCGATTGCGGCATGAACTCATGGCCGGGGTCTTCCGAGCACAGCCTCACCTCGATGGCGTGGCCGGAGAACCTGATCTGCTCCTGCACCAGGCCGAGCGGCTCGCCACTCGCCACCCGCAACTGCAACTCGACGAGATCAAGGCCGGTGATCGCTTCGGTCACGGGATGCTCGACCTGCAGCCGCGTGTTCATTTCCATGAAATAGAACTCGCCGCGCTCGTCGAGCAGGAATTCGAGCGTGCCCGCGCCTTCATAGCGCAGCGACCGGACGGCCGCGACCGCAACGTCCCCCATGCGCTGCCGAAGTTTTGGCGACACCGCCGGCGACGGCGCCTCCTCGATCAGCTTCTGGTGCCGGCGCTGCACCGAGCAGTCGCGCTCACCGAGATGGATGACGTTGCCATAGCGGTCGCCGAACACCTGGATTTCGATATGGCGCGGATTGCGGATGGCACGTTCGAGGATCACGGTGCCGTCGCCGAACGCGGCTTTCGCCTCGGAGCGCGCGCTGCGCAGTGCGTCGGGGAAAGCGGCCGCCTCCGCGACCAGCCGCATGCCGCGGCCGCCGCCGCCGGCGACCGCCTTGATCATCACGGGAAAGCCGATCTTGCCCGCTTCCGCCAGCATCACGTCGTCGCTCTGGTTGGCGCCCTGATAGCCTGGCACGACAGGTACGCCGGCGTTGCGCATGATCTGCTTGGCGCCGGCCTTGTTGCCCATCGCCTTGATCGCTTCCGGCGACGGGCCGATGAAGACGAGGCCGGCGTCGCGGCAGGCCTGCGCAAAGTCCTCGTTCTCGGCGAGGAAGCCATAGCCGGGATGCACGGCGCTGGCGCCGCCCGCTTTCGCCGCTTCGATGATCGCGGGAATATTGAGATAGGATTGCGCCGGCAGCGCCCCGCCGATCCGCACCGCGGCATCGGCCTC
The DNA here is from genome assembly GCA_035568535.1 of Bradyrhizobium sp. Taxonomy (GTDB): domain Bacteria; phylum Pseudomonadota; class Alphaproteobacteria; order Rhizobiales; family Xanthobacteraceae; genus Bradyrhizobium. Next base: position 3,559 of record DATMNV010000057.1, read on the forward strand.
GCGCACATGCAGCGCATCGCGGTCGGCGTCCGAATAGACCGCAACCACGCCATAGCCGAGCCGTCGCGCCGTGCGCATGATGCGCAGCGCGATCTCGCCGCGATTGGCGATCAGGATCTTGAAGAACGGCGTCCGCTTCATCACGCCGTTCATGGCCGCGCCACCGAGAACTGCATGGCTTTCGGGTTGCGCGCCTCCGCCTCGCGGCAGACCGCGAGCACCTCGGCCAGCACGCTGCGCGTATCGCGCGGATCGATCACGCCGTCGTCGAGCACGCGGGCCGAGGTCGAGAACACATCCATTTGCCCATCGAACACGCCGACGATTTCGGCCTTCATCGCATCCAGCTTTTCCTTCGGGACCGGCTTGCCGCGCCGCGCGGCGGCGGCTTCGGTCACGATCGCCATGGTCTCGGCGGCCTGCTCGCCGCCCATCACGGCCGTTTTCGCGTTCGGCCAGGAGAAGCAGAAGCGCGGATGGAAACCGCGCCCGCACATGCCGTAGTTGCCCGCGCCAAACGACGCGCCGCAATAGATCGTGATCTGCGGCACCGTCGCCGAGGTCACGGCCTGGATCATCTTGGAGCCATGCTTGATCATGCCGGCCTCTTCATAGGCGCGGCCGACCATGTAGCCGGTGGTGTTGTTCATGTAGAGCAGCGGCGTCCGCGTCTGGCAGCAGGCCTGGATGAAATGCGTCGCCTTGTTGGCGCCGGGCACATCGAGCGGGCCGTTATTGGTGACGATGCCGATTGCATGGCCCTCGATGCGGGCATGGCCGCAGACGGTCGCGGGACCGTAGTTCGGCGAAAACTCGGTGAAATCGGAATCGTCGACAAAGCGCGCGATCGCCTGGCGCATGTCGACTGGGCGCTTGTGATCCATCGGCATGATGCCGAGCAGTTCTTCGGCCTCGTAGCGCGGCGGCTTGAACCAAGCCGTCACCGGCTCCGGCCGGTCCCATTCCAGCGCCGCCATGATCTCGCGCGCAATGCGGAGCGCATCGCGGTCGTCTTCGGCGAGATAATCTCCAAGGCCCGAGATGCTCGTGTGCATCTCGGCGCCGCCAAGCTCTTCCTCGGTCGCGACCTCGCCGGTCGCAGCTTTGAGCAGTGGCGGGCCTGCGAGGAAGGCGCGGGTGCGGCCACGCACCATCACGATGTAATCGGAGAGACCGGTCTGGTAGGCGCCGCCCGCGGTCGACGATCCGTGGGTCACAGTCGCGACAGGGAGCCCCGCCGCCGACAGCCGCGCCAGGTTGCGAAAGATGTTGCCGCCGCGGACAAAGTCCTCGACGCGGTAGCGCAACAGATTGGCGCCCGCGCTCTCGACGAGCTGCACATAAGGCAGTTTGTTCTCCAGCGCCAATTCCTGCACCCGCAGCGTCTTGTCGAGACCGAAAGGCTGCAGCGCGCCGGCGTCGATGCCGGCGTCGTTGGCGCTGACCATGCAGCGGATGCCCGAGACAAAGCCGATGCCGGCGATCACACCACCGCCGGGCACGCTCTTGTCGGCATCGGGCACATCGAACATGTAGCCGGCCAGCGTCGAAAGCTCGATGAACGGCGAGCCGGGATCAAGCACCAGCGCGACGCGCTCGCGCGGCAAGAGCTGCCCGCGCCTGTGGAAGCGATCCTTCGCGGCGGCGGAAGCCAGGCGTGTACGCTCCTCCAGCGAGCGCATCCGCGCGATCAACGCCAGCATGCCGTCGCGGTTGGCTTTGAAGGCGTCGCTGCCGGTCGCAATCGTCGACTCGATGACTGCCATTACCTAAGCGCTCTTTGCCACAAAATAATCGCTGTACGCCTGGCGCAACTCGACCTTGCGCAGCTTGCCGGTTGCGGTCATCGGCATGTCCTCGACGATGCGGATCATCTTCGGCACCTGGAAGCCGCCGAGCGATTTGCGGCAATGTTCCGAAATCTCCGCCTCGCTTGCCTGTGCACCCGGCTTCAGCTTGACGAAGGCGGAAACCGCCTCGCCCCATTGCGGATGCGGCAGGCCGACCACGGCCGCATTCTGCACGGCGGGATGCGCCAGCAGCGTCTCCTCGATCTTGATGGAAGCGACATTCTCGCCGCCGGACTTGATCATGTCCTTCTTGCGATCGAGGAACAGCACCTCGCCGTTGTCGTCAATCAGCGCCAAATCGCCGGTGTGATGCCAGCCGAATTTGCGCGCTTCCTCGGTCGCCTTCGGTTCCTTGTAATAGCCCATCATCACATTCGGCCCGCGATGCACGAGCTCGCCAACTTCGCCGCGCGGCAGGAGATTGCCGTTGTCGTCCATGATCGCGGTCTCGTTGACGATCAGCGACTCGCCCCAGTAATTGCCGAAGCGATCGAGCTGCACCTCCGGCCGCGACATCGTGGTCGCCGGATACATTTCCGTCTGCCCGCTACTGAGCACGAAGTTCGGGCAGAGATCCGCCATCGCGCGTTCCAGCAGCGGCCGGCCCATCGGCGCCATGGTGTAGACGCAGCAGCGCAGGCCTGAAAGGTCGTATTCCCGGCGGCGCGGGTGGTCGAGGATCGCCTGATACATGAGCGAAAGGCCGACGAACACGGTGAGCCTGTCGCGCACGATCGCTTCCATGCAGGCGACAGGATCGAAACCGCGCATCAGCGCCATGCGGCCGCCGACCGAGAGGTAGCTGAGCAGCAGCACGTGCCCAGCGCAGTGGAAGATCGGGAACTGTCCGGTGACGCCATCGTCGCGGGAGAGTTGCATCTCAACGCAGTTGCTCATGACCGCCATCACCACGGCGAGATGACAGTGCATCGCGCCCTTCGGCCGCGAGGTCGTGCCTGATGTGTAGATGATCATCGCGAGATCGCGGTCGTTGATCTCGATCTCGGGCTCGATGTCGGATTGTCCCTTGAGGAGATCGTTGAACTCCTCAAGGCCGGCGGCCTTGGCGCTGCCGGCGAGATCGATCGCGATCAGCTCGATGCCGCGCTTCTGCAACGCCGCGCGGCGGTCGGCCTGCGCATACAGATTGTCGTCGATCAGAGCGGAGCGCACTTCGGCGTGGCCCAGGATGTAATCCATGTCGGAGGGGCCGAGCATGGTGTTGACCGGCACCCAGACCAGACCCGCGCGATGAATGCCGAACAGCGCTTTGACGAACTCGACCGAGTTGTTGCAGATGGTCGAAATCTTGTCGCCGGGTTTGAGACCGCGCGCGACGAGATAATTGGCGAAGCGGTTGGCGTCGCGCTCGATCTCGGTATAGGTCACCTGGCGCGCGCCGTCGGTGACGGCAACGCGGTCCGGAAACCGCCGCGCCGCACGCTTGAGGAGATCGCCGATCGCCACACGCCCGATGCGGCCCGGGCCCCGCACGCCGCCGGTTGCTGCGAGATTGTCCATGCGCGTCCTCCCTTGGGTCACCCGTCATTGCGAGGAGCGAAGCGACGAAGCAATCCATTCTTTCTGTGGTGCGATGGATTGCTTCGCTTCGCTCGCAATGACGATCGGGCGACCTTTGTGCCTAATGCCTCGTCCCAAAAATCTTGCGCGCTTCGGCCGGTGACGCGATCTCGCGGCCCGCCTTCCGCGCGCAGGCGGCGAGCGCCTCGACCAGTTGCCCGTTCGAAGTCACCTTGGTGCCGTCGCCGAGATAGAAGGTATCCTCGAGCCCGCTTCGCAGATGCCCGCCGAGATCGGCGCAGCGCTGGTGCAGCGGCCAGATTTCCGCGCGGCCGATCGCGGTGACCTGCCAATGCGCTTCCCTGGCCTTCAGCTTCAAGAGAATCGGCAGCAACTCCGGATCGGCCGGCATGCCCGAGGCGACGCCCATCACGAAATTATATTCAAGCGGCCCGGAATACATGCCGGTCTGCCGGTACATGCCGACGCAGCGCACGATGCCGACGTCGAAACATTCGAACTCCGGGATGGTGTCGGCTTCCTTCATGACGTCGAGATAGTGCTGCACCTTCTCGACCGCGTTGTCGAACAGCATCGGCGGCCAGGCCCAGGTGTTGTCGGCCTTGACCTTCAGATAATTCAGCGAGCCGGCGTTGCAGGCGGCGATCTCGGGCCTGGTCTCGCGCACGCAATCGAGCGCGCCCTGGTAGTTCGGGCCCGACGTGCCCGTGGTGTGGTTGATGATGACGCCCGGGCAGGCCTCGCGGATCGCCTGCTGAATCTCCTTGCTGACACTGACCTCCCAGGACGGCAGATGGCCCTTGTTCGGCTCCTGCTGACGCAGATGGATGTGCATGATGCTGGCGCCCGCATTGAAGGCGGCCCTGGCTTCGCGCGCCATCTCTTCCGGCGTGACCGGCACGTGATGTTGCCTGGGATCGGTGAGCACGCCGTTCAGCGCGCAGGTGATGACGGCCTTGTCGCTCATGACACTCATTCGTTTGCGGATGCCTCATCTTGCATGATGGCGAGGCGGCCGTCACGCCTTCTTGCGTTGACTGGCTAGATCCCTTTGCAGCGCAATATCCTTTGTTCCAGCCCGTTAACACAAGACCGCTGACGCCGTCGCGGCGTAAACTCACGATCAAGCAAAGCCCGACCAACGGGCCGCGATCGCGGAGGAAACCATGATCGACAGACGCTCGCTTCTGGTTGCTGCTGCTGTATCGGCGCTCGGCCTCCGCAGCGCCCACGCCGAGGACACGCCCGGCGTCACCGCCACCGAACTCAAGATCGGCAGCACGACGTCGCTCAGCGGCCCGGTCTCCGCGCTCGGCGTGCAGGCGCGCTGCCAGGAAGCCTATTTCAGGATGATCAACGAGCAGGGCGGGGTTGGCGGCCGGCAGATCAAGTACATCTACTACGACGACGCCTTCAATCCGGCCAAGACCGTCGAGCAGGTGCGCCGATTGATCGAAAGCGACAATGTCGCCTTCCTGTTCAATATGCTCGGCACTGCGCCGAACTCGGCCGTGGTCAAATACATCAACGCGCAGAAAGTGCCGCATCTGTTCCTGTCGGTGAACGGCGACAAATGGGGCGACTACAAGACCTATCCCTGGACCATGGGCTTTGCGCCGAGCGCGCGCACCGAGGCGCAGATCTTTGCCAAATATGCGCTGAGCCAGAAGGCCGACGCGAAATTCGCGGTGCTCTACCAGAACGACGATCTCGGCAAGGATTTTGTCGCCGGCCTGAAGGACGTGCTGGGCGCGAAGTTCGAACAATTGGCCACTGTCGCCTCGCATGAAGTGACCGACCCGACCATCGATTCCCAGATCGTCTCGCTCAAGGCCGCCAATCCGGATGTGCTGATCTCGGGCACGACGGCGAAATTCGCGGCGCAATCGATGCGGAAGATTTTCGAACTCGGCTGGAAGCCGATGCATTTCATCCCGAGCGGCGCCTCCTCGATCACCGCCACCATCATTCCGGTCGGGGTAGAGAAGGCGCAGGGCGTCATCACCTCGGTCTATCTGAAGGACGTCGCCGACCCCGCCTGGGCGGATGATCCCGCCATCAAGGAATATCTCGCCTTCATGGCGAAATACTTTCCCGAAGGAAATCCCAAGGACGGCTACAACCTCTATGCCTACATGGTGGCCGGCGTGCTGATGCAAATCCTGAAGCAATGCAACGGCGATTTCTCCCGCGAGAACATCATGCGCGAGGCCAACAACCTGCACGATGTCGAGGCGCCGACGCTGTTGCCCGGCATCCGCGTCAACACCAGCCCGACCAATCACCGCCCGCTGCAGCAGATGCAGCTGCAGCGCTGGGAAGGCAATGGCTGGACAAGGTTCGGGAATATCATTGAGGGCGCGAATATCTGACTCGCTGTCGTCCCGGCGAATGCCGGGACCCATAACCACCGCTGTCGGTTATTGCGCGCGGTATTGGCCTCGAAGCCTGATTGATAGATTCCGCGGTATGGGTCCCGGCTTTCGCCGGGACGACACCGAGTGTTACGTCAGCGCCGCCTCCTCCGTCCCCTGCCCGCTGCGGTAGATCGCGAGATCGCGCGAGCCGGAGAAGATCGCGCGCGGCTTCAGGCCATAGAACCTTCGGATCGAATGGCTGAAATGCGTCGAATCCGGATAGCCGATGTCCTGTGCGAGATGCGCGAGGTTGAGGTCCTGGTTGGCGAAGTGCAGCAGATGCCGCGCGCGCTTCCAGGCGCGGAACGAGCGGAACGAGATGCCGGTCTCCTGCTTGAACAGATGCAGGAAGCGCGAGGCGGAAAGGCCGGCTTCCGTGGCGCAGGCCGTTGCCGTCACCGGCTCGCCGGAGAATTTGCCGATGCGCCCGATCGAGCGGACGATTCTCGGATCAAGTGGCCGTTGCGGCAGGGCTTCGCCAAAACACATGCGATCGAACGCGGCGTTGTCGATCTCGCCGCGGCATTTTTGCGTGAGCAGCGTTTCATAGGCGAGCCGGATACGGTGGGCGAAGAAATCGCGCTCCACCCCCTGCAGCCGTTTCTCCCATTGCTCGAAAGTGCCGTCGGGCACGCTTTCCGGCTCGATCACGAGGCAGATCGCGGAGCGATAATCACTTGCGATGGTGTGCCGCAGATTGGGCGCGGTGGCGACCAGTTCGCCATAGACCTCGCGGCCGTCGGCGGTGGTGAGCCAAAGGCCGCCACGCAGCGCCACATAGACATGGAACGCGCCGGGACAGCGTTCGCGTGGCCGGCCGAGCAGCCCGGCGTAAAACACCCGCTCCGGTGTGATCAGCATCAGATGACCTGATGCATTGGCCCTGTCGTCCATGGCTATCCTCCTCGCGCGGCTCTTTTTGGGCCGCTGCGATGGGCAGCACCTTAGCGCAAATTGGGGACCTGTCACCCGTCATTCCGGGCGCCGTCAGTGCCGTCCCGGAATGACGGAACAATCAAATCAGGCCCGGACCCTTGCAGCGACATTCTGCTCGAGTCCTGCCTTTTTCTCGGCTGCGACCGCGCGCTGGTATGCCTCGCGCTGCTGCAGGCGTCCCCAATAGGCGGTGACGTTGGGACCAAAATCCTTGGCAAGGCCGATCGTGCTGGCGAGCCGCAGCGCGTAGCCGATCACGATATCGGCCGCGGTGAAACGGCCGGCGCACAGCGTCTCGGCGTTGGCCGTGGCGGCCTCGACCGCGCGAAGCCGGCCGAGGAACCATTTGGCGTAGTCGGTCGCGACCTGCGGGTTGCGGCGTTCCTCCGGCTCGAGCTGGCTGTAGCGGAGCACCAGCGTTTGCGGAAAGGTCAGCGTGGCGTCGGAAAAATACATCCAGTTCAGGAACGCGCCATAAGCAGCGTCGCCCTCACCAACCATCAGCGGGGTCGGGCCATATCTGGTGCCGAGATAATGACAGATGCCGGAGGATTCCGTCATTTTGGTCTCGCCGTCGACCATGAAGGGGATGGTGCCGAGCGGATTGAGCGCGAGATATTCCTTGGCAAACACCCGTGGCGGGAACGGCAGCATTCTCAGCTCATATTCGAGCCCCATCTCCTCCAGCATCCAGAGCGGTCGGAACGAGCGCGCGCCGTCGCAGTGATAGAGCGTGATCATGAGGCGTTCCCCTTCTTCATTGCCGGCAATATGCCCATCATCTTGCACAGCACCATCAGCATCACCTCGTCGGCGCCGCCGCCGATCGAGGTCAGGCGGCTGTCGCGATAGGCGCGGCTGACCGGCGTCTCGTTCATAAAGCCCATGCCGCCCCAGAACTGCAAGCAGGCATCGGTCAATTCGCGCCCGAGCCGGCCGGCTTTCAGCTTCGCCATGGTCGCGAGCTTGGTCACGTCCTCGCCGGCGACGAGCTGTTCGCCGGCGCGATAGATCAGCGAACGCAGCAGCTCGACCTCGGTCTGCATCTCCGCGAGCTTGAAGTGCACCACCTGGTTGTCGAGGATCGAGCCGCCAAAGGCTTTTCGGTTGCGGGTGTAGTCGATGGTCTCGTTGATGATGAACTCGTGCGCCTTGAGGCAGGCGGCCGCACCCCATAGCCGTTCCTCCTGGAACTGAATCATCTGATAGGTGAAACCCTGGCCCTCTTCGCCGATGCGGTTGCGCTTGGGCACCCGGACATTGTCGAAGAAGATCTGCGCTGTGTCGGAGGAGCGCATCCCCATCTTGTCGAGTTTTCGCGCGACCTGTACGCCGCTGGTCTTCATCGGCACGCAGATCAGCGACTTGTTGCGATGGGCTTGCCCGTCGCTGGTATTGGCGAGCAGGCAGATCCAGTCGGCCTGCGTGCCGTTGGTGATCCACATCTTGCCGCCATTGATGACGTAGTCATCGCCGTCGGAACGCGCACTGGTCTTGATCGAGGCGACATCGGAGCCCGCGCCGGGCTCGGAGACGCCGATACAGGCCACCTGATCGCCCGAGATCGCGGGCGCGAGAAATTCGCGGCGCACCTCGTCGGAGCCGAACCGCGCCAGCGCGGGAGTGGCCATGTCCGTCTGCACGCCGATCGCCATCGGCACGCCGCCGCATTTGATGGCGCCGAGCTCCTCGGCCATCATCAGCGCATAGGAGTAGTCGAGCCCCTGCCCGCCGAATGCTTCCGGCTTGTTGAGCCCGAGAAAGCCGAGATTGCCGAGCTTCTTGAACAGCTCATGCGCGGGGAAGATGTCGGCCTTCTCCCATTCGTCGACGTGAGGGTTGATCTCGCTCGCGATGAACTTTTGCAAGGAGCGGCGGACTTCGTCGTGGTCGGCGGTGAAGAGCATCGTTCATCCATCCTTCGTCATTCCGGGATGGCCCGAAGGGCCAGGCCCGGAATCCATAACCATAGCCTGGGGTTATGGATTCCGGACTCGCGCTTCGCGCGCCCCGGAATGGCACTAATGAGGGACATTGTCACAGCCCCATCTGCCTCGAGGCGAGATCCTTCATGATTTCCTCGGTGCCGCCGCCGATCGCATTGACCTTCACCTCGCGGTAGATGCGTTCGACCTTGATGCCGCGCATGAAGCCCGCGCCGCCAAAAATCTGTACCGCCTCGGAGGCGCAGTACGCCATGGTCTGCGTTGCCTGGTTCTTCATCATGCAGATTTCGGCGACCGGACTTTCGCCCTGCCCGAGCCGCCATGCCAGCATTTCCAGCATCGCCTGCGACGCCGCGACCTTCTGCGCCATGTCGACGATCTTGTGGCGGATCACCTGATGCTGCGCGATCGGCTTGCCAAAGGTCTGGCGTTCTTTGGCATAGGCGATCGCTTCCTCGACACAGACGCGGGCATAGGCCGTGCAGCTCGCGGCCATGCCCATCCGCTCGCTGTTGAAATTGCGCATGATCAACTTGAAACCCTGCCCCTCCTCGCCGAGCAGGTTTTTCACCGGCACGCGGCAGTCGTCGAAATGCAGGGTCGCGGTGTCCGACGCCCACCAGCCCATCTTCTTCAGTTTGGTGCGCGACAGGCCCGGCGTATTGCCTTCGATCAGGAGCAGGCTGACGCCCGATGCGCCCTCGCCGCCGGTGCGCACCGCAACCGTCAGGTAGTCGGCACGCACGCCCGAGGTGATGAACGTCTTCTCACCGTTGACGATGTAGTGATCGCCATCACGGCGCGCCTTCGTGCGGAGATTGGCGACATCGGAGCCGCCGCTCGGCTCGGTGATCGCCAGCGCCGAAATCTTCTTCCCCGACAGCACCTCCGGCAGCACACGCGCCTTCACTTCGGGACGTGCGGCGAGCGCGATCGGCGGCGAGCCGATGGTGTGGCTCATCAGGCTGGCACTGACCCCGCCCGCGCCGGCGCGTGCCAATTCCTGCGACGCCACGATCCTCATGAACTGGTCGGCGGGCACGCCGCCAAATTCTTCCGGAAAGCCGAGGCCGAGCAGGCCGATCTCGGCGGCCTTGGCATATAGCGTGCGCGGAAACTCGCCGGCTTCGTCCCACTCGTGCGCGTGCGGCTCGATTTCGTTGGCGACGAAACGGCGCATCACCGCGCGAAAGGCTTCGTGCTCGGCGGTATAAAACGGGCTCTTCATGACTGGTTTCCGTCAGGGGGTTAATCCCACGATGGCGGTAACTTGCTGCGTCAAACTTGCGTCCACTGGCTGGCATTCGCAACGTTATTCCGCCTCGCGGGCAAAGCGTCGAATCATGCCCAAAAGTCCGTCTAGCCGGACCAGCCGGAGTTGGGCATGGTGCAGCCATAACAAGCCCAATCAAGGGATTTGGCGGCAACAGCCGCCTCGCGGGTCGTAACTCAACCATGAACAAGGGAATGCTCTCGATGAATAACAAGAAACTGAAACTCCTTGCGGCCGCGGCTGCTTTCTCGCTGCTGGCCACCCAAAGCGCGCTTGCCCAGAAGAAATACGATACCGGCGCGAGCGACACCGAGATCAAGATCGGCAATGTCGAGGCCTATTCGGGACCGGCTTCGGCCTACGGCATCATCGGCAAGACCGAGGAAGCCTATTTCAAGATGATCAACGAGCAGGGCGGCATCAACGGCCGCAAGATCAACTGGATTTCCTATGACGACGGCTACAGCCCGCCCAAGACGGTGGAGCAGATCCGCAAGCTGATCGAAAGCGACGAGGTGTTCCTGGTGTTCAACGCGCTGGGCACGCCGACCCAGACCGCCGTGCAGAAATATCACAACACCAAGAAGGTGCCGCAGCTCTTCCTCGCCACCGGCGCCAGCAAGTGGAACGACCCGAAGGATTTCCCCTGGACCATGGGCTTCCAGCCCAGCTACCGGGTCGAGGCGCGGATCTTCGCGAAATATATTCTGAAGGAGAAGCCGAACGCCAAGGTCGCGATCTTCTACCAGAACGACGACTTCGGCAAAGACTACGTTGCGGGCTTCAAGGAGATCTTCGGTGACAAGGCCGCAAGCCAGATCGTGGCCGAAGAGAGCTACGAGACCACCGAGCCATCGATCGACAGCCACATAGTCAAGCTGAAGGGCACCGGCGCCGATGTGTTCGTCAATATCTCCACACCGAAATTCGCCGCCCAGGCCATCAAGAAGATGGCGGAGCTGGAATGGAAGCCGATGCACCTGATGACCGACGTGTCGATCTCGATCGGCGCCGTGATGAAGCCGGCCGGATTCGAGGCCGGCCAGGGCATCCTGTCGGCGGGCTACTTGAAGGACGCCTCCGATCCGCAGTGGAAGGACGATAACGGCATGAAGAAGTTCATGGCCTTCATCGACAAGTACATGCCGGGCGCCAACATCTCCGACGCCAACCTCGTCTACGGCTTCGCAGCAGCCCAGACCATGGTGCAGGTGCTGAAGCAGTGCGGCGACAATCTCACGCGCGAGAATGTGATGAAGCAGGCGGCGAGCCTGAAGGACTTCACGACGGACACGCTGATCCCGGGCATCAAGATCGATACCGGAGCGACCGACTTCGCCCCGATCGAGCAACTCAAGATGATGCAGTTCAAGGGTGAGAAGTGGGACTTCTTCGGCGACATCATCAGCGCCGAGACCAACGGCTGAGCCAGGCCCTCTCCTTTCCGAAAAGCATGAAATCGCCCCTTTCGGGGCGATTTCTTTTTTGCCGCCGCGCCGCCATATATGCCGTCGTAGCATTCCGTGGGATGATTGGACCCTGTCGCGCGAGGCCGAACGCCGATGATGAATTCCCAGATGCACTATCTGCCGCTGGCGCCAGGGCTGTTCGCCCTGCTGGCATTTCTGTTCGGCGTGCTGATCATCCTGATCCAGCTCCGCATCCTCGGCTATGCCTATATGAAGCTCGGCGTCGGTCCGGGAATGGCGCTGCTGCTGTTGTTCGGCTCCCTGATCGGCAGCTATTTCAACATCCCGATCACGATCCTGCCCGGCCACTCCATTCGCAGCGGCGAGGTCGTCGATTTCTACGGCATGCGTTACGTCGTTCCGCTGGTGACGTCGTGGCCGGGCACGGTGCTCGCGGTCAATGTCGGCGGCGCCGTAATCCCGACCTTGATGTCGACCTATCTCGTGCTGCGCTACCAGCTCTGGCTCAGAGCCGCGATCGCGGTCGCGGTGATCGCCGTGGTGATCCATTCGATGGCTACGCCCGTGCAGGGCGTCGGCATCGCCGTGCCGGTGTTCGTCCCGGTCGTGGCCACTGCCATCCTCGCCTTCATCCTGTCGCGCGAATATGCAGCGCCGCTCGCCTATATCGGCGGCTCGATGGGAACACTGATCGGCGCCGACCTTACCAATCTCGACAAGATCACCGGGCTCGGCGCGCCGGTGGCTTCGATCGGTGGCGCCGGCACGTTCGACGGCATCTTCCTGACCGGCATCCTCGCCGTGCTGCTCGCCGGCATCGCCTCGCCTTCGCGCCCGCGGCCGGTCTGGTAGGCGGCCCCATCGGTTGCCACCTCGGCGAACTCTCAATAATAAGGGACAAACGCCGTGGCGGCCGCGTCCGCCGTACGGAAACAACACTGGAACTTGCGCATGATCTTTTCGGAAAAGCGCCAAACACTTTCCGGATCATGGGCTGGGGTCAAGGATACGCCGATGGAAGCTCAGGTCAGCCACGCGTCTGCTTCGTCACATAAATGGACACCCTCGCCTGACGCGAGCCAGATCGTCAAAAGCATCCATGCGATGCTGCACCCGCGCAATATCGTGCTCGTTGGCGCGACCGATAAGCCCGGCAATTACGCCGAGCGCATCTGGAACAACCTGATCAAGTACAAATACGCAGGCGGCCTGTTTCCGATCAACACCCGGCGCGAAACGATCTGGGGCGTACCCTGCTACAAGGATTTTGCCAGCCTGCCCGAAAAGCCTGACCACGTGCTGGTGCTGGTACCGGCGCGCTTCGCGGTGCAGGTGATCCGCGATGCTGCCGCCGCCGGCGCGCGCTCGGCGACCATCGTCACGTCGGGCTTTTCCGAGCTGCAGGACGAGGACAGCCAGCGGCTTGCCGTCGAATTGCGGCAGGCGGTGCACGAAACCGGCATGGCCGTCACCGGCCCGAATTGCCTCGGCAACTTGAGCGCCGGCGAGAGCCTGTTCACCAATATCGATGACCGCATTGTCACCATGGAGCCCGGTACGGTAGCGGTCGCCGGCCAGTCCGGCGCGATCGTGATGGCGATCCGCCAGGCGCTGGAAGATCGCGGCGTCGGCGTCGGCTACATGGTCACGACCGGCAACGAGGCAGGCCTCGAGACGCCGGACCTGATGAGCTATTTCGCAGCCGATCCCTCCATCCGTGTCATCGTGGTCTATCTCGAGGGCGTGCGGAACACCAGGGCGTTCCGCGATGCCTGCAAGGCCGCGCGCGCCGCCGGCAAGCCGGTGATTGCATTGAAGCTCGGCGCTTCCGAAGGCGGCCGCGCTGCGGCGATGGCGCATACCGGTGCGCTGGCGGGCTCGATCGAGACATTCGACGCGATCTCGACGCGCGAGGGCGTGATCCGCGTCCGCGGCCTCGACGAGCTGATCGAGACCACCGAATGCTTTGCGCATGCCGCCGTTCCGAAGGGCGACCGCCTCGCCGCGGTCACGCTGTCCGGCGGCAAGCGCGGGCTGTTGCTCGACGCCTTCTACTCGGCCGGGCTGAATTTCGCGCCGCTGAAGAAGGACGCCAGCGACAAGCTTGCGAAAATGCTGGGACCCGGCTCGATCGTCGGCAACCCGCTTGATGCAGGTTTCGCCGCGGTGGTCGATCCCTCCGTCTATATGCAGTCGATCAAGATCATGATCGACGATCCCGATACCGACATCGTCATCATCGACGCTGAATTGCCCAAGGCGCCACACGAACTGCGCGAGCGCAATTTGCGCATTGTCGACGGGATGGCCGGCCATGGCGGCAAGCCCGTGATCTATATCAGCGCGATGTCGATTGGTTTTACCGAGTTCACCAAGGCGTTGCGCAAATCGCTGCCGAACATCACGGTCATGCAGGGCATGGACCGCGCGGTGACGGCGATCAAGTCGCTGATCGATTATGCGTGGCTGCGAAAAGAGGTGCCCGACCTCGTCTCCAGCTCGAAATCTTCCGCCCGCGCAGTGCTGAAGAAGACGCTGAAGAACGCCGGGGGCGCGGCTCTGGACGAGGTCGCCTCAAAAGCCCTGCTGAAAGCCTATGGCATTCCGATTTCGCAAGAAGCGATCGCGCAGACCGCGGCCGAGGCCGTGAAGATCGCGAAGAAGATCGGCTTTCCCGTCGTCGCCAAGGTCGTGAGCGCGGAGATCCTCCACAAGTCGGATATCGGCGGCGTGGTGCTCAATCTGAACAATGCAGCCGATGTAAAGAAGGCGTTCAACGACATCACCGCGCGGGTGAAGAAGCTCAAGGGCAAGCCGAAGCTCGAAGGCATTTTGATTGCGCAGCAGGTCAAGGCCGATCTCGAGCTCGTGGTCGGCGCTTCCCTCGATGCCGAGATGGGGCCGGTGGTGCTGTTCGGCACCGGCGGCGTGGACATCGAGCTCTTGAAGGACGTCGCGCTCGCCGGCGCTCCGCTCGATGCTGCCGAGGCCAAGGCTCTGATCGGGCGCACCAAGGCCGGGGTGAAGATCAAGGGTTATCGCGGCAAACCCGCGCTGCATGAGGCTTCCGCGGTGAAGGCGCTGGTCGGTCTGTCCAATCTGATCGCGGACGCCGGTAACCGCATCGCCTCGATCGACGTCAATCCGTTCCTGATCAACCCCAAGACCGGGGTCGCGGTCGATGCCCTGATCGTCCTCAACAATGACGCCGCCAGGAAGGCTGCCGGCCATTGACGGCTTTTTGAGCGGGCCCTCATCCGAAGGTCGCAACGGCTCCTCTTGGCAAACACAAACAGGAAAGGCTACCCTATCTCCCGCAAGGCATCGAAGAATGCCGTCCATCAAGACACAGTCACTTTCCGGGAGGACACTATGGCTATCTCGCGACGGCGCTGGTCGGTCGATCGGCGGACTCTTTTGAAATCCGGCGCCGTTATTGCTGCGGCGCAAATCACATCTCCTTTCATCATCAAGGCCAGAGGCGAAACACCAGTTCGCATCGGGTTGGTCGATCCACTGACGGGCGTTTACGCCGCGATCGCGCAGAGCGAGGTGGTCGGCGCCAAATACGCAGTCGAGGAGATCAACAAGAAGGGCGGCATTCTGGGCCGGCCGGTCGAGCTGCTGATCGAAGATTCCGCCAATGACGTCGGCACCGGCGTGCAGAAGACGCGGAAACTGATCGAACGCGACCAGGTGAGCTTCATCATCGGCGACGTCAATTCCGGCATCGCGATTGCGATGGCACAGGTCACCAGCGAAAAGAAGGTGCTGCACATCGTCTCCGGCGGTCACACCGATCCGATCACCGGTTCGAGCTGCTCGTGGAACGTGTTCCGCGTCTGCAATTCCACCACGATGGATTCCAACGCGATCGCCCAGACGCTCATCGAGAAGTTCGGCAAGAAGTGGTACTTCCTCACGCCGGACTATGCCTACGGCCATTCGGTGCAGGCCGGCTTTGAAAAGGTCCTCAAGGCAGCCGGCGGCACATCCGCGGCCTCGCTGGTGCCGCTGGGAACGCCTGACTATTCGGCCTATCTGATCCAGGCCAAGGCCTATAACCCGCAGGTGCTGATCAATGTGATGGGCGGCGGCGATCAGGTCGCGAGCCTGAAGCAGTTCGTGCAGTTCGGCCTCGACAAGCAGATGGCGGTCGGCGGTGCCCTGTTCGAGCTGGAGAGCATCCGCGCGGTACCCGACAATGCCCGCATCGGCTGGTGGACCATGGAATGGTGGTGGGATCAGCCGGGCGTGCCGCATGTCGCCGAGTTCAATGCCGCGATGAAGAAGCTCACCGGCGGCGCCGCCACCGCGCGCAACTGGTTCGGCTATGTCTCGGTGCAGACGCTCGCCGTGATCGCCAACCAGGAGAAGACGCTGGATGCGCCCAAGCTCGCCAAGGCGCTCTCCGGCTTCAAGCTGCCGCCGGAGATCGCGCTGCAGCCGGGCGCGCCCGAATATCGCTCCGGCGACCACGAGCTGATGAGTACGGTGTTCGTCGGCGAGGCGCATCCGCCACAGGGCGATCCCGACAACATGTTCACCGTGAAGAACCCGGTACCCGGCGAAAAGGCCGCCGGACCCGTGGAGGCCACCGGCTGCAAGATTCAGTGGCCGGCCTGACACCAACATCTCGCCTGGCGCGTCAACGCGCCAGGCGAAACCTCTTTAAAAGAAGAAACGCAGCGAACGAGGGAGAAAACTCATGACGACGCATATTTTCAATCCGAAATTCGATCGCCGCACCCTCCTGAAAGGCGCGGCGGCGCTTGGCGCGTTTCAGGTCACGTCGCCCTTCGTCATCGGCGCGCGCGGCGAGACGCCGATCCGGATGGGCATGGTCGATCCTCTCACCGGCGTCTATGCGGCGCCGGCCGGCAACGAGGTGATGGGCGCCAAGCTCGCGGTCGAGCAGGTCAACGCCAAGGGCGGCATTTTGGGACGTCCGGTCGAATTGCTGGTGGAAGATTCCGCCAACGATGTCGGCACCGGCGTACAAAAGGCGCGCAAGCTGATCGAGCGGGATCAGGTCAACTTCATCATCGGCGACGTCAACTCTGGCATCGCTGCCGCGATCGCCCAGGTCACCGCGGAAAAGAAAATCCTGCACATCGTGTCCGGCGGCCACACCGATTCGATCACCGGCAAGGATTGCAAGTGGAACGTGTTCCGCGTCTGCAACACCACGCGGATGGAAGCGAATTCGGTGTCGAGCGTGCTGTTCAACAAATACGGCAAGAAGTGGCACTTCATCACGCCCGATTACGCCTTCGGCCACACGCTCTATGACGCCTGCACCGACAATCTGAAGAAGCTCGGCGGCACCGTCACCGGCAATGAACTGACGCCGCTCGGCACCACGGATTTCTCCGCCTTTCTGATCAAGGCGCGCGCAGCCAATCCGGACGTGATGATCCTGTTGGTACAAGGCTCCGACATGATCAACTGCTTGAAGCAGGTCGTGCAGTTCGGCCTCGACAAGCAGATCCATGTCGCGGGAACGCAGCAGGAGCTGGAATCGCTGGCAGCGCTGCCGCCGGAGGCGCGTATCGGTGTGTGGATGTTCGAATGGTACTGGAAGCAGCCGGGCGTTCCCGGCGTCGAAAAGTTTGTCGCCGATATCAGGAAGCTCAACAACGGCAACGTGCCGACCGCCCGGCACTGGTTCGGCTACGCCTCGGCGATGACGTTTGCGCTGGTCGCCAACCGGGAAAAGACTACCGACGCCGTCAAGCTCGCAACCGCGCTCGAGAATTTCGAGCTGCCCGACGACGTCAAGCTGCAGTCGAACAAGGTCTATTACCGCAAGGGCGACCATCAATTGATGACGTCCGCCTTTGTCGGCGAGGCGCAGTCGAAGGGCAAGGACGATCCGGAAGATTTCTTCCGCGTTGACGAAGTCGTCCCCGGCGACAAGACCGCGCCCGCGGTGAGCGAAACCGGTTGTAACGTTCAATGGCCATCCTAGGATGATCCGTCATTTTCCTGATCCGGGACACGCATCCCGGATCAGACCCATGACATTCCTTAACCGGTGAATCATGACGCTGCTGCTCCTGTTCAACATCACCAACGGGCTCATTGTTGGCGCGTTCTACGTGCTGATGGCGCTCGGGCTCTCGCTGATCCTCAACTTGAGCAACGTCATCAATTTCGCCCATGGCGGCTTCCTCGTCATCGGCGGCTACATCGCCTACGCGATCTCGCCCTATGTCGGGTTCTGGGGCGCGCTGCTGCTGGCGCCGCCGCTCACGGCAATCATCGGGCTTGCGGTCGAACGCGTGCTGATCCGCCCGCTCTACGGGCGCGACCCGCTCTATAGTCTTTTGCTGACCTTTGGCCTCGCCTTCATGATCGAGGACGGCACCCGCTTCATCTTCGGCCCCCAAGGCAAGCCTTTCGCGATCCCGCCATTCCTGGCACAGCCGCTGTCCAACGACCTGTTCTTCATCACGGGCTATCGCCTGTTTATGGTCGCGGTGGTCGTCATCGCGATTGCGCTGTTGTTCCTGCTGCTGCGCTACACGCGGCTCGGCATCCGCATCCGCGCCGGCACGCTCGATCTGGAGACCGTCGCCGCGCTAGGTATCAACGTTCGGATGTTGCGTTCGCTGAATTTCGCGGTCGGCATTTTCCTCGCTGGCCTCGCCGGCGTGCTGGCGGCTGGACAACTCGGCCTCGAGCCGACCATGGGCACCGGCCTCTTGATGCCGAGCTTCATTGCCATCATCGTCGGCGGCATCGGCAGCCTGCCGGGCACGCTGGTGGGCGGCCTGTTGATCGGCGTGGCGTCCGGCATCACCGCCGTGTTTTTCCCGGCGGCGAGCGAGGCCGTCATCTACGTGATGATGGCCATCATCCTGCTCGCCCGCCCGCGCGGCCTGTTCGGCGAAGAAGGAATGCTGAGTTGACCGCCGAACAATCGCGCAAGCTGATCGTCCTCGTCGCGATCTGGGCCGTGCTGCTGTTCGCGCCCTACTGGATGGCGCCGCTCGGCGGCTACACCGCGCTCGCGACCCGCGTGCTGGTGCTGGGGCTGGCCGCGATGTCGCTCAACTTCCTGCTCAGTTTCACCGGCGTGCTGTCGTTCGGCCACGCCGCGTATTTCGGCCTGGGCGCCTATGGAGCCGGGCTGTCGCTGAAATATCTGGCACTGAGCACGCCGCTCGCGGTGCTCTGCGGCATCCTGCTCGCCGGCCTCTGCGGCGCGATCCTCGGCCTGTTGATCGTACGGCGGCGCGGCGTCTATTTCGCCATGGTGACGATCGCCTTCGGCCAGGTGTTCTACTACATCGCGTTCCAGTGGAGCTCGCTGACCGGCGGCGACGACGGCCTGCGCGGCTTCGCGCGCCAGCCGATCGATCTCGGCTTCCTCAAGCTCGATATCCTGACCAATGCGAACGTCTTCTACTATTTCGTGCTGTTCTGCTTCGCGCTTGCGGTCGGCGCGATGGGGTTCATCCTGCGCTCGCCATTTGGCCGCACCATGATCGCGATCCGCGAGAACGAACGCCGCGCGCGCTTCCTCGGCATCCCGATCGAGCGCCACATCTGGATCGCATTCTCGCTGTCCTGCTTCTTCATGGGCTGTGCAGGGGCGCTCTATGCGCTGGTCAACAATTTCGCCGATCCGCGCGGCCTGCATTACAGCCAATCGGGCGACTTCGTCATGATGGCCGTGATGGGCGGCATGCGCAGCTTCTGGGGTCCGCTGTTAGGCGCCGCCATCTTCGTGGTGCTGCAGGACTATCTTTCCAGCGTCACCGTGAACTGGATGTCGTTCGTGGGCCTTCTGTTCATCCTCGTGGTGCTGTTCTTCCCGCGCGGACTGCTCGGCTTCTTCCAGAGGAGCAAGGCATGAACGTTCTCGAAATCAACAATGTGACAAAACGCTTCGGCAACCTCGTCGCCGTGCGCGACGTCTCGTTGAACGTCGCCAAGGGCGAGCTCTGCGCCATCATCGGACCGAACGGCGCCGGCAAGACCACATTCTTCAACCTGATCAGCGGCTATTTTCCGCCGACATCAGGCACCATCATCTTCGACGGGCAGGACATCACCAAACTCGCGACCGATCAGCGCGTCGTTCGCGGTATGGCGCGGACCTTCCAGATCACCGAGATCTTTCCCGAGCTCACCGTGTTCGAGAATGTCCGCATCGCCACTGAAGTGGCGAGCGGCTACCGCCTGCGACCCTGGATCAACCGCGCCGAGGCCGCCAAGGTCCATGCACATGTCGAGGACACGCTGAAACTGGTTTCGCTCGAGAGCAAGGTCGATCGTCTCGTCGGCGAGCTCGCCCATGGCGACCAGCGCGCCGCCGAGATCGCCATGGCGCTGGCGCTGAAGCCGCATCTGCTGCTGCTCGACGAGCCGACCGCCGGCATGGGCGACCAGGAGACGTTCCAGATCACCCAGCTGGTCCGCAAACTGCACCGCGACAGCAACTACACCATCGTGCTGATCGAGCACGACATGCGCGTGGTGTTTCATCTCGCCGACCGCATCTGTGTGCTCGACCAGGGCCGCATGCTGGCGCAGGGCACGCCCAAGGAGATCGCCGCCAACGAGGCCGTTCAGGCCGCCTATCTGGGCAACGCCGCATGACATCAGCACTGAAAGCCGAGGGCCTGCACACCTATTACGGCAAGAGCCACATCCTGCACGGCGTCAGCCTCGAAGTGGCCGACGGCCGCATCACCGCGCTGCTGGGGCGCAACGGCGCCGGCAAGACCACGACCTTGCGAAGCCTGATGGGGCTGACGCCGGCGCGTGAAGGCAGGATCACCATCCTTGGCGAGGACACCACACGCTGGCCGACCTTCCGCATCGCCTCGCTGGGTGTCGGCTATGTGCCGGAAGGCCGGCGCATCTTCGCCAATCTCAGCGTCGAGGAAAACCTCAAGGTGCCGCTGGAGCGCGACGGTCCCTGGACCATCGAGCGCATCTTCAAGCTCTTCCCTCGCCTCGAAGAGCGCAGGCAGAACCGCGGCCGCCAGCTCTCCGGCGGCGAGCAGGAGATGCTCTCCATCGCCCGCGCGCTATTGCTCAATCCGCGGCTCCTGATCCTCGATGAACCCTCGCAAGGCCTGGCGCCGCTGATCGTGCGCGAGGTGTTCCGGATCGTGCAGCAGATGAAGGAAGAGGGCATCTCGGTGCTGCTGGTCGAACAGAATGCGCGCATGAGTCTCGAAATCGCCGACGACGCCTATGTGCTCGACGACGGCGCCGTGGTCTATTCCGGCTCCGCGCGCGAGCTCGCCGCCGACGACGCCCGCGTCCGCGCACTCGCCGGCGCCAGCGCCGAGGAATGGACGCTGGCGTGAGGCGACCTGTTATCTTCTGATTTGAATGTCAAATAACCAACTAACTGTCATCGCCCGGCCTTGACCGGGCGATCCAGTATTCCAGAGACGGCTGTGCTTACCCGAGACGCCTCTGGAATACTGGATGCCCCGCTTGAAGCGGGGCATGACGGCGGAGGAACATGAAGCAGCATTCTCGCGGCACGAAATGCCCGAGCGATGCATCATGTTGTCCCTCCAAAGACAGAGGGCGCAGGGAAGGCCGGGTGCCGGTTGCACCCGCGGCCCCGTGCGCAAGGGTAGAAAGCACACGGGTTAGTCACCACAGGTTCAACCGGAGCGACCCGGCCTTCCCTGCGCGATGGTTTTGCGGCTTATAACGCGCTCTCCCCGGAGACCGGGCTTTGTTGCCTCCGTCGCCCGCCGATCACGGCGTGTCGGGCCAAAGGACCGACGTCGCCAACCGGCAGACTTGATCCCAGCATCGGGGGATCAGGACCACACGCCTTTGCCGTCCGCACTGCCGCGTTCGTCAACTGCGCCAATACGTCCATCGCATCCCGCACCCAACGTTCGTGACGATCGCGAAGCGCCCCTCTTGATCGGGCACGGGTGCGGGAAGATATGCACGATTTCTGATTTTCGTAAAGATAAATATTTTGGCGAAGAGGCCAGACTGCCCAAATCAGCTTGAATCGGCTTGCGAATTTGGTTTTTTGACGCACGCGATTTCGGCGCGGTTCAGCGCTGCGAGAGCGTAGTGAAGGGACGGAATCGATCAAATTGATTTGCCCGTCGTCGTGCAAATGGTTGGCTAAAGGAGGCCGCCTCCGCCACGCTCACAGCAGGGATGTGTTCGCTCGTGCGTGCGGCGCCTGCCCACGGTAGCATCACGTGATGCCAGGGCAGTCGCAATGGATCAGGCTACTGCTGTCAACCTGCCATCAACATCCGGGTTTGCGCAAAGCAGACGCTTGCGAATGGCCTCTTCAACGAGCGCGAGCGCCTCCTTGGCTTGTCGCGCTTCGGCTTCAGCAACTTCGGCACGAAGCTCTACGGCCGTTAACTTGTCATTCTGGGCTTCAATACAGGACTGGGCTTGTTCCAGCGCTCGGCACGCATGTTGCAGCTTACGTTCGGCGGTGACGATGAGTTCACGTTGTGCCCGCTCGGCGGCGTCCGCTCGCATTTCGGCAAGCCGCAATCGTTCTAAGGCGCTCGTGCAAAGCGACTGGGCACGGGCTTCGGTCTCGCGGGCGTGCTTCTCCATACCGCGGAAGACATCGGCCGCCTGATATACCAGATCGAGGGCTGTTGCTCCCTTGTCTGGTGCCAGCGGTGAGGGAAAGCTCGGGACGTCCTCATCCCCTCCAACTGACGCTCTGGAATTACGCTGCGCCATGTAGTTCAGCCTCGTCGCGAACACACACACGAGCAGCACCGTGAACAGCTATGGTTAACGGATGGTTAAACAGTTGTATGCCGGGAGGTGTCGCGACGGCGCCTGGCAGGCAGCCGTTCCTTCGGCCCGCAAACGCCGCCGCAGCGCCACCAAATTGCCGGACGACTCAACGACGAAGTTGCTGCGGCCGGGGGATGCGCTTAGGTGCAACAATGATACGCTCTGGGTCCAACCTGATAATGAATGCCATGTTGATCATAGGCATAGGCACGCTACTTTCGCTCGGCACGATGCTCGTCCGGAGTGTCGGAGCTGACAGAGGTGGCCAAGTTACAGCCAATACCACCCTCGCAGATCTGAGGGGGACAGTGCCGTAAGATTCCGAAGGTGGCGTAGATTGCGGTACCGGCGGATGCCATCGCCAGCGATGATCGCTCGCGCGGGGCGGATATGCGCAATCTGAACAGCAGGATTGCCGGCCTCTCGCCCCGACCGACGCCAAGGCCTCTTCAGTGCGCACGAAACGGACCGGCCGGGTCGGTCTCGCGATGTCCGTTGATTGGGGTAGACTGGAAATAGCGAACACGGCGTCAACTCGACGCGATTGACCCACAGCGGTCCTCCGCGACAACGCCAGCATCACAGCGCGGTTGTATCTCGGCGTCCTTACCAGAACCACGCCGGAAGCGTCATCTCTTGATTCCCATAGCGTATCACCGGCACGACGGGCGGGCCGTATGGATCGACCCGGTCGTCCTCAGGGCGATAACGATATCGTGGAACAATATAAGAATCCCAGTAAGGCCTTACCACGGGCACCGTGACGATAAGCCTCTCCCGTGGTGGTTCACGAACGACTTTGGCCGTCCGCGCTTGGGCTACGCCACCAAACGTCCCCAGGTTACACAGCACCAGGGCCGTTCCGAGAGCGAACGCTGCGGTCATTATCCTCATGCCTCGGCCTCCTTGCCACAGAGGCAAGTTAACGAGCTCAGGGGGCTTGTTCAAGTCCGGCTGCGCGGGCTCAAGAGCGATGGTGGGGACGCCATGGCACGAAACGGACCAGCCGGGCCGGTCAGATGATGTCCGTTGATCGGAGCAGACCGGAAGTCGCCGACAAGGGTCAAACCGTCGCGAATGACCCAACTCGGACAAAGGCCTGATTGATGCTCGCGTCGAGTAGATGGCCGTTTGCCGGCTCAAGAATCAAGGAGTGCCGCGGCATTGCTTTCCGCGGCCGGCTTGCTTGGAATGCTTGTGGCCGTAGCTCTTAGTTGACCGTTCATGGGACGTGTAGTGTCAGCTGATCGCTGGGTATCGAACCTCGGTCATCATACCCGTCGTCATATGATAGAGGTTGTGGCAGTGAAACGCCCAGCGGCCCGGATTGTCGGCATCAAAGGCGAGCATGACGCTGCCCATCGGTGGCACCAGGACAGTATCTCGCACGGCACCTGCGAGTGGAGCACCGTTTATCGCGACCACTTGGAAAGCGTGGCCGTGAAGGTGCATCGGATGCGCCATCATCGAGTGGTTCACCATCTCGATCGCCACGCGCTGACCCCGAGCGATCATCAACGGGGTCACGTTGGGCCAATATTCGCCGTTCAGCGACCAGGCATACGGTGCCATCGCGCCGGCGAGGATGACGTGGTGAGTCACATCGGGCGCGCGCTGCGCCAGGGGGGTAGCCGCTTCGAGACGGCGTTCAAGGGAGAGATCGACCGGCGGCGCATTTTCTCCGGCCTCTGCGGCGAGGCGTGACACAGGCGCGCCGGACGCTGCAAGGACGATCCCCGTGCGTGCCCGCTTGCCCTCGACCTGCGCAACGATTGGATAGGAACCGTTCCCAGGGAGATCAATCAGTACGTCGAACCGCTGCGCCATGGCGAGGGGGAGACGGCGGCCGCGCAGCGGTCGGACTGGATGGCCGTCGACGGCGACGACGGTGCCGGTGAGCGCACCGAGATTGATCCAGAACTGCGTGGAGGACGCGGCGTTGATCAACCGCAGCAGGACGCGCCCGCCCGGTTCGGTGCGGATGACCTCCGGATCGGAGAACGTGCGGTCGTTGGCTAGGAAAGCGTCATAGTCGACGTCATTAAGATCCATCGCCATGCCCGGCACCATGTTCATGGCGCCCATGGTCCTTGAACTCATGGCGCCCATGCTTCCCGAGTCCATCTTCATGGCTTTTCCTATGCCGCTCTTCGGCATCGCACTCGGATTGCCGTTGGACTTGGTCAGGCGGGCGAGCAACTCGTCGGGTGTCTGAAAGCTGAAATCATGCAGCGTTAACACCACCTCCTGACGGTCGGCGCGCATATCCTCGGCGCTGCGCACGATCAGTGGCGCGGTCATCAGGTCCTGTTCCTGCATGCCGTGATGGGAGTGCATCCAGTACGTGCCGGGGATCGGCGCATAATCATAGGACTGCGTGTCGCCTGCCGGGATCGGCGGCGTTTGCGGCCAAGGAAAGCCGTCTTGCCTCCAGGGCGGCAACTGGCCGTGCCAATGCACGAGCGTGGAAGTGCCCGCCTGGTTCACAAGATCGACGTGAAAGCGCTCGCCGGGCGAGAGCGTGATGCCAGGGTTGCCGTTCGGCCCAATGAGGCCAAATACGCGCGCCGGTTTGCCATTGACGGCGAGGGTTCTGGTGCCGGCCGTCAGGCGAACCCCGGCGGAGCGGGGTTCGGGCGCGGCAGCAGCTCGCTCTTTTGTCAGGAAGGGGATCGTGCCGGCGATGGCAATGCTGGACGCAAGTATCTGCCGGCGGGTTAGGAACGTGGGCCTTTCATCATCTCTCATCGCAACTCTCCTATTTCGATCACGTTCGGAAACTGGCCGCCCCTTTGATTTGACGCTTGTCAGGGCCGGTCGGCGGCCTCTTTCATTTTCGAGCAGACGGACCATGTCGCCTATCGGCAGATACTGTTCCAGACTGTTTCCGCGCTGCAGGGGTTCCGGTGGCAACCGGCTGCGCTCACTCGGCCGGGGCAATGGAGGTCTTGCTGGCCGTCATCGTCTGAAATTTGGCGTAAGGGCGCGCCTCAAGGAAGGCGCGGGCGCTGTCGGCCATGATCAGCAGGCCGCCGGCCAGCAGCATGACATCCTTCAGCACCAGCCGCCCGCCGCCTGACAGATAAGGGAAGCCGTGCTGCGCATCGCCAAGCGCAGAGACCCACGCGTCTGGCGTCGTGATCAGGAAAGACAACGTCACGAACGGCGTCAGGAACGAGAGCGTCGCGCCCACAATGCCCCATCGGCGCGAGAACACGCCCAGCAGCGTCAGCAGGCCGATCGCTAACTCCACGGTTCCGAGCCCATCGGAAAAGCCATAGGTATTATTCGCGGTCTGCCAGGCCCGCTCGGCAGGCTTCAACTCGCCCTCGCGCGTGAGGTGCGCCTTGTACTCGGCCGGATGCTCGTAGAAGAACGACATGAACGGGCTATTGGCGACGAAGGGCGTGATGCTGTCGGCTTCATAGGGCGCGAATTTGAGCGCGCCGATCCACAGGAAGACGATTGCGATGGCGACGCGCATCAACGGGATGCCGACTCGGTCGGAATGAGCGATCCAGGAAAGCGGTAGACGAAGATAGCCGATCATGAGTTCTCCTCAGGCGTTGGGATTGATTTCGGCGGCGGCGTCGAATGCGTCGAGCGCGCGGGTGGAATAGACGACGGCCGCGCCGGCATTGACGGAGACCGCAACACCCAGCACTTCGGCT
>DATMNV010000058.1:0-14151 GCA_035568535.1 Bradyrhizobium sp.
CCGATCAGCGTTTCCGGAAACGGTGCGGGCTGCGCGAGGAAAGCCCAGTGATAGATCTTCAGCGCATAGAGCCGGTTCATGCGCTCCCAGTAATTATAGGTCGGCAGGATATCGAGCACTGCCAAACGAGAAAGCCGGCCGGGATGATCGAGCGCCAGGCGGTAGGAGACGCGGCCGCCGCGGTCATGGCCGGCGAGCGCGAAATGCACGTGGCCGAGTTGCTCCATCGCCTCGATCATCACCTTCGCCATCGCGCGCTTGGTGTAGGGCGTATGGTTCTCGTCGCTCTCGGGCATGTCGGACCAGCCATAGCCCGGCAGGTCGGCGATGATCAGCGTGAACTTGTCTTGAAGTTTCGGCGCCACGGTGTGCCACATCACATGGGTCGACGAAAACCCGTGCAGCAACATGAGTGGCGGGCCGCTGCCGCCGACGCGGGCAAAAATGCGGCCCGCGGAGGTGTTGATCCATTTCGACTGATAGCCGGGAAAGAGGTCGGCGAGATCGGACATCGCTTCAAACTTTGTTTGTCGTTGCCGCTGGGGTGTGCTGGAGTTATGCCATCGGCCACGTGATATCATCAAGTAACGTCAGCAAGAACGCAAAACGAGGGAATGCCATGTCGATCGATTTCGAAATCCCGGCCGAAGCCAAGGCGATCCGCGAAAAGGTGCGCAAATGGGTGCATGACGAGTGCATTCCCGCGGAAAAGGAACTGGATTCCAAGCCATTCGACGACGTGCTCGCGAATTTGCGCAAAAAGGCCCGCGCGCAGGGCCTGTGGAATCCGTTCGTGCCGAAGGAACATGGCGGCATGGGACTGGGCCCGCTCGCCAACGCGCTGGTGCAGATGGAGCTCGGCGAGAGCATGCTGGGCGCGCTGTCGATGAACACACAGGGCCCCGACGACGCCTCGATCATGACGATTCTGGCCCATGGCACGGAATATCAGAAGGAGAAGTTCCTCAAGCCGCTGCTCAACGGCGAGAAGCGCATCTGCTTTTCGATGACGGAAAAGGCCTCCGGCGCCGATGCCACGGGCATGCAGACCCGCGCGGTGAAGGACGGCAACGAGAACTACATCCTGAACGGCGAGAAATGGTTCTCGTCGTCGGCCAGCGTCGCCAACATGGCGCTGGTGATGGCGATGACCGATCCCGATGCGCCGCGTCACAAGCGCTATTCGACCTTCATCGTCGAGCTGCCGAACCCCGGCTACAACATCAAGCGCAACGTGCCGAACATGGCGATCGAGGGTCCCTATGACGACGAGATCCATGGCGGCCATTCCGAGATCGAGATCAAGGACCTCAAGGTGCCCGCCGACAACCTGCTCGGCGGCGAAGGCAACGGCTTCAACATGGGCCAGCACCGCCTCGCCTATGGCCGCTTGCGCCACGGCATGCACAACATCGCCAAGGCCCAGCGCGCGCTCGACATGGCGGTCGCGCGCGTGACCCAGCGCTCGACCTTCGGTCAATTGCTCGCCGATCGCCAGGCCGTGCAGTTCATGCTCGCGGAATGCGCGACCCAGCTCTATATCGGCCGCCTTATGCTGCTCCACATCGCCTACAAGGCGGAAAAGGGCATGGACCTGAGGCAGGAAAACTCGATCGCAAAGGTCTATCTCGCGCACATGGTGCACCATGTGATCGACACCTCGATCCAGCTCCACGGCGCACTCGGCTTCTCCCAGGATACGCCGCTGGCGAAATGGTACACCCAGGTGCGCTCGCAGCGGCTGGTCGACGGTCCGGACGAAGTGCATCGCTGGCGGGTCGGCCGCAACGTCATCAAGGCGTTCCGCGAGCACGGGACCACGGCATTGGCGGCCGGCGGGGATCTGCTGTGACCCAACATCGTCATTCCGGGCGCGCGCAAAGCGCGAACCCGGAATCTCGACGGAAGGGGCAGCGCCGCCCACAAGCTCCAGATCCGGATCGACGCGCGATGCCCGTCGTCCGGAATGACGATGGTTAGTTCGCCTTCTCCGCCTCCACCGCCTGCCAGGCGATGTCGCGGCGACAGAAGCCGTCGGGCCATTTGATGCGATCGATCGCCTCGTAGGCGCGCGCCTGCGCTTCGCTGACGGTCTTGCCCATTGCGCAGATATTCAGCACGCGGCCGCCATTGGCGAGGATGACGCCGTCCTTCGCCACCGTGCCGGCGTGGAAAATCTCGACGCCTTCGACCTTGGCAGCATCATCGAGCCCATCGATGCGCGTGCCTTTCCTGTAATCGCCAGGATAGCCCTTCGCCGCCATCACCACGGTCAGCGCGGGCTCGGCGTACCAGCGCAGATCGAAATGCTTCAATTCGCCGTCGCAGGCGGCGAGAAAGGCCGGCACGATGTCCGACATCATCCGCAGCATCAAGACCTGGCATTCGGGATCGCCGAAGCGGACATTGTATTCGAACAGCTTTGGGCCGTCTTCGGTCATCATCACGCCGGCATAGAGCACGCCGCGGAACGGCATGCCGCGCTGCTTCATCCCGGCCACCGTCGGCAGAATAATGCGGGACATGATCTGATCATGGACTTCAGCCGTGACAAAGGGCGTCGGCGAATAGGCGCCCATGCCGCCCGTGTTCGGGCCTTCGTCGTGATCGAACACGCGCTTGTGGTCCTGTGCGGAGGCGAGCGGGATCGCGGACTCGCCGTCACACAGCGCGAAGAAGCTGATCTCGCGACCCGCGAGGTATTCCTCGATGACGACTTCCGCACCCGCCGCACCGAAGGCACCGTCGAACATCGTGGCGATGGCTGCTTCGGCCTCGGTCAGCGTCTTGGCAACCACGACACCCTTTCCCGCGGCAAGGCCGTCAGCCTTCACCACGATCGGAGCGCCCTGCGCGCGCACGTAGCGAAGCGCGTCCGCGGCATTGTTGAAGCGGCGATAGGCGCCGGTCGGGATGTCGAACTCGGCGCAGAGGTCTTTTGTAAAGCCCTTGGAGCCCTCGAGCTGCGCGGCCTCTTTGCCCGGTCCGAACGCCTTGATGCCGACTTTCGCGAGATCGTCGACGATCCCGGCCGCGAGCGGCGTCTCCGGGCCGACCACAACCAGCTCGACGTCGTTCTGCTTGCAGAAATCGATCACGGCTGCGTGGTTCGCGACATCGAGCGCGACGCATTCGGCCTCGCGCGCGATCCCCGCATTGCCCGGCGCACACCAGAGTTTTGTCACCAGCGGAGATGCGGCGATCTTCCATGCCAGGGCATGTTCGCGGCCGCCGGAACCCAGCAGGAGGATGTGCATGAAAGGCCGTAGGATAAGGAATTTCAGGCTATGTCGGTCGCACGAGTCCCGTGTCCCCTGCAAGACCTAGATATCCACACAGCGTCATTCCGGGGCTCGCGACTGCGTCGCGCCCGGAATGACAAGGGAGAGATGGGAGGCCTGCTTACTCTCCCCCACCCGACGCCGCGATGATCTCCTGCAGGGTCGCGACATGGCGGGCGAAGGCGGCGCGGCCGGTGGCGGTCGCAATCACCGTGGTCTGCGGCTTCTTGCCGACGAAGGCCTTGTCGACCGCGACATAGCCGGCCTTCGCCAGCGTCTCGATATGCGCGCCGAGATTGCCGTCGGTGGCGCCGGTCAGCTTCTTCAGCTTGGAAAATTCCAGGCCGATCGAGACCGGGAGCGCGTTCAGCGCCGCCATGATGCGCAACCGCAACGGCTGATGGATGACGTCGTCCAGTTCAGCCATCACTCACCCCAGCGCATCCACAGGCCGCTGAGGATCAGTCCGCCGCCGTTGACCAGCGCCATCCAGATCAGGAAGGTGAAGCCGGTGATGAAGAAATATCCGATCAGCGTCAGCACCGCGATGGAAAGACCGATCGCGATGAACGCGCGACCGAACCACAATCCGGCGATGCAGTAGAACAGCATGAAATAGATCGGCCAGAACGTTCCCATTTCGCGCGGGCCATAGTGGCCAAGCACGACACTGCAGAGCAGGCCGAAGCCGTAGAAGAGCAGGAACGCAACGAAGGTTCGGAGATCGAAGGAGCGCACGCCGGTGCGCCGATGGTCGAATCTCGAGATCACCACGGAGACCAGGATGGTCATCACATTGACGATGGGCCAGATGTAAAGGCCGGAGCGCGGTACCGCGAAGGTGGCGAGATCGCCGGCCGCCACGAACACGCCGGCGACGACCATAAATTGGCTGGCGAGCTCGTAGATGCGCGACTGCCGCACGCGCGCCACCATCTCGTTGATGTCGGAGAGCGCGGCAGACGCCTCCTTGCTGTCGATCATGATGCTGCTCTCCTTGGTCGCAAGCGTGGACATGGCTCAACTCCCCGCCGCGCCGTGGGTGGCGACATAGTCGGCGATCTCGTTGACCGCCATAGGCGTGCTGACGACACCCATGTGGTTGATGCCGGCGATCAGCTTCACCTCGGCCGACGGCAAGACTGCATGCACGGCGTCGGCATATTTGTCTGACAGCATCAACTCATCGTCGGCGCCGGCGATCAGCGTGATCGGCCGGGTGACGGCGGCGAGATCGCTTCTGTAGCCGCGCGTCGCGAAATTGCGCATCAACCGGTACGAATAGGTCGAAGCGAGGATCCTTGCGGAAGCGGGCGGCACGGCAAAGGCGAGCGTCGGCAGCGCCTCGCAGCAGTCGATGCCGATCCGGCGCAGCAGAGCGACGCCGAAGAAGCGCGGAAGGTCGGCGCTCGCCCAGCCGCCGGATTGCGGCCGGTTGGTCGGTGCGTCATAGCCGAGATAGGGCGCGAGCATGATGGTGCGCGCGAACTGGTCGCCGATCGGCGAGCTCGCCACGCGCAGCGCAAAGCCACCGCCGGCGGAATGGCCGAGCAGCGTGATCGGCTCGCCAGGCGAGGCGTTGCGCACCAGCGTGACCAGATCGGCCATGTCGTCCTCTAGCTGCCCGAGATAGGCGACGTCGCCGCGCGTGCCGGAGCCGCCATGGCCGCGGATGTCAGGGGCATAGGTTTCGACCCCATGCGCGGCCAGCGCGTCGGCCAGCGCGTGCACCGCGGCGCTCGATCCAGAGGAGCCATGCACCAGGATCGCGATCTTGCCGGTCGCAGATCCCAGCGCCGGGTAGTGCCGGTAGGCGAGTTCCGTGCCGTCGCGGGCAGGGAAGCGGATAAGCGGCGGCATGGTGCTGCGGTCGACCGCGCGCGCCGTCTCGGAGATCGAGCGCAGCTCAGGAGGCCGCTTGAGCGGGGTGGCGACCATTGCCGTGATCAGCAGGGCCACCGCGCCCACGAGCGCGAGCGCCCATCGCAGCAGTCTTAGGGGGAACCAAAGCAGCCAAGCGACCATGATTTTCCTCCGAAATTCAACTTATAGAGTGCTCTATATTACAGAGTATAGGGAAAAGCAAGATGCGCATTGGC
Source organism: Bradyrhizobium sp. (assembly GCA_035568535.1). Lineage (GTDB taxonomy): Bacteria > Pseudomonadota > Alphaproteobacteria > Rhizobiales > Xanthobacteraceae > Bradyrhizobium. The sequence goes on from DATMNV010000058.1 coordinate 5,381, forward strand.
GCCGGCCAGCGAAAATCCCTAACTTGGGCGGACCCGTTTTGTTCGCCGAATCGACATGCCCACAGCCGAACCCCTGGTCAACGCGCCCGAATTCACCGTGTCCGAACTGTCCTCCGCCTTGAAACGGACGGTGGAGGACCGCTTCGGCCATGTCCGCGTGCGCGGCGAGATTTCCGGCTTCCGCGGGCCGCATTCCTCCGGCCACTGCTACTTCGCGCTCAAGGACGAGAACGCCAAGATCGAGGCGGTGATCTGGAAGTTCGCCCACGCCCGCATGCGCTTCAAGCCGCAGGAAGGGCTTGAGGTGATCGCGACCGGCAAGCTCACCACCTATCCCAATTCCTCAAAATACCAGATCGTGATCGATGCGCTGGAGCCGGCCGGCGTCGGCGCGCTGATGGCCTTGATGGAGGAGCGCAAGAAGAAGCTCGCTGCCGAAGGCCTGTTCGACGAGAAGCGCAAGCGGCTTCTGCCCTGGCTGCCGGAGGTGATCGGCGTCGTCACCTCGCCGACGGGTGCCGTGATTCGCGACATCCTGCACCGGCTGGAGGACCGCTTCCCTCGCCACGTGCTGGTGTGGCCGGTGAAGGTGCAGGGCGAAGGTTCGGCTGAACAAGTTGCTGCTGCGATCCGCGGTTTCAACGCGCTGCCGGAGGGTGGCAGGATTCCGCGGCCCGACGTGCTGATCGTCGCGCGCGGCGGCGGCTCGCTGGAGGACCTCTGGTCGTTCAACGAGGAGATTGTGGTCCGCGCCGCGGCCGAGAGCGTGATCCCGCTGATCTCCGCGGTGGGCCACGAGACCGACATCACGTTGATCGATTTCGCCGCCGACAAGCGCGCGCCGACGCCGACCGCGGCCGCCGAAATGGCGGTGCCGGTAAAGAGCGATCTCATAGCCGAGGTCGACAGCCTCGCGCGCCGCGTATTCGTCTGCTGGCAGCGCGGCTTTGAGGCCCGCCGCAACGAGTTGCGTGCCGCAAGCCGTGCGTTACCCGCCGCGAACGAACTGCTGGCGATCCCACGGCAGCGGCTCGATGCCGCCGGTAGCGCCCTGCCCCGTGGTCTCAGGGCCAATACGCATGCGCACTTCCGCCGCTTCGCCGCGACCAGCGGCCGCCTCACCTTGCGGGTGCTGCGCGGACAAGTCGCGCAGGCGCGCCAGCATCTGACGGTCTCAGGCGAGCGGCTGACGCATTCCGCGCGCTCGCTCATGCGCAACCGCCGCGACCGCTTCACCGGGCTGGAGGCGCGGCTGAAAACCTCACGGCTGGCGAACGCGCAGGCGCAACGCAACGCCATCGCGCGCGAGCGGGAACGCACGCTCAGGTTAGCCGACCGCGCCCATCGCGCGCTGTCGACGGCGCTGCAGCGGCTCGAGGCGCGCGTCACCCACAGCGGGCAATTGCTTGCCGCGCTGTCCTATCGCAGCGTGCTGGCGCGCGGCTTTGCGCTGGTGCGCGATGACGCCGGCCATCCCGTGCACGCGGCGGCGCAGGTCGGACCGAATGCACGCATGAGCATCGAATTCGCCGATGGCCACGTCGGCGCGACCGCGGATGCCGATCGGCCGCCGGCGACGGAAGCACCTGCGGACCAGCCGAAGCCGGTGGCGCGCGAGCAGAAGCCCGCCGCACCGAAGCGCGTGGTCAAGCCGGTCGATCAGGGCAGTTTGTTTTAGGCGCTTCGTTTCACCCTCGCCTGGAGGGAAAGAGTCACCGCGCGAGCCACTCCGCGACCAGCTTCTGCGAATCCGCGCGCGCGTCGGGATCGCTGCCGAGATGGCCGTGCTCGGGCACGGCGGCGGCGTCGGCGCCGCTGGAGACGGCATGCACAGGCAGGTTGGCGCGATCGAAATCATGATAGGCGCCGGGATAGACCACGATGCGCGTCAACGCGCTGCGCCCGCGCGCGCCCTCGATCATCTGGCGGCAGGCCGGCGGCGAGGAGACGTCGTCCTTGGCGCCGATCAGAAGCAGCGTCGGCACCCGCGCGCTCCAGCCGAGGCCTGCGGAGATGCGGCAATCCGGATAGAACGCGATCGCCGAGCGGAAGTCGGGCTCGGCGCCGCGCGACAACAATTGCGGACGCACCGCCCACAGCACCGCGCTGGCGCCATGGGCCCATCCGATCAGGCTGATGCGGTCATGCGCGACCCATGGCTGCTGCATCAGCCATTGCCGCGCCGCCGCGATGTCCTCGACCCGTTCGCGGCGCGCGCGCACCTTGCGCTCCTTGACCCGGCATTGCGGGCCGAGCCCGCGCGAGCCAAACGAGTCCGGCAACAGCACCGCCTTGCCGTCTTTCAGGAACTGCTCGGCCCAGTCGCGATAGCGCGGCAGCACCGGCTCCGACCGGCTGGAAAGCCCGCCACAGCCATGCAGCGCAATCACGGTCGGAAACGGGCCCTCGCCGTCGGGCTTGAAGAGCTGCGCATGCAGCGTCATGCCGCCTTCGGGAATCTCGACCTCACGCGGCGCCACGGGCGCGGCGGCCACAGGCCACGTCACGGCAAGACAGGTCAGCAATGCAATGACTGACTTCAGGCGCATCTGGTTCTTAAAGCGACCGTTATGGCGACAAGGAAAGAGCGTCCATCCCGACCAAAAGCTAACATGCGGCATTTGGCGCAAAACATCACAAATCGGTGGGTTTTGCGGGCGGACAGGACCACCTATTTATGCTAGATCGCGACGGGATGGTTGAATCGGAGCTTGATCGTGCTGAATAAATTCGGGCCCTCGGGTCATGGTGAAGCGCAGGTGCAATATCTGGACGGCGATTTCCGCGTGATCTCGCCGGGGACCTATGTGCGCTGCGCGGTGACCGATGCACGGATTCCGCTCGACGAGCTGAAATACTGGAGCGTCGATCTGCAGGAGGCCTATGCGCTGCCGAGCGCCGTGCTGCAGCGGCATTTTCCCGGCGCGCTGAAGACGCAGGGACAGTAGCAGTTATTGTCGTCCCGGCGAAAGCCGGGACCCATAACCACCGGCCTTCGTTTTGGCGAAGAGCGTCTGCCATTCTGCCTAAAGAGAAATCACGCGGTATGAGTCCCGGCTTTCGCCGGGACGACACCGAGGTTATCGCGCGCTGAATTTTTTCTCGCGCGCCTTGAACAGGCGGTCCGAGAGAAATTTGCGCAACGGCGCCGTATCGGCAAATTCCAGCGCGACCTTGAACGGCACGATCTCGCTCAAATAGTCGGGAATCTCGCCGCCGCCGCGCAGCCGGGCAAAATCCTTTTCCGTCGTCACCAGCGTGAGACCCTCGCGTTTGGCCTCCGCGATCAGGCTTTCGATCTCGCTTTCCGAAAACGGATGATGATCGGCAAACGCGCGCTGGCGCGCGACGTCGATGCCGGCCGCGCGCAGCGTGCGGAAGAAGCGCGCGGGATCGCCGATGCCGGCAAAGGCCAGGGCGCGCTTGCCTCTGAGCTTCTCGACCGACTCCGCATCCGGCTCCAGATGCGCCGGCAGCACCAGTCCCTCCTGCGCCGCAACCCTGGCGGCGACCGCCCCGCTCGCCGCCCCGTCGCCGACCACGATCAGCGCGTCGGTGCGCTCGAGCTGCGGCTGCAGCGGCGCGCGCAAGGGACCGGCAGGAAACACAAAGCCGTTGCCGAGTCCGCGGTCGCTGTCGATCACGATCAGCGAGGCGTCCTTGGCAATCGACGGGTTCTGGAAACCGTCATCCATCAGGATCACGCTGGCGCGCTGCGAACGTGCCAGCGCCACGCCGTTGATGCGGTCGCGCGACACCGCGACCGGAAGACGCGAGGCCAGCATCAGCGGCTCGTCGCCGACATCGACTGCGCTGTGGCGCATTGGGTCGACCATCAGCGGGCCGCGCCGCTTGCCGCCATAGCCGCGGCTCAGCACCACCGGCGTCTCGCCGAGCTCGCGCAGGAGCTTGGCCAGCGCCAGCACGGTCGGCGTCTTGCCGGCGCCTCCGACGTGATAATTGCCGACACAGAGCACGGGCACGCCGGCGTCAAAACCCTGGCGTCGCAACCGCTGCGCCGCGATCGCACCATAGAGCGCGCCGAGCGGCCGGAGCAGATGCGATTTCCAGGATTTCGGCGCGTGCCAGAACGCCGGCTCACGCATTGGCGGCTCCCATTTCGAGCCGCAGCTGCAACAGATACGGCTCGAGCGCGGCCAGCGTGCGCTCCAGCGCGCCGCCGAGTTCTTCGACCACGCGACCTGAGGCCGCCATCATCACCTCCCGCCCCTCGGGATTGGCCAGCAGCTGGCCGAGCTGCTTTGTCAGCGCTTCCTGGCCCTCGGCCGCGCGCGCGCCGCCCGCACTATCGAGCGCCTCGTAGACATCGGTGAAATTGAACACATGCGGGCCATGCACGATCGACGCACCGAGTTTTATCGCCTCGATCGGATTCTGCCCGCCATGCGGCACCAGCGAGCCGCCCATGAAGACAACGCCGGCGAGGCGATAGAACAGGCCCAATTCACCCATGGTGTCGGCGACATAGATGTCGGTCGAAGCGACAGGCATTTCCTCGCGCGAGCGCAGTGAGGCCTTCAACCCTGCCGCATCGACCAGCCGCCAGATCGGCGGCCCGCGGTCGGGATGACGCGGCACAATCACGGTCAGCAGCCCCGGGAAGAATCCGACGAGCGCCTTGTGGGTTTCGATCAGGATTTCCTCTTCGCCGGGATGCGTCGAGGCCGCCACCACGACCGGCCGGCCGCGGGACAGCGATATCAGGCGTTCGAGCTTCTGGGGATCGGCGGGCGGCGCCGGAACGTCGAGCTTCAGATTGCCCGTGGTGGCGACATTGCGGCAGCCGAGCGCGGCAAAGCGTTCCGCATCGGTCTTCGATTGCGCGAGGCAGATGTCGAATTTTTCCAGCAGCGCCGAGATCGTGCCGTGCACCCGCTTCCAGCGCGGGAACGAGCGCTGCGACATCCGCCCGTTGATCAGGACCATCGGCAGCCGCCGCGCCGCGCTCTGCAGGATCAGATTCGGCCACAGATCGGATTCGATGAACAAAGCCAGCGACGGCTGCCAGTGTTCGAGGAAGCGCGCGACATAGCGTGGCGAGTCCCAGGGCACATATTGATGGATGACGTCGGGCGGAAAACGCTTGGCGACGATCGCTGCCGACGTCACCGTGCCCGACGTCAGGAGGATGCGGACGTTGAGCGCGCGCAGGCGCTCGATCAGCGCTGCAGCCGCCAGTACCTCGCCGACGCTGGCGCCATGGATCCAGACCACCGGCCCCTGCGGCCTGGTATCGCGGGTGATGCCACGGCGTTCGCCGATCCGTTCCGGATCTTCCTTGCCGAGCTTGAGCCGCCGCTTGATCAGCGCCGGCGCCAGCGGCACCATTGCCGAAGACAGGCCGCGGTAGAACCGCAGCGTCATCGGCAGCGAACTAGCCACGTTCGGCCCCCTCGGGCCGACCGACCGCCGCATAGGCGCGGCGCGTCGCCTCATTCAGGATCTCTTCCAGCTTCAGGCGACATTCTTCCATCGCGGCAGCGTCGGCGTCAGGGGGCACATAGACTTCCTCGACGCCCATCACCACGCCGCGGCCGAACGGCAGGTTGATCGTGGTACGGTCCCAATTCCTGAGCTGGATGTAGCGGCTGGTGGCCATGGCAAAGGGCATGATCGGCCGTCCGGATTCTCGCGCCAGCATGATGATGCCCAGCCCCACGACGCGCGAGCGCTTCGGCACGTCGGCGGTCAATGCCACATTATAGTTGTCATCGAGCGCGCGCACCATCTCCTTGAAGGCGCCGACCCCGCCCTTGCGATGAAACGCCGAGCCGTGATCGCCGGAGCCTCTGATGGTGCCGACGCCGAGCCGCTCGGCCGCGATGGCGTTGAATTCGCCGTCGCGGTGCAGCGAGATCAGGACCTTGGCCTTGTGGGTTTCCTTGGTCTTGATGAAGGGCGTCAGGAAATGCTGGCCGTGCCAGAACGCGAAGATCGCAGGCATTTGCGCCTCGATCCGTGCATAGAGCACATCCTTGCCGCCCGGTTCGAAGGTGAAACGGTTGGTCAGCCAGACCAACCGCAGCCATTCGGCCGCGAGGAAACCCACAGCACGCTGAAACCAGCTGCTGCGCAGCGTATCACGAAGCAGTTTTTTCAACGGGAAGGTTTCGTGTCTTGCGCCGGATCAAGCAGCCGATGCAGATGCACGACGAAATAGCGCATCTGGGCGTTGTCGACAGTCGCCTGCGCTTTCGCCTTCCACGCCGCATAGGCGGTCGCGTAGTTGGGAAAGACGCCGACGATTTCCACCTGATCGAGATCCTTGAAGGTGTTGTGTTCGAGATCGGTCAGCTCGCCGCCGATGACGAGATGAAGCAGCTGCTGCGGGGCACTGTCTGGCATGGTCGTCGTTCTTTCCTTAACGAGGGTGCCCGGCAAGCATTTTCTGGAGACGCGAGGGATGATTACGGCAAGGGACGGCTTCGAAAATGCGAGACGATGCTCGCATGACGATCGCGTCCTGCTGCCACCAGCACCCCGTGCGCCACTTCCCGGCGATTGTAAAGGATCGCGTCCCCGGAAAGCGCGGTCATCCTACCATTCGCTTCCTGCACGATCAAATTCGCGGCGGCAAGATCCCAGTCCCGCGACTGGCCGCCGGCGAAGGCCGCATCGAGATTGCCCTGCGCGACCCGGCATAGCCGCAGCGCCAGCGACCCGATTCGCGGATGCAGGGTGATGTCCTGCGCCGTCGGCTTCAGCCGTTCAACCAGCGGTTTGGGTCCGGCGACGCGCGCGAAATCGAGCGCGGTCCCGCCTGTCGCAAAAATCGGTCTTTCGTTGCGCGTGGCGCCCTGCCCGCGCGCGGCAAAGAAAAATTCATCGGTGACCGGCGCGAACACGGCGGCGAGCACGGGTGCTGCGTCCTCGACCAGCGCCACGCTGACGCACCAGTCCTCGCGGCCGGCGAGATAGCCCCGGGTGCCGTCGATGGGATCGACGATCCAGACGAACTTCTTGGCAAGGCGGATTTCGTCGTCCGCGCTTTCTTCCGACAGCCAGCCGTAATCCGGCGTCGCGGACCGCAGCCGTGTTTCCAGGAGATCATTGACGGCGATATCGGCTTCCGAGACCGGCGACGAGGCGCCCTTGGTCCAGTTCTTCAGCTCGGTGCGGAACAGCGAGTACGCCAGCGCGCCAGCCTCGCGTACGGTATCTTTCAGGAATTGAACGTCGCGCGCGACGATTAGCCGTTGCGCTCCATCAGCGTCCGCCAAGCGTCAGTCCCTCGATGCGCACGGTCGGCGCATTGACGCCGTAGCGGAATTCCAGGTTGTTGGCGACCGCCATGGATTTGAACATGTCGAGCAGGTGACCGGCGATCGTCACCTCGCTCACGGGATAGGTGATCTTGCCGTTCTCGATCCAGAAGCCGGACGCGCCGCGGCTGTAATCGCCGGTGACGCCGTTGACGCCGGAACCGATCAGGTCGGCGACGTAAAAGCCCTGCTTGATGTCGCCGATCAGTTCTTCCGGCGTCGCCTCGCCCGGTTCGAGATGCAGATTATACGGCCCGGGCGACGGCGAGGACGATACGCCGCGATGCGCGTGGCCGGTGGTCTTCAATCCCAGTTCACGCGCGGTCGCCGAATCCATCAGCCATGTGGTCAGCACGCCGTCATCGACAATGGCGAGCTGTTTCACCTCCACACCCTCGGCGTCGAAGGATTGCGAGCGCAGGCCGCGCTTGCGCAGGGGATCGTCGATGATGCGGATGTTTTTCGAAAACAGCTGTGCGCCAAGCTTGTCCTTGAGGAAACTCGTCTTGCGCGCGATCGAGGCGCCGTTCACCGCGCCGACGAGATGGCCGACCAGCGAGTTGGAGACGCGGGGGTCGAAAACGACCGGCACCTTGCAGGTCTCTACCTTGCGCGGATTGGTGCGCGCCACCGCGCGCTCGCCCGCGACCCGGCCCACGCGCTCAGGCTTCGCCAGATCGGTCGCATGCAGCGCGGAGGTGTAGTCGTAGTCGCGCTCCATCGAGGTTCCCTCGCCGGAGATCGCGGTCATCGAGATGCCCTGGCTCGAACGCAGATACGAGCCGTGGAAGCCGGCGCTGGTGACCAGCACCATGCCGCCAATGCCGGCGGAAGCCGACGCGCCGCCCGATTTGGTGACGCCCTTCACCGCAAGGCCCGCCGCCTCCGCCTCCTGCGCACGCCGTTCGAGCTCGGAAACGTCGGGAATCCTGGGATCGAGCAGGTCGAGATCCGGAAAATTCCGCGCCAGCAGCGCCGGGTCGGCAAGACCCACATATTTGTCGTCGGGCGCCACGCGCGCCATCGCCACCGCGCGCTCGGCAAGCCTGGCGACGCCGTCGCCGCTGACATCGTTGGTGGAGACCACCGCCTGGCGCTGCCCGACCAGAACGCGCAAGCCGACATCGTCGCCTTCGGAACGCTCGGACTCCTCGACGCGGCCGTCGCGCACCTCGACTCCTTGCGAGACGCCGCGCACCGCGACGGCGTCGGCGGCATCGGCGCCGGCGCGCTTGGCCGCCTCGACCAGGCGCTCGGCCAGCGCCGACAGCGCGGTTTGATCGAACAGGTCGGCGTTAGCGGTTTTCTTCGAAAGCGTCGATGCAGCAGATGGTGAAGAACTCACGAACGAAATCCCTGGCATTTGAGGGGGCGCGGACCAAATCAATGAACCCACCAGATGTGCCCGATTGGCGCGGACTTCAAGCATTTTCCTGCGCGCGAAACCCGCAATTTTCGGCATCTCGGCAACATCTCGTCAATCATGCA
>DATMNV010000059.1:0-33311 GCA_035568535.1 Bradyrhizobium sp.
TGACGATCACGTTTTCGCAGACCCTAGGGACCGCGCTCGGAGATTGGACGGCGGACAGCACCGGATTGGGATATGACGGAGGCGCGCTCGTGTTCTGTGCAGTACTCGTCGTGCTGGCAGCTCTGTATTATTGGACTACAATCTCGCGCGTCTTCCTGTTCTGGGCCGCCTTCATATTGACGCGACCGCTCGGTGCGACGGTCGGAGACTTTCTGGACAAGCCGACGAGCCAAGGCGGCCTGGCGCTGAGTCGTCCTTGGGCGTCTGCGGTGATCCTCGCCGCAATCGTTGTGCTTGTTGTGGTCTTGCCGCAGAGGCCAGGACGGCATCCCGGATCCGGCGTAGCAGCGCAGGTCCAATGACTCTCAGATGGCTCCCCGCAGTCTTCGGAGGACTTTCGCACCCGACACTCGGGAAAGCCGCATCAAACTGCCGAATCCCATGACACCCCCGTCCCCAGGTTCCGACATGGGGGATATGGAACAACTGAAGGTCCAGCACATTTTCGAAGATGCCATTTCGCAAGTAGGATACGTTGCGGCTCATCTCAACGACCGCGGTGATCCGGCAAGAATCAGGTCTTCCGTCCGGGGTTTGCGATCCCGTCTCGTCTTAGACTGTTCTCAAGCGGGAGATAGTTATGGTCGGCATCGTCAAACTCGCGCTTCGGCGTCCGTACAGCTTCATCGTCATGGCGATGCTAATCCTGATCTTCGGGGTGGCATCGGCCTTCCGCACGCCGACCGACATCTTCCCCAACATCGACATTCCGGTGGTCAGTGTCGTCTTCAGCTATACCGGCCTTCAGCCCGATGATATGGCGGGTCGCATCGTCACCTTCTACGAGCGCGCGCTCACGACCAGCGTCAACGACATCGAGCATATCGAATCGCAGTCGATTCCCGATTATGGAATCATCAAGATTTTCTTTCAGCCGACCGTGAACATCAACGCGGCGCTGGCGGAGGTTTCCGCGAGCGTAACCGTGGACCTTCACCGGCAAAGCTCCGGTAAGCTCGGATCGTCGAGCCTGAAAAAATGATATTCCCGATCGCCGTCGTAGGCGGTCTTCTTCCGGTCGCGCCGAACTCGGTCGCACCGCCGAAGATGCGGAAGCCTTCGCTTGCGGCACGGTAGACGTCGCGCATGGAACGAATAGAGCGCGGTCAACCAGCCGCAAGCGCTCGCGCGCATTGGAGACGGATTGCATATCGTTGTGCTTGTCACGGCCGTTCGATCGCGACGGAAGTGTCGGCTCAATGCGCGCCAATCTGCCTAGTCGGATCACTGTGGCGGAGTTCGCCAACGTTCGCCGACGCTTATTCAACGAATATTCGACGACTTCTCCGCACCAGCTCTAAGTCGTTGAATTTTATGGCGCTCCCTAGGGGAATCGAACCCCTGTTTCAGCCTTGAGAGGACATCGTGTCATTCCTCGTCGGTCGACCGGCAGATCCAGGACGATACCGGTGCGAGCCCATCTCTTTCCCTTGGGTACATTCGATCGCAACCTACACTTGGAGGCCGGACTAAGCGGCATCTGGACGACGTGCCATGCGCTCGAATTCGGTGGCCGAATGAGCACAATGCACCAGCGCTGTTGTGGTAGCTATCTGGTAGCTACGACAATCCACCAGTCCCTCGATATTTTCTTTAAACGTTTGATTTGTTTGGTACAGTTGGGTGGGCTCGAACCACCGACCTCCTGTTCCACAGACAGGCGCTCTAACCAACTGAGCTACAACTGCATCCCGGGCGCGCCCTCAAAAAGGGGCGCCGAACGGGGCGGAAACTAGGTGCAACGACCCGCTTTGGCAAGGCCGCAGGGACGCCCGACAGCAGCCATTTTCAATGGTAAAAAAACTGCTTCAAAGCAAAAGCCCGGGCAACCGGCCCGGGCCACGCTCCCTAACAAAAGTCCGGCGATCAGGCGGCGGGCTTGTAGTACTTGGAGGCGCTGGCCTTGATCGGCTCGACGGTCTCGGACGCAACCTTCTGCGACAGCTCGGTGAGCTCCTTGGCCTGCGCGGTGAAGGTCTCGAACTGCTTGCGGGTATGCGTGGTCCAGAGCTCGAGCGCTTCCGAGGGCGACTTCACGCCGAGCAGCTCCTGGGCGAAGTCTAGCGCGGAAGTGGTGTTGGCCTTCATGAACTCCATCAGCTTGGCGGAGTATGCGCTCGCGCCCTTGCTGGCAGAGGTGAACACCGCCTCTATGGTGCCGTTGTGAGTCTCGGCGGCATCCTTGAACTTGGCGTAGTTGTCGCGGGCCTGCGACACGCCCTTCTCGGCGAACGCACGCATCTGCTCGGGAACTTCAAAGGGAATTACGGAGGCGGAGAATGGATCGTTGGTCATCGGCATGTGTCCTTCGCGGCGGAGGTGGGAATGGAATGGAATGGTCCCCTGGGCGCGCCCGGCCTCAACAAGGCTGGGAACGCCGACGTCAACTACACAGTGGGGATGCCCTCATCGGGCTTGACTTGCCTACACACCTATAATGTCAATTTTGTGCAATGCAACCGGTAATTTGTTGCAATGCCAAATACCAGGAACAAGCGCAGGCACGCGCTTGTCCTGATGCTGCGGTGCTCAAGCCGCGCCGCCGAGGCGCGACGCGGGAAATTTCCTCGTCAAGCCTTGGCCTTAGCTCTTGGGCTTAGCTCTTGGGCTTGGCAGCTTCCATCGCCGCCTTCCCCATGATCTGGCCCATCTCGCTCGCCTGCTCGGCGAGCGAGCGCATCTGCGCCTGGACATAGTCGCTATGCAGCCGCATCACCTCGGGCAGATCCTTGGCGTGCACCAGTGCCTGCGCATAGTCGAGCGAGGTCTCCAGGTTCTTCTCGGTATAGGAAAACGCCTTGGCGCTGATGTCCTTGGCGCCGGCGCGCACGGTGGCGCCGCGCTCTTCGATCGAGCCCGCGGTCGCCTGGGCGCTCTCGAGGATTTTCTCAAAGGTCTTGCGCGCCTGTTCGACGCTGGCTTCGGCCATGGAGCGCATCTCCTTTGGAATCTCGAAACGATCCCGCACTTCTTCGCTGATGCTCATGGTCCCTCTCCTGTCGTTTCGCGTCATCAAAGGCTGGCGCTGGCCCGCCACCCATTCGCGGCGGGAATCATATCAGCAATCGACATCGCGGCTGTGACGCAGAACCCTGCCGGTTCCACGTCGTGAACCCCTGGTGGCGGTGGTTTGAATCTTCTCAACGCAAAGGGAGCGGAAGGGTTCGGCAGAGCCGACGAATTAAGGTTTACCCCGGCTTTGGCTGCCCCAAGGTGGACCTGCTGTTCCCGCCGGGCGATATTAATGCTTCGTTAAGCCTGCCTTCACCTGGCAGCCGCCTTTCGCCCAACCCGAGCCCCGGTAGCGACACGCCGATATGACCAAAACGGAATTCCAGTTGCAGGCGTTCGGCGATCGGCGGCTGGCTGTCCATGCAACGAGCGCGCGCCCGGTTTGGCTGTGGTCGGTCGACGGTCGGCATGTGCTCTGGGCCAATCCGGTCGGCGCCCGCGTGTTCGGCGCGGCCAACAGCGTCGAGCTTTCCAGGAAAAACTTCGGTCCGGCGGACGCGCACCGGCGCCAGGTCGTGCAGCTCGCCAACCGCCTGCCGCTTGACGGCGCGACCCGGCTGGAGCGGCTGCGCGGATTCGGCGCGCAACTAGGCCAGCTCATGACCTGCGGCTGCGCGCGGCTCGATTTTCCCGACGGCAGCCACGGCATTTTGATCAATGTGGTCGAGACACTGCCGCGCAGCCTGCCGCTGGTCGAGCGGCTGCAGCACCTGGTCGAAGGCCAGGAGACGCCGCTTGCTGCCTTTGCGCGCGACGGTCTCTTGATCGGCGCGAGCGAGGCGGCGCGTCCGTTGCTCGGCTTTCGCCATCTCTCGGAGGCCGGCTTTGAGCAGGCGCGCACAGACGCGCTGAGCCATGGCCGCGCCGAGGTCGGGATCGAGCGCGGCAAGATGGTGCTGCAGCGCGTGGGCAGTGGCGCCGAACTCGGCCTGGTCGGCGTGATCACGCCGCCTCCCGTCACCGAAGCGGCCGAATCGGATACGATGGCGGCCGAAGAAGCAGCTCGGCCGGTGGCTCCGGCCGCCGAAATGCCCGTGCCCACTTACGAACAGCCGGCGCTATCGAACGAGGCTCCGGCCGAGTTCGCGCTGATCGACGAGTTTGCCGAGCCGCTGGACGCGGAGCCTGCGCCGGTGGCGACGCGGCCTGCGTCTGCAGCCGAAGAGGTGATCGCTCCACCGCCGGTTGAGGCGCCCATCCCGATCAAGGAACCATCGCAACCCATGCACGCTCCCATCCCGCGCCGCTTGCCCCTCCGCTTCACCTGGCAGATGGATGCCGACGGCCGCTTCTCGCTCGGCTCCGATCAGTTCACCCATCTGATCGGCGCGCGCACCGCCGCGGGCTTTGGCCGGCCGTGGGGCGAAATCACGGAAGCTTTCGGGCTCGATCCACGGGACCGCGTGCGGGAGGCGGTCGCGAGCCGCGACACCTGGAGCGGCATCACGCTGTATTGGCCGGTCGATGGCGGCGGCCGCCTGGCGGTCGAGCTGTCGGGATTGCCGGTTTATGACGACAACAAGGAGTTTACCGGGTATCGCGGTCTTGGCGTGTGCCGCGATCTCGACAGCCTGGCGTTTCTCGCCGAGCTGCGGCGGCTCGAATTATCGGGCGAAATGGACGAAGCGACGGCGCGCACCCTTGCTGCGGACATTGTTCCGGCAAAATCGGGGCACGCTGCCGCCGCACATCCGCCCGGCGATATCGTTGAGATGCGGCCCACGCCTCCCGGATCGCCTCCCCCGATTGCCAATGACCTGTCACATTCAACCGATTTGGATGAGCCCGTGGAAACGCCCCCAAACGTTGTGCCATTCCGCCCGGTCGGCGACGCGAAATCACAATCGCCGGCGCTGTCGCCGGTCGAGAACCACGCTTTCAACGAACTCGCCCGGCAACTTTCCGCGCGGCTCGACACCGACCCGCCCGCAGTCGGCGGACCCGCAATGACGGGCCAAGCGACCGAGCCTGCAGCCGAACAGCCCCCGCCCGAGCAGGCCGCGGAGAGCCCCGAATGGTTGGCGCCGCCCGACCCGCCGGCGCGCGGCGAAGGACGACGCGACCGCACGCTGCTCGATCTGTTGCCGACCGGCGTTTTGATCTACCGGCTCGACCGCCTGCTCTATGCCAACCCTGCGTTCCTGCAGCGCATCGGCTTTGACAGCGTGCATGCGCTGGAGCAGGCCGGCGGGCTCGACGCGCTCTATGTCGAGGCCGGCATCTCGCAGGCCAGCAGCACGTCGGAAGCCGGGACGCCCGTGACGATTGCGGCAAGCGAGGATCAGCCGGCGACCGAAGGACGGCTGTTCACGATTTCATGGGACGGCGAATCCGCGCTGGCGTTGATGTTCACGCCGACGCAAGGCATGCCGCCGGTCGAGGACGCCGCTGTTGCACCACCGCCGCAGGCCCCCGCTCCCGTCGTCAGCGCGCCGGCGCACGCCGTCGGCTATGCCTATGCCGAGGATCTCGCCGCCATCCTCGACACCACGGCCGAAGGCATCGTGATGTTCGACGCCGATGGCATCATCCACGCCTGCAACCGCAGTGCCGAAGCGCTGTTCGGCTATGACGGAGAGAATTTCCTGCGGCGCAATCTCGGCGAGCTCTTCGCGCCGGAAAGCCAGCGCGCAGTCGCCGAATATTTTGATGGCGTCAAGGGCGCCGGTGTCGCAAGCCTGCTCGATCACGGCCGCGACGTGCTTGGCCGCGTCGCCAAGGGCGGCATCATTCCGCTGGCCATGACCATGGGCCGGACCCGGCCGGAAGGACCAAATTTCTTCGCCGTGTTCCGCGATCTCTCGCAGAGCAGGAAGGGCGAAAGCGAAGTGCAGCAGGCGCGGCGGCTTGCTGATCGTGCAGCAAATGCCAAGGCCGACATGCTGGCGCGCATCAGCCACGAGGTGCGCACGCCGCTCAACGCCATCATCGGCTTTTCCGAGGTGATGACGGCCGAACGTTTCGGCGCGCTCGGCAATGAGCGCTATGTCGAATACATGAAGGACATCCGCGCCTCCGGCGAGCGCGTGATCGCCATTATCAACGACCTCACCGAATTGTCGCGGATCGAGACCGGCAAGCTCGATCTTGCCTTCACCAACCAGAACCTCAACGAAATGGTAGAGAGCTGCGTCGCGGTCATGCAGCCGCAGGCCAACCGCGAACGCATCATCATCCGTACCTCGCTCGCGCATGCGCTGCCGCCGGTCGTCGCCGACGGCCGCGCGCTGCGCCAGATCACCATGAACCTGATCGGCAATTCGATTCATCTCGCCAATCCAGCCGGCCAGGTCATCGTCTCGACCGCGCTGTCGGATTTCGGCGAGGTGGTGCTGCGCGTGCGCGATACCGGCCCCGGGCTCAATGACAACGAGGTCGCAGCGGCGCTCGAGCCGTTCCGTACTTCGGCCCCGTCGGACCAGGCCTCGGAAACGTCCGGCGTCAGCCTGTCGCTGACAAAGGCGCTGGTCGAAGCCAACCGTGCGCAGTTCAACCTCAAGAGCGCGGCGCATACGGGCACGCTGGTTGAAGTGGTGTTTTCCCGCGCCATGGCGCGGTCGTAGCGGCAGCTCTGATCTGCCATTGCTGAATCCGGCACCTCTGCGCGACTATGTCGCGTCAGGCGCTCGTCTTCCGGTACATTTCTTGCTCCGAATTGCCGGCGCTTGGTCCCAGCGCGATTGTCTCGTCCTTCGGAATCACCGCTCCATGCGTTGCCTGGTCGTCGCGGATCTGCACTATTCGCTGCCTCAGTTCGACTGGCTGCTTGGCGCGGCGCCCCAATTCGATCTCGTGATCTTTGCCGGCGATGCGCTCGACGTCTCTTCGGCCGTCGACTTCCGCGCGCAGATATTGGTGGTGAAAAAATACCTTGCGCGGCTCTCCGGTCTGACCCGCGTCCTCCTCTGTTCCGGCAATCACGATCTCGACGAGCGCAACGCCGAGGGCGAGAAGGTTTCGCGCTGGATTGGCGAGGTGCGAGAGCTCGGCATCGCCTGCGACGGCGACAGCCTCGTCATCGGCGACACGCTGTTTACGGTCTGCCCGTGGTGGGACGGGCCGCTGGTGAAACAGCGCCTCGATGCGCAGCTGCGCGAAGCGGCGGCGATGCGGGCGTCGCGCTGGGTCTGGGTTCATCACGCCCCGCCCGCGAACTCGCCGACCAGCTGGGGCGGCAAGCGCTATTTCGGCGATGTCGAGCTGGTGCGATGGATCGAGCGTCACCAGCCTTCGGTCGTGATCTCGGGGCATGTGCATCAGTCGCCCTTCATCCGCGACGGCTCGTGGTACGACCGGCTTGGCAAGACCTGGGTGTTCAACACCGGGCTGCAGCCAGGCCGGCCACCGACCTATATCGTGCTCGACATCGATGCGGGCCAAGATAAAAGTCAGGCGTTCTGGCTTGCGGCGGGCGAAGCGCAATGGATCGACCTCAACGCGCCGCTGCGGCGGCCGGCCATCCCGGTGTCAGAACCGCCGGCCTGGCTCACATCCTTGGATCGGATTGCCGATCCGATCCTGGCGAGACCTGCTGCGGCGGCAGGTTGATCATGTTCTGCAGGATCTCGCCGACCATCTCCAGATGCGTGCCATGGCCGGCATATTGCTGCATGAGGTCGGCGAGATAGGTCGTTGCGACATTGAGGCGCTGTGCGAGCAGCCGCGCGATCAGGAGCGCGACCGCGGGATGCTCATCCAGGAACGCCGCCGCGTTCTCGAACTCATAGAGCGTCGAAGGAGCGGACGTGCGCACCGTCGCGGTGTGCGGCCGGTCAAGCAGCACACTCATTTCGCCGGTGACGGCGCCGGGCTCGCTCAGGACCGCGACAACGCTGTCGCCACGCAGCACTTCGAGTTGTCCGTCGGCCAGCACGAACAGATGCCCGCTCGTGCTGCCCTCGCTGATGAGGACGGTACCCGCCGGCACCTGCCGCGGCACAGCTCCCTTGCAGTAATCCAGTATCGCGCGCATCAATGCTCCTCACTTCCAGACTAGGCGCGAGGACCGGCCGCGTCGAACGGATAATGTAGCCGATATGCCAAAATTGTCGGCAGGCTCTTGGGGTTCGCAGCAACTTTGCTGCGTCACGGTCAACCTTATCCCCTCATCCTTCGAGACGCGCTTCGCGCTCCTCACCATGAGGTTGGTAAGTTACTTCGCCGCCTGCGCGACGGGGAGGAAATCGGCGATGGTGTCGAGGAAGAGTCTCGGCGCCTGCAACTGCGGGACATGGGCGCAGCCCGGAATGATTTTCAGCCGCGCGTCGGGCAGCAGTGCCGCGAGCTCATGCGACATCGGCAGCGGCGTCGCCTCGTCCTGCTCGCCGACCACGACGAGGGCCGGCACCCTCACCTTGTGAAGCTCGCTGCGCAGGTCCATTTCGGCGAGCTGAGCGCAGGCCGAACGAAACACGTCTTCATTCGTCTTCAGGAACGCGGCGCGGCGATCGGCCATCAGGTCCGGATGCTCTGCCTGGAATTCCGGCGCGAACAGCCGACGCATGGCGACGTCGGTGATCGCGGCCAACCCGTTCTCCCTTGAAGTCGCAGCCATGTTGCGGAAGGCTTCTCGGCCTGCTTCCGAAAACGCCGCACCGCAATCGGCGAAGACGAAGCGCGAGGCGATGCCGGGATGACGGATTGCCATCTGCAACGCCACGAAGCCGCCATAGCCATTGCCGAGCACGATCGGCGCTTGGCCACCCGAAGCATCCGTCACCGCCTCGGCCATGCGGTCGGCGATGTCCGCGAGGTCGCCCAGCACCACTTGCGAACGGCCAAAGCCCGGCAATTCCGGAACGACGACGCGAAACGAGCGCGACAGCTCCGGTGCAATCGCGTCGAAGCTCGCGCGATCCGACAGCAGCGAGTGGAACAGAAACAGCGGCGGGCCGTATCCGACCTCCGCCGCGTTGACGGTCCCGTTGGCGTAGAGCCTGTACATGCCGCTTCCCTCTCCCGATCGCTGCTGCCCCGATTGATAGATTAAATCTCGTACATTTCAAGTCTTTGTAGCTTGACGTGATATTTCACGACTGCAAGATTAGGGGCGTCAATCCTTGGAAAATCCGATGCTTTTGCGAGATAATGTCTACGAAAACCTGCGCGCTGATATCCTGGCCTGCCGTCTGGCGCCGGGTGATGATATGCGCGAGCAGGACCTCGCGGAGCGCTATGCGGTGAGCCGCCAGCCGGTGCGCGAGGCCTTGCTGCGGCTCGAGCGCGAGCATCTCGTCACGGTGCAGCCGCGCCAGGGCTATCGCGTCAATCCGATTTCGATTGGCGATGCGCGCGATCTGCTGCGCTTTCGCCTCGCGCTGGAGCCCGCTTGCGTCGACGAGGCGATCGAGAATGCGCCCGATGCGACGCTCAAGGCGCTGGACAAGTTCCGCCGCTTCTCCGGCAACCATGAAGACTTCATCACCTATAACCGCGGCTTCCACTTCGCGCTCGCGCATGCCTCCGGCAACCGCCGCATGGCGGCCTCGCTGTGCGACCTGATCGGACAGGCCGATCGCCTGGTGCGGGTCAGTGTCGCCAATCTCAGGGGACATGACCCGAAGAAGCTGGTGGCCGAACATGTCGCGCTGATCGAGGCGATGCAGAGGCGCGACCGCCGCACGGCGGCGCGGCTGATCAAGGCCCATATCGGCGCCACCGAAAAGCGCGTTTTGCCGGCGTTGAAGCGCAACGCCGTGATTGTCGAAGGGTAAGAGACATGAATATTCCAGCCAAAGCCATCGACGTCGAAGTTCACGGCAATTTCGTCGACGGGCGCGAGATCGAGGCGGGAAACGGCGAGATGCTCGACGTCCGCAATCCCGCCACCGGCGACGTGATCGCACGGATTCCCAATTCCACCGCCGCCGACATCGACCGCGCCATGAAAAGCGCCCGCGCCGCCTTCGAGGGCAAGGCGTGGGGTGGCATGGACATCCGCGCACGCGCCAGGCTGGTCAACAAGCTGGCGGACGCGTTCGAGGCTAATCTTGATGCGCTCTACCGGCTAGAAACATTGAACAACGGCCGTCCGGTGAATGAGACCCGCGCGCAGCTTTCGCGGTTGCCGGACTTCTTCCGTTATTTCGCGGGGCTGGCGCTGTCGCGCCGCGACGCGGTGATCCCGGTCGAAGGTTCCTACCTCAATTACACCCTGCGCACGCCGATCGGCATCGTCGCCAATTGCACGCCGTTCAATCACCCGCTGATGATCCTGTGCAAGTCGCTTGCCGCCGTGCTGGCGTCGGGCTGCGTCAGCGTGGTGAAGCCCTCGGAGTACACGCCGCTGACCACGCTGAAGCTCGCAAAGATTTTCACCGAGGCAGGCCTGCCGCCTGGCGTGTTCAACATCGTGCTCGGCCTCGGCCCTACCGCCGGAAAGATGCTCGCCGAGCATCCCGACATCGACAAGCTGGTGTTGACCGGAGGCACCGAGGCGGGCCGCATCGCCGGCAGTGCCGCGGCAAGGGTGTTCGCGCACCAGACCATGGAGCTTGGGGGCAAGACTCCCGTCATGGTGTTCGACGATTACGACATCGACCGCGCCGTCAACTATGCCGCCTTCGGCGCCTTCATCGGCGCAGGCCAGACTTGCATCTGCGCCTCGCGCCACCTGGTGCAGGCCACGTTCTATGACGAGTTTGTCGCGAAACTGAAAGCCAAGGCGGAAACCATTCGCATCGGCGATCCCTTCGATCCCGCCACGCAACTCGGCCCGGTGATTTCGGCCAGGCAGCGCGACCGCGTGCTGTCCTATTGCGGCTTCGGCCATCAGCAGGGCGCGCGGCTCGTCACCGGCGGTGTAGCTGCAAAAATCGCCGGTCACGAGAACGGCTATTTCGTCGAGCCGACGGTGTTCGCCGATGTCAAAAGCGACATGCGCATCTTCCAGGAGGAAGTGTTCGGCCCCTTCACCTCGGTGACGCCGTTCAAGGACGAGGAAGATGCGCTCAGGCTGGCCAACGACTCGCCGTTCGGGCTCGCCGCCGCGGTCCGCACCAAGGATGTCGCGCGCGCCCATCGCGTGGCCGCCAAGGTCAAGGCCGGCATCGTCTGGATCAACGATCATCACCGGCTCGATCCGGCCTCGCCCTGGGGTGGCGTCGGCGATTCCGGCGTGGGCCGCGAATGCGGAACCGAAAGTTTTGACGATCATTTCCACACCAAGAGCGTGATGGTCGCGACCAATGACGCGCCGTTCGACTGGTACCGCGACACGGCCGGACAGCGCCGACTGAATTAGCACTGACATCGCGACGACCGGCGAAGCCGGCGCCGCATTCAAAATCAAAGGGGGGTAACTTCACATGGCTCACGCAGTAAACGCCGGCGCGCGGCTTGACCGGCTGCCGATCTCATCGTTTCACTACCGGATTTTCTGGCTGGTCGGCGCCGGGATGTTCTTCGACGGCTACGACCTCTATGTCGCCGGCGGCGTGCTGGCGTCAGCCATCCAGACCAAGTTCTCGACCGTGCCGCAGAACCTGCAGTTCATCTCGCTGACCTTTGTCGGCATGACGCTGGGATCGCTGATTACGGGATTTGTCGGCGACAAATTCGGCCGGCGCTTCACCTATCAGATCAACCTCTTGATCTTTGGCCTGGCGTCGCTTGCGGCCGCCTTCGCCCAGGACATGACCCAGCTCATCGCCTGCCGCTTCGTGCAGGGGCTCGGCCTCGGCGCCGAAATCGTGGTCGGCTATTCGACCATGACCGAATTCGTTCCCCCGAAAACGCGCGGCCGCTGGCTGTCGATGATGGCGTTCATCGTGGTGGCCGGATTTCCGGCAACTGCGCTGCTCGGCTATCTGATCATCCCGGCCTTCGGCTGGCGTCCGATGTTCGTCATCGCCGGCATCGGCTCACTGATCGTCTGGTATCTGCGCAAGAACCTGCCGGAATCGCCGCGCTGGCTTGAAGCGCAGGGCCGCAGCGAAGAGGCCGAAACCCTGATGCAGGCGATCGAGGCGGAGGCCGCAGGCGGCAAGCCGCTGCCGGGCGTCGTGGTGCCGGCATACGTCGCCCAGGTCGCGGCAACCGACCTCGTAAAACCCCCGCTGCTGCAGCGAATGATCGTCGGCAGCTGGGTCCTGATCACGATCAACACGCTGATCTTCGGCTTCGTGCTGTTCCTGCCGCAGTTCTTCCTGCGCCAGGGACTGACCATCGCCAATTCGCTGGCCTATACCGTGGTGCTGTCGGCGGGTTCGCTGGTCGGCTGCGCGCTCGGCGCCTATACGTCCGACGCAGTCGGACGACGCGTCAGCATCATCGGTGCGTCGATCGTGACCATTCTCGCGGGCTATATCTATGCCCGTTTCGACGCCTCGGCCGATGCGGCGATCGTGCTGACGGTCGGATTCATCCTGATCGTCGCCATCTATGTGCAGACCGCGATCCTCTACGGCGTCTATACGCCGGAACTGTTCCCGACCGAGATCAGGCTCCGGGCCAACGGCATCTGCAACATGTTCGGACGCGGCGCCACCGTAGTCTCGCCGTTCATCGTCGGCAGCCTGATGGCTTCCTACGCGCTGCCCGGCGTGATCTGGCTGATGATCGGCCTCGTGGTCATCCAGATCCTGGTGGTGTGGGCCTGGGGCGTCGAGCCGCGCAATCGCGGGCTGGAGGACGTCGCGGCGAAAGCGTGAGGGCGGGCATCGCCGCAGCCACACCGTCATTGCGAGGAGCCAACGGGTCGCGCGAATGCGACGCCCGATGACAGGCTCCGCGACGAAGCAATCCAGACTGTCACCGCGGAAAGATTTCTGGATTGCTTCGCTTCACTCACAATGACGCCTGCAGACCACCTTGCGCATCATACAACTTCTGGTAGTTTCTCGTCGTCATTCATTTGGCCGGTTTGCCGCGCTATAAGCACACGCCGAATTTTTTTGCGGCGATTCTGCGAGGCGAATTCATGAGCGTGTCATTCAAAGTCCTGCTGTCCTCGTTTGTACTCACCGCGGCGGCGAGTCCGGGCCTCGCCCAGACCACCGCCGCGCCGCCGCTGCAATACGCCAAGCAGGGCTGGACCGCGGACGAACGCCAGGCCTTCTACACCACGAGCCAGGGCTCGCACATGATGCCTTATCTCTGGTTCAAGGCGCTGCGGCGGCTCGACGCCGACGAGCCGTTCGGCGGCGACCAGCTGCAGCGCTACGGCTACCTTCCCAATGAAAAGTCCAAACTGAATCCGGAAGGCCTGCCGGTCGGCTTCGTCATCGATGGCAAAGCCGAGACCGGCTATTTCGGCATGACCTGCGCGGCGTGCCACACCGCGGAGATCGAGTACCAGAAGGACGGCGCCACGCAACGGCTTCGCATCGACGGCGCACCCGCGACCGCGAATTTCCAGCTCTTTCTCACTGAGCTGACCGCGGCGAGTCGTGCGACGTTGAACGATGCCGACCGCTTCCAGAATTTCGCCCACGCGGTGCTCGGCTCGCGCTATTCGGCGACGCGCACCAACGAGCTGAAGACGGACTTCGCCGCCTGGGTGAAGCAATTCGGCGACTTCATGGACAAGAGCCTGCCGGCCTCGCCCTGGGGACCGGCTCGGCTCGATGCGTTCGGCATGATCTTCAACCGCGTCGCCGGCAAGGACCTCAATATTCCCGACAACATCAAGATCGCTGACGCGCCGGTCAGCTATCCCTTCCTGTGGAACGCGTCGCGGCAGGACAGGACGCAATGGAACGGCGGCGTTCCCAATGGCCTCTATATCAACGCGATCGGCCGCAACACCGGCGAGGTGTTCGGTGTGTTCGCCGACTTCGCGCCGAGAAAGCAATTGCTGCCGCCGCATTATAATTTCCGCAACAGCTCGGTGAATTTCACCAATCTGCAGTTCGTTGAGGAGAAGATCGCGGCGCTGCGGCCGCCGCCGTGGCCGTTCCCGATCGATAACGACCTTGCCGATAAGGGGCGCGTGCTGTTCGCGCAATATTGCGGCAGCTGCCACGAGGAGAAGCGGCTGCCGGAGGGCACGTGGCTCACGCCGGTCGTCGCCGTCGGCACCGATCCCAAAACGTTCGACAATTCGCAGCGCCGGTCGCAAACGGGCCTCTTGAACGGCGCGCTGACGCTGAGCCCGCCGGGCTCGAAGCTGGGCGAAGAGGCGGCGACCAACGACATCCTCGCGACCTCCGTGGTCGGCGCGCTGGCGGGCAATGCCTTCCCGCCGCTACCGAGATTGCCGGATCTCAACGGTGGCGTCTGGCTCGCGATCAAGAAGGATCTCGCCACTCTGTTCTCGGATTCCGAGAGAGCACCGAACCTGCTGTCCCTGCTCGAGCCGTCGGTGCGCGAGAACGTGCGCTCGCATGTCGAGAGCCGGCTTGCCAACATGTACAAGGTGCCGGGCGAGAAGTGGGCCTATGAATCGCGGGTGCTGCACGGCATCTGGGCGACCGCGCCCTATCTGCACAACGGCTCGGTGCCGAACTTGTGGGAATTGCTGCTGCCGCCCGAGCGGCGCTCGGCGTCGTTCATGGTCGGCAGCCGGAAGTTTGATACCGACAAGGTGGGCTACGTCACGACGGAGTCGCCGTACAAGGACGGCACACTGGTGGTGGGCGCCGGCGCGCAAGCGGGCAACAGCAATGCCGGTCACGATTACACCAAGGATCTCAGCGACGACCAGCGCAAGGCCTTGCTGGAATATCTGAAGCAGTTATAGCCGCACGGCACACTGTCCCTTCTCCCCTTGTGGGAGAAGGTGGCGCGGACGAAGTCCGCGACGGATGAGGGGTTCTCTCCGCGGGCGCGAAAGAGAGTTTACCGCACGGAGACAGACCCCTCACCCGGATCGCATCTGACGATGCGATCCGACCTCTCCCACATGGGGAGAGGTGAACCTACGATGCCGCTCCAGTTCAACTTAATCAGATTGCCCGCCAAAATCGACGGAAGCCGGGTGTGCCGGTGAGCGCCTCGAAATTGGCGTCACGTTTCTCCTCGGCGAAGGTGAAGCCGGCCTTGGCGTAGCAGCGCTCTGCTGCATCATTGCCGATCACGAAGGTGATCGAGGCGCGGGAAAAGCCCGCGGCCTGGCCTGCCGCGAGCGCGTGCGCGATCAGCGCCTGCATCAATGCGCGTCCGCGATAGGCAGGCTGCGACGCCACATGCTCGATCAGCCAGTCCTCGTCGCCGCCCTGGATCCAGCAGTTATTGGTGTAGGCACCGCGCGCAAACATCGCGGCGAGATCCGACGAACTCATGCCGGATTCCCGCGCGGCTTCTTCGATCGCAGGCCGCGCCATCGCCAGTGATCCTCGCGAGGGCATGGCGCAAAGCGCAGCCGCAGGCCTGCCCTCGACTTCAGCGATCCAGAACTGCGAGGCATGCCACCACGATCGCTGCTTCGCGACCGCTAATCTTCTGATGAAATCGAGAACCTGCGGTTCAGCTTGCGCGAGTGCAATGTCGAACCAACCGCGCGGGACCGGGCCGCGCTGCGCCAGCAGGATCGTGCGCGCGATAAAATCGGCGTCGTCAGCGCGGCCCTGACGTATTTCTGGACGAATCTCCGGTGTCATGGCCGCGACCGCCCATCGCCGTTCTCCTCACGCGTTCTTCAACGCGACGCGGAATTCCGCTTCGGTCTTGGACTTCACTTCGTCGAGGGTGACGCCATCGGCGAGCTCGATCAGCGCCATGCCGCCCTTGCCGTGCTTGTCGATGGTGAACACGGCAAGATCGGTCACGACCATGTCGACCACCTTCTCGCCGGTCAGCGGCAGGTTGCACGTCTTGAGCAGTTTTGGGCCGTCCTTGGCGGAATGCTCCATCACCACGACCACGCGCTTGACGCCGGCGACGAGGTCCATCGCGCCGCCCATGCCCTTGACCATCTTGCCAGGGATCATCCAGTTGGCGAGGTCGCCGTTCTGCGCCACCTGCATCGCGCCGAGGATCGACAGGTCGATGTGCCCGCCGCGCACCATGCCGAAGGAATCGGCCGAGGAGAAATAGCTCGTGGTCGGCAGCTCGCTCACGGTCTGCTTGCCGGCGTTGATGAGATCGGCGTCTTCCTCGCCCTCATAGGGAAACGGTCCCATGCCGAGCATGCCGTTCTCGCTCTGCAGTTGCACGTCGATGCCGTGCGGAATGTAGTTCGACACCAGCGTCGGAATGCCGATGCCGAGATTGACGTAGAATCCGTCCTGCAACTCCTTGGCGGCGCGGGCGGCCATCTGTTCGCGGGTCCAGGCCATCGTGGTTCTCCTGATCCTGAAGTGGTCACGCCGCGGAACGCGGGCGGGTGTTGCGGAACTCGATACGTTTATTGCCGGTGCCAATTTCGACGATGCGCTTCACAAAAATGCCGGGCGTGTGGATGTGGTCGGGATTGAGCTCGCCGGCCGGCACGAGGTGCTCGACCTCGGCGACCGTGATCTTCGCGGCGGTCGCCATCATCGGGTTAAAATTGCGCGCGGTCTTGCGGTAGATCAGATTGCCGGCGGTATCGCCCTTCCAGGCGTGGACGATGGCGAGATCGCCGAACAGGCCGCGCTCCATCAGGTATTTCTCGCCGTCGAACTCGCGCACTTCCTTGCCTTCGGCGATCAGCGTGCCGACGCCGGTCTTGGTGAAGAAGGCCGGAATGCCGGCCCCGCCGGCGCGGATGCGCTCGGCCAGCGTGCCCTGCGGATTGAATTCGAGCTCCAGCTCTCCGGCCAGATATTGCTGCGCGAACAGCTTGTTCTCGCCGACATAGGAGGAAATCATCTTCTTGATCTGCCGCGTCTCCAGCAGGCGGCTGAGCCCGATGCCGTCCACGCCGGCGTTGTTGGAGACGACCGTCAGGCCCTTGACGCCGGAGTCGCGGATCGCATCCGACAAGGTCTCGGCGATGCCGCAGAGGCCGAAGCCGCCGGACATGATCATCATGCCGTCCTTGAGAACTCCCTCGAGGGCGGATTTCGCGTCGGGGTAAACCTTGTTCATGAAAATGGGACCTGGTGGGAGAAATCGGCCCGGAAGGGCGTTGTTAGCGGAATTATTAGGCGAAATCTTCGCAATGCGTCAATGACGGGCAGACGGGGGCTTGCCCACCCTGTGGGATGAGAGCCTACCCCCCCAAAGACACGGCCTTGAAAGCGTCAAGAAAACCCATCAAGTTGCCGATGTTGGCAAGGGTTCCGGCGCACCCTGCCCGCCCCCCGTTCAATCGCGATCCGACTGGCTTTCCGATCAGGACATGGCAGTGACGATGGCCCAAGGAATGAAGCGCCTGGGCACGCCGATCGCGGCGTTGCTTGGTGTGGCGCTGGTCGGCCTGATTGCGAGTTCCTGGCTGATCAACCGCGACGCGCTGCGCGAGGCGGTGGAAGCGCAGATCCACGCCGTGACCGGCCTCGACCTCACCGTCAAAGGGTCGGTCGACATCTCCGTATTCCCGGGCAGCTATGTCTCGTTCCATGATGTCGGGCTGAAGGGCGGCACCGACGATCCCGCGCTGCGCGTCGACGTGCTGACCGCGAATTTGCGGCTCCTGCCGCTGCTCCTGCAGCGCTTCGAGATCGCCGACGTGATGATGCTGCGCCCGCAGATCCACGTCATCCGCGCCGCCGACGGCGAGAGCAACTGGACACCCTTCATCCAGACCATCGCGCGCACCATGAAGCCCGGCGCCGACAACCAGGTGTCGTTCTCCGAGATCCGCATCCAGGACGGCATCCTCACCTATGAGGACGCCGCCAATCACGCCAATGAGCGGCTCGACGACATCGATCTCTCGCTGGCCTGGCCGTCGATCTCGCGCTCCTTCGCGGTGACCGGACAATTCGACTGGCGCGGCGAGCGCATCGACGGCGCGATCAGCGTCTCCGATTTCGTCGCCGCCCTGTCCGGCGATCGCTCCGGGCTGAAGGCCCGCCTCTCCAGCGCGCCGCTGAAGCTCGCCTTCGACGGCACGGTTGCCAACCGCACCAGCGCGCTGATGGAAGGCACGGTGACCGTCGACAGCCCGTCCTTGCGCAACGCCCTGCACTGGACCGGCCAGGAGCCGCCCGGCGCCGGCGGCTTTGGCCGCTTCGCACTGAAGGCGCGCGCCAATGTGGTGGGCGCCTCGATCGCGCTCACCAATGTCAATGTCGAACTCGACGGCAATGTCGCCGAGGGCGTGATGACCTACGCCAATAACGGCCGGCAGACGCTGCAGGCGACGCTTGCCGCCGACACGCTCGACTTCACGCCCTACATCTCGACCTTCCGGCTGCTTGCGAGCGGCGCGCGCGACTGGAACCGGCAGATGTTCGACCTGAACGCGCTGTCGACCACCGATCTCGACATGCGCCTGTCGGCGGCGCGGGTCACCGTAGGCCCAACCAAGCTCGGCCGCACCGCGTTCGGCGCCAATTTGCGCGGCGGCGCGCTGGCGCTCTCGGTCGGCGAGGCGCAGGTCTATGGCGGCGTCGCCAAGGGTTCGTTCGGAGTGGCGCGCTCCGACACGGTCGCCGACGTCAAGGCGCAATTCCAGTTTCTCGATGTCGACCTGCAGGCCTGCGCCGGCGAATTGTTCGGCATCAGCCGCCTTTCCGGCCGCGGCAATCTCAACGTCTCGCTGGTGGCATCCGGCTCGAGCCCGTTCGGCCTGATGCAATCGCTCGACGGCACCGCGACGCTGACGGGACATGATGGGGCGATCAGCGGATTCAACGTCGAGCAATTGCTGCGGCGTCTCGAACGCCGGCCGCTGTCGGGCGCCGGCAGTTTTCGCTCCGGCTCGACGCCCTATACCAACCTGACGGTCGCGTTGAAATTCGCCGACGGCATTGCCACTACCGAGGACGTCAGGATGGAAGGCCCCGCGGCGAGCGTCACCCTGACGGGTACGGCCTCCGTGCCGACGCGCGAATATGATCTCAAGGGCGTCGCAAGTCTCGTCTCGAACGGCACCTCTAGTTTCGATCTGCCCTTCGTGGTGCAGGGCCCGTGGGACGATCCCCTGATCTTTCCGGAAGCCGAAGCCCTGATCAAGCGCTCGACCGTGACCGCGCCGCTGCTCGATGCGCTGAAGGACCGCACCACCCGCGATGCCGTGCGCTCGGTGCTGGAGCGTCTCACCGGCGGACAAAAGACCGCAAGCCCCGAAGCCGCCGCGCCCGCGGCAGCGAGCGAGCCGGCTCAGGCCGCGCCGGCGAAGTAGACCTGTCACCCATTTCCCGTTGCTGGCTTAAGCCGACGCGATGGCTTATCCTTGTGCCCGGGGAAGGCAATGGGACAAAGCTCTGGAGCAAGCGACGGGCCAGACGGGCCGCAACGCCGCACGGCGGTGAAGCGGAAGCGCCGCAACGCGCCGAAGGCAGCGCGCGTCTTGAGCCCAGCCGGCGCGGAAACAGAGTTCGTGCAACTTGTCCGCGAGCTCGGGGAAGCCAGAGAGCGGCAGGCCGCGACATCGGAGGTTCTGCGCCTCGTCTCGGACTCGCCGACCGATCTCCAGCCGGTGTTCGACCGGATCGTGAAGAACGCGGCGCGGCTCTGCCAGAGTGTGCTGAGCGCCGTCTATCGCAGGGATGGCGACCATGTGCAGCTGGTCGCGCACGATCGCTTCTCCCCGGAATCGGTGGCGGCGGTGCAGAAAGCTTATCCTGCCCCGCTCACAAGCAAAAATCTGATCTCGGTCGCCGTCCGCGAGCGGCGGGTCGTTCACGAGCCGGATGTGCTGGTCTCCGGCGGATACAGCGAACTGCAGCGGACATCGGGCTATCGAAGCATCCTGATCGTGCCCATGCTGCGCGAGGAGGCCGCGATCGGCGCCATCGCAGTGATGCGGCTCGAGCCTAAATTGTTTCCCAAGGCGCAGGTCGAGCTGCTCAAGACCTTCGCCGGTCAGGCCGTCATCGCCATCGAGAACACGCGGCTGTTCGCTGAGGTGCAGGAACGCACCCGACAATTGTCAAAATCGCTCGACGACCTGCGCGCCGCGCAGGACAGTCTGGTGCAGACCGAGAAGCTGGCCGCGCTCGGACGGCTGGTGGCGGGAGTAGCCCACGAGCTCAATACCCCCGTCGGTACCAGCCTGACCGTCGCCTCGGCATTTATCGACAAGACCAACCGGTTTGAAGCCGATGTCGCGAGCGGCAATGTGCGCCGGTCGAGGCTGACTGAATTCATTGCGGCAAGCCGGGAGGCGGCATCTCAAATCACGATCAATCTCGGTCATGCCGCCGATCTGATCCAGTCGTTCAAGCAGGTTGCGACCGATCGCAACGTTTCGGACCGCAGACGCTTCGATCTCGGCCAGGTCACCGAACAGGTCGTCAAGGGATTGCGGTTCGGGCTGCGCAATCAAAATCTCAAGGTCAGCGTCGAATGCGAGCCCGACCTCGCCATGAACGGCTATCCCGGACCTTACGGCCAGGTGCTGACCAACCTGATGCTCAATTCGGCGGTGCATGCCTTTCCTGACGGCGCACAGGGAACCGTCCGTATCGCGGCGCAGGCGTCGGGCAAGGGCCATGTCGAAGTGCTGTTTTCGGACGACGGCTGCGGCATGAGCGCGGAGGTCAAGCGCCAGGTGTTCGACCCATTTTTCACGACCCGGCGCGACCAGGGCAGCACCGGCCTCGGCCTGCACATCGTCTACAACATCGTGACCAATCGCCTGGGCGGCCGGATCAATCTCGAAAGCAAGCCTGGCGCCGGAACGAAAATCCGGATCATCATGCCGCGCGAAGCGCCGCTGGAGGCTGCCGCGGAATAGTGCCGTGCATTCATAGCGTTTAAGCATGATCTTTCGGAAAACCGGTTCCCACTTTTCCGGATCATGCTCTAAGCAGCAATTTTCCGTTGGGCGGCGACGTCCGCCAGGCGCTGCGCCTGTTTCACGGGTACTACAACACGGCTTTGCGCTGAGAGCCTCTCGGCAGCGGCAGCAGGCACTTGTGCGATGGCTTGGGGCTCGGGTTTGGTTGTACCGATCGCCCAGATGCTCATGAGCATCGCGCTCGTGGTGGAGAGTGCGGAGGCATTTACGGTCGTCGCGTCAAGCCCGGACGTGAACAGCTTGCGAACCAAAAGGTCCCGCTCCAGGCACGGAGGCAGATCAAAGTGCACGGCAAGGAACCGTCCCGACTGCCGAACGACTGTCGCGGTGACAAATCCGATTTCGGTAAGGAAGACACGCGCTTTCTCGCCGGCCTTGGTAGCGAGTGCGCGGTTTTCGTCCGCGACGATGGCGACGCCTGAAAGTGACATATCCATGATCCGGCCGGTCGACAGCGCGCCATTGGCCGCGAATATCCAGACGGGCTCGTCCAGCTTGAAGCGTTCTTCTCCACGTCGCGCGGGCGCCTGCAACGACATCATGCAAACGAGAAAGAGCACGACAATGTTGATTGCCGCCCAACCGGCGACGATCAGGAGAAGACCGGATTGTCCAATAATTCGCAAATCCGGCTGAGAATTGACCAGCAATCCAAGTATGGTGAGGCCCATCAGGGATGCCGCGGTCCAAAATATCTGTCGATCATAGTCGGAGGCTCTTGCCCCTGCTCCCTTGGGGGTCACCTTGAAGACATGACCGAATGGTCTGGCCATCGTCATGAGGACCGTTGGCAGGATCTTGAAGCTCTGGAAGGTGCCGTGAACTTGTGCGGCAAATGGAAAATAGTGCCGAGGTGCAAAGGCCCAGATTCCACCGGCGACGGCAAGTATCATGGGAAGCAGATAATACAGGACAGCTTCCGGAGTTACGTTGACCATCGGCAACACGCCGGTCCAGAGATAAACGATAGGCGCGATCAGGGTTAGCAGGAGTACGAGACTCTGTGACAGCCAATGAGTGGGAAGGAACAGCAGGCGCTGCATCAGGGAGAGCTGGCGTCCCAGGGGTCCGGTCGCCAGGTACAGGATCTGCATGGCGCCACGCGCCCAGCGCTTGCGCTGCACGAAAAAAGCCTTGAGGCCCTCGGGAGCAAGCCCGAACGCCAACCGCTCGCACAGATATCGCGTAATGTAACCTTTGCGTAACAGCGCAAGGCTGAGGAGCATATCCTCGGTGATCGAGTCGGTCGGAAGAGCGTCGCCAACGGTTCGCAACGCATCTCGGCGCGTCACGGAATTGGATCCGCAGCAAAAGGCTGCGTCCCAGCCATCGCGGCTTGGCATGACGGCCTCGAAGAAGAACCGCTGATCGTCAGGGAGAGCCTTCTGCAGCGCCAGGCTGGATTGCGTTGGATCGTAATTATAGAAGGCATGCGGCAGCTGGACGATTCCAATTCGGGGATCGGCGAAGAATCCCATGGTACGAATGAGAAAATTCCGCTGCGGAATAAAGTCCGCGTCAAAGATGGCGAAGAATTCGGCGTTGGTCCTGGTCAGGGCATGGTTGATATTGCCGGCCTTGGCGTGGGTGTTGTCCGGGCGTGTCAGGTAGCCCACGCCCTTTGATTTGCACAGGTCGAGCAGCCACGGACGGCGGCCGTCGTCGAGGATCCATATCTTGAAATTTGGATAGTCGAGGCAGAGCGCACCGGTGATGGTCTTTTCCAGAACTTCGATGGACTCGTTGTAGGTTGGAATAAAGACATCAACCGAAGGCAAATCTTCCGGCGGCAAGGAGCGCAGCCGGGCCTCATGGAGGTCCGCCTCGGCACTGCGATCGCTCGTGCGCAAAAACATCAGATACAATATCAGCGCGTCGAACAGCGCCATGATTTCAATGGTGAAACAGAACCAAACCCAGCTGACCTCGTACCATTCGCCGTCGGCGGGGATCACGGTTTCGAACAGCCGCCACTCCACGTAGCGAGCGATGACCAGCCAGACAACGCCAAAGATCAAGCCTCTCGCCCAGGATCGCGAGAGCGGCAGCGTCGGACCCAACAAAACGATTGCGCCGAAGACGAAGGTCAGCGGCGCCATCAGCTCAAAGTAGGGAAGCGAAGCAGCATTCATGCCTATTCGCCATCCGGACGCGCAACCATCGCCTGGCGCGTCACGTTGCCGCCATCCTTGGGACCGGTCTTGAAGAACCAGTTCAGAAACGCAAAACCGGCCCGGCTAAATCGAACCTCGGCCATTCGACCTACGTTGCAGAAGCTGTTGCGATCTTCGCCACCCGCGTCCTGCGGCAGCTCCACCTCGACGGCGACGCTGTTGGTCGCTACACGCGGAATCTGCGCCGCAAGCAGGCGGTCGTCCGTGCGTGCTGCCGAGCCCAGGACCTGGCGTACCTTGCCTGTTCTCCATTCGTCGCTGCCGATGAGCCGCACCGAAGGCAAATCGCCCGCCTTGGCCCGTTCAAACTCTCGCTCCGGAAGCTCGACGACGACAAAGCGATGCGCGCAATCTGCGAGATCAAGGATGGTCTGGCCCTCGGTGACGGACGAGCCCGGGCTGGCCGATACCGACCAAACCACGTGGCTGGCGGGCAGGACAAGATCGGAATGGCTGATCCGATCCAGTCGAGCTCGCTCTTCCCGAACTTCCGCCTCGATCTGGAGGGCGCGCGATCGCTGCTGCAGCAGGTCAGTTTCCAGTTCCTGACGCCGCAGCACCAGCCGATCGCGCTGTTGCTGCGAGTACGGAACGTCATTTGCGCCATCTCTGAGGAAGACCCTGTTCTGCGCCGCAGACAGCTCGACTTTGAGCCGCTGTATCTTGGCATCGGTCATTTCGCAACGCGCCGCATTTGCCTCCTGCGTGGCCGACGCTTCAGCCGAGCGGATTCGTGATGCGTATCCGGATTTGACCAGCTCGCCCATCCGCGCTTCGATGTCGCGGCGCTGCGATACCTCTGCGAGGCAGCCTGCCCGCTCCGCCTCCGCTTCGACGATCTCCTTGCCAAGACGCGCCGTCATGCCGTCCTGATAATTGTTCGTCCGAATCTCGAGCTCACGGTCGACCAGCGCGATCTCGTCCAGCTGACGCCTCGCAAGCTCGGCCCGATCCTTTGCGACAGCAACTTGCTGTTCGAGATCGAACAGGTGCCGTCTGTCCAGAGAAAGCGTATCGACGAGATTTACCGTCATCGCGCGGTCGATGGTGTCGCCCTTGCGGGGCAAATCCGGCGCAAGACGGCCAGGTATCGGTGCCGTGACCCGCATCAATTCGGCATTCACGAAAGCAACGGGCGCGATGCGATAGGCAATGTGGGGGAAAAACGCCCAAGCACTGGCCAAGAGGAGCGCACAGGCCAGCGAGACCCGGACGCGCCAGCTGCGAACCAGCCCTTCGATCAAGGTCGAGAAATTCGGCATAGGGGCCCGCTGTCGGACAACGTATTCATCTAACGTTCTCGGACATTGATCCCGACATGTTAATTTAGGCTGCAAATCCCGCACCGGACAATTGCGGGTCCCTGCCATGGCCGCTGTTGGAAGCACCAAATCGGCCTGGTGGGTTAATGCCAGGTAGCACGCAATCGGTTGTTAGAACCCCGCTAACCATTTGCGCCGCGGGTTGAGCTGACACTCATTCCGCATGAACGCGCATGACGACGTGAGTTCGTCCCGTGCCGCAAGCGTAGCCGCTCAACGCGATCGATCGAGCTGGAAATCGATGCATCAGCTGGCGGATGGTGATCGGCACGCCAAAGTCGGGAAGCTGCGGAACGTATTTCCTGGCCTCGTCGTCCAGCGACAGCCTGCCGTCGTTTGCGAGCATCAAAACTGCCGCGGCCTCGGCGCACAAGCCGGATGGGTTTTAACGGGCGTGTCATCGCAAACCAGTTGCGCGATTTCGTCACTTGCGACGCCGTTTAGGTTGGCCGACACCTCAACGATTGTGAAATGGCACACAGACAGGAGCCGCTCGGTCTGCTTGTATCAGGCCCGAGCCCTTTTGAGCGGCATTTCAGGAGAATCGTCATGCGCGGTTTCAATCGCACGGCCATGTGCACCTCTCTTATTCTTGTATCCACCTCGAGCGGGTGAACCAAAGAGGTTTCGCGTGCGCTGAATACCGCGTACTGGGATTTCTGGGCCCCGCCGGCGACGGACGGGGCTTTTCTGTTTTCTCTTTCTGCCCAGTGCCGCCGGCGGTGCCCCTGTGAAAGGACACAGGGGTCATGTGGCAGTATTTGTGGTCCGACTTTGCATTTGATTTTGTCAAGGGACTGGTCGCCGGAGGTGCTTCGCTGGCACTTCAAGTGGTCGTCCCAACGACGCTTCGCGCCTTGAGGAAGGTTCGAGCGCGTTGGGCTGCCCGGAAGGCCGCAAGAAAGCAGGCCGCACCACGTCAGTGAGCGATGAGCGGTCAGGAGACCATTGTATTTGCCCGCCGGCGACGTTGGTCGGCGGGCTTTTCGTTCCGGCCCAGCATGCAGGATGAGTTGAGCGACTTGTCCGCCGTAGCTCGAAGAGCGAAGGCGGAAGCAACCCCCATCATCGGCCGCAAGCGATCGGTTTCACTTCGTTCATTTGGCCATGCGGCAGTTCGGCATAATAAGGCAAACAACCGTTCACGTATTCCGATTAAAGAATATCGCAACAACTGGACAGCCATTCGAAATCATGGCAATTGTGTAGTCATGATTAACGGCTCTACCCACACTCTGCTTCTAAGCACCATCGATTAGACGGTGGTGGGTTAGCGCGCGCTTTTTAGATGATGCAACCCGCCGATGAGGCGGGTTTTTTGTTGCTGTCTCCTCGGCCAGATCAATGGATAGAGACAGAAATGGCTTACGACCCGAAGCGCATTGAGCCGAAGTGGCAGCGCTACTGGCAGGAAAACGCGACATTTAGGACCAGCGAGGATCGCTCCAAGCCGAAATTTTATGTGCTTGACATGTTCCCTTATCCCTCTGGCGAGGGTCTGCATGTCGGCCACCCGGAAGGCTATACCGCGACCGATATCATTGCTCGTTACAAGCGGATGCGAGGCTTCAATGTCCTGCATCCGATGGGATGGGACGCCTACGGACTGCCAGCGGAGCGCTATGCGGTGCGCACCGGCGTCCACCCCACGATCACGACAACGAAGAACATCGCCAACTTCAAAAGCCAAGTGCAGCGCCTCGGCTTCTCCTATGACTGGAGCCGCGAACTCTCAACTACTGACGCAGACTTCGTGCGCTGGACGCAATGGATCTTCCTGAAGCTCTACGAGCGCGGCCTTGCCTATCAGGCGGAGGTACCCGTCAACTGGTGCCCGGCGCAAGGCACGGTTCTGGCCAACGAAGAGGTCAAGGACGGCAAGTATGTGGAAACGGGTGAACCCGTCGAGCGCCGCCTTATGCGTCAATGGATGCTGAAGATCACTGCTTATGCTGACCGACTGCTGGAGGATCTGGACGAACTGGACTGGCCCGAGGGCATCAAGACGATGCAGCGAAACTGGATCGGTCGATCGGAGGGAGCGGAGATCGCTTTCGTTATTGATGGCAGCAGAGAGATTCTGTCAGTTTATACCACGCGACCCGAGACAATCTGGGGCGCGACCTTCATCGTCTTGTCGCCAGAGCATCCGCTGGCGTCCATCATCACAACCCCGGCCCAGCGTAGTGCAGTGGATGCCTATCTTGCCCGCGCCGCGTCGCTCAGCGATGTCGAAAAGTTGCAGGAGCGCGCAAAGACCGGGGCGTTTACCGGGGCCTACACCATCAATCCAGCAACCGGTGCGCCGATCCCGGTCTGGATCGCGGATTACGTGCTGATGGGCTATGGCAGCGGTGCCATCATGGCCGTACCGGCGCATGACGATCGAGACCACGCGTTCGCGCGGGCTTTCGGCTTGCCGATCGTCGGTATCATCGACGCTCCCAATGGGGTCGATATCCAGAAAGACGCCTGGGAAGGAGACGGCAGGCTCGTCAATTCCGGTGCTTGGACCGGTCTCGAGGCGCCGGCCGCGAAGACGGCTGCTATCGCCTGGCTCGAAGAACACGGCATTGGGAAAGGCCGCATGCAATACCGTTTGCGGGACTGGCTGTTCTCGCGACAGCGATATTGGGGCGAGCCCTTCCCGATCCTGCACCGATCGGACGGCGCCATCGTGCCCCTGCCGGAGGATGCCTTGCCACTTCTGGCCCCGGAGCTGAATGACTACAAGCCTACAGAGGCAGGCGATCCTCCTCTGGCACGGGCAAAAGATTGGGTGCGCACCAACGATCCGGCCACCGGCCTAGCAGCACTGCGCGAGACCAACACCATGCCCCAATGGGCAGGCTCTTGCTGGTATTACCTGCGATTTGCCGATCCCGATAATCGCACGGCGCCGATCGACCCGGAGAGGGAAAAATACTGGTTGCCTGTCGATCTCTATGTCGGTGGCGCGGAACATGCCGTTCTCCACCTGCTCTACGCACGCTTTTGGCACAAGGTGCTCTACGACATCGGTGTCGTCTCAACGAAGGAGCCGTTCCAGAAGCTGTTCAATCAGGGCATGATCCTCGCCTTCTCCTATAGGGACAGTTCGGGGAAATATTACCGTCCTGACGAGGTGATCAAACGTGATGGTCGGTGGTTTGCCGGCGACAAGCCGGTGAGCCAACAAGTCGAGAAGATGTCGAAGTCAAAGTTCAACGTTGTCAATCCGGACGAGGTGATCGACATTTACGGCGCCGATTCCATGCGTCTTTACGAAATGTTCATCGGGTCACTCGATGTCGCCAAGCCCTGGCAAATGTCCGGCGTTGCCGGTGTCAGCCGTTTCCTTCACCGTGTCTGGCGAATTGTCGCCGATGACAGGGATGGCCTGAATGAACAGGTCTGCGAGATCGAGCCGCCGGCCGAAGTCACGCACCTCATGCACAAAACCATCCGCTCGGTCGGCGAGGATATCGAAGCGATGCGGTTCAACACGGCAATCTCCAAACTCATGGAGATGTCGAACGCCCTCACTGCGCTGGACCGAACGCCGCGTTCCGTCGTGGAGGTCTTTGTGCTGCTGCTCGCTCCCTTCGCGCCGCACATCTGCGAGGAATTATGGGGCTTGCTGGGTCACGAAACGTCGCTTGCCTATGAGAGCTGGCCTATATTTGATTCAGCCTTGGCGGACGATGAGCATCGTGAGTACGTGGTGCAGATCAACGGGAAACTGAGACACAAGGTTCTCGCTGCGTCAGGACTCTCAGCCGCCGATCTCGTTCTTATGGTTCGTGCTGATCCACGTGTGGCCAGCCTTCTTGATGGAAAGCAAATCGTAAAGGAGGTAGTGGTGCCAAACCGCCTGATTAATTTTGTCGTGAAGAATTGATTGTAGCAAAGTCGAGCGAGCTTTGCTGCGGGTGCGGCTGGCATCCGGCATTCCCTGCGCCCTCTGCCTTGCCGAGGGTGATGACTGGAACAACTCGGGCAAATCCTGCCGCGGGAATGCGAATCCGTGTCTCGATGTTCTTCAAGACTCGTGACCTCGTCGCGCTTCTGACCGACGATCGAGAAGGCGTCGGCGGATCGATGCGCAGCGAGCATCGATCGATACACGATCGGGAATGTTGCCGGCCCTTCCCGTACGGAGGCTTCCGCCCTAAAGTCGATGCAACAAGCCGCCATATCAGGTCAGCGGGCTCGCGTCACGCGCCACCCCACTACCTACGTCGGACAACGAGCGGCTAGATCGTATCACCGGGCTGGGCTAGTCTTTCACCCAACCGGTTAAAAGAAATCGGTAATCAGGGAGAACGATGTGAGATCCAAGGTTAAGGTAGCGCTTTCACTCGCGGTCGCTGCGGTCGGGCTGTTTGCCATCGCCGCACCCGTGATGGCCCAGCAAAAGACGATCACGGTCTGGTTCGGCAAGGGCTTCTACAAGTCCGAAGACGACGCGCTGCTGGACACGATCAAGAAATTCGAAGCCAAGACCGGCATCAAGGTCGAGCTGTCGCAATACGCCATCCAGGACATGATCCCGAAGACGGTCGCAGCCCTTGATTCCGGCACCGTGCCGGATGTCGCCTATTCCGATAGCTACGACGTCCAGGCGCAGGGCAAATGGGCCTATGAGGGCAAGCTCGAGGACCTCTCGGACATCCTGTTGCCGATGAAATCGGCATTCGCGCCGAACACGCTGGAGACGGCGCTGCTCTACAACGACGTCGCCAAGAAGAAGGCCTATTACGGCTTCCCGCTGAAGCAGCAGAGCATGCATGTCCAGATCTGGAAGGACCTGCTGGAGAAGGCCGGCTACAAGCCGGAAGACATCCCGACCAAGTGGGAAGACTACTGGACGTTCTGGTGCGACAAGGTGCAGCCGGCGATCCGCAAGGCCACGAGCAGCCGCATCTATGGCGTCGGCCAGCCGATGGGCGTGGAATCCACCGACTCGTTCCAGTCGTTCTACACCTTCATGGACGCCTACCACGTCAAGCTGGTTGACGATGACGGCAAGCTGCTGGTCGACGATCCCAAGGTGCGCGACGGCCTGATCCACGCGCTGAAGGACTATACCGACACCTACATCAAGGGCTGCACGCCGCCCTCCTCCACGACCTGGAAGGATCCCGACAACAACGTCGCCTTCCACAACAAGACCATCGTGATGACTCACAACTTCACGATCTCGATCGCGGCGAAGTGGTTCGAGGATTCCACCAACCCGGCGCTGACCGACGCGCAGCGCGCCGCCGGCAAGCAGGCCTACGAGCAGGACATCATCACGGCCTCCTTCCCGAAGGCGCCGGACGGTTCGACCATCCGCTACCGCTCCGACGTCAAGACCGGGCTGATCTTCGCCGCCGCCAAGAACAAGGCGGAGGGCAAGCAGTTCATCAGCTTCCTGATGCAGGAGGAAAACCTGCGGCCCTACGTCGAGGGCGCGCTCGGCCGCTGGTTCCCGGTGACGACCGCCAGCCAGCAGAGCCCGTTCTGGCAGGCTGACCGGCACCGCAAGGCGGTGTATGCTCAGTTCACCGGCGGCACCGCGCCGTTCGACTTCACCAAGAACTGGAAGTTCACCATCCTGAACAACGAGAACGTCTGGGCCAAGGCGATGAACCGCGTGGTCAGCGAGAAGGTCCCGGTGGACAAGGCCGTCGACGAACTGATCGCCCGCCTCAAGGAAGTCGCGGGTTAAACAAGGTACACTGTCGTCCCCGCGACCCGTCTACGCCAAAGGCTTCGACGCGGGCCCGCTCTGGGCGCGCCGAAGCTCCAGCGAAGGCGGCAAGCGGGGACCCATACGCCGTGTCGCTTGTGTTGGGAGGAACTGGTTGACTAGTTTCGGACAACGACTATGGCCGGTGGTTATGGGTCCCGGCGTTCGCCGGGACGACGGCGCAGGATAGAGTACTGAATATGGCGATCACGCTCTCCGCATCCGACGTCCCCAGCCCGCCGCTGTCGGCGCGGCTGACGCCTGCGCAGGTGTGGGGCATCGTGATGCTCGCGCCCTATATCCTGGTGTTCCTGGCGTTCGTGATCTATCCGATCGGCTACGGGCTCTGGCTGGCGCGCCAGCCTGCGAGCTATGTTGCGCTGTTCAACGATCCGATCTTCGCGCGCGCGGCGATCAACACGCTGATCTTCCTGTTGATCGGCATCAACATCAAAATGATGATCGCGCTGTTCTTGTCCGGCTTCTTTGTCGAGCAGCGCAGGTGGATCAAATGGCTGTCGGTGCTGTTCATCCTGCCCTGGGCGGTGCCCTCGATCCCGACGATTTTGTCGGTGCGCTTTATGCTGAATCCCGAATGGGGCATGGTCAACCACATCATCTTCAGCCTCACCGGCGATGACGGCCCGAACTGGCTCAACGATCCGACGATTGCGCTCACCATGGCGATCGGCGTGCATATCTGGAAATCGCTGCCGTTCTGGACCTTGATCCTGATCACCGGGCGGCTTGCGATCTCGCATGATCTCTTCGAGGCGGCCTCCGTCGACGGCGCCACCTGGTGGCAGAAATTCCGCTACATCACCTGGCCGTCGATGCAGACGCTCTACATCACCTGCACGCTGCTCTCGATGATCTGGACGCTCGGCGACTTCAACAGCGTCTATCTCTTGACCGGCGGCGGGCCGGCCGACCTCACCCACGTGCTCTCCACGCTCGGCATCCGCTATCTCCGCCTCGACCAGCTCTCACTTGCGATGGCCTCGATCGTCTGCGCGATGCCGTTCGTGCTGCCGCTGGTCTATTTCATGATGAAACG
Source organism: Bradyrhizobium sp. (assembly GCA_035568535.1). Lineage (GTDB taxonomy): Bacteria > Pseudomonadota > Alphaproteobacteria > Rhizobiales > Xanthobacteraceae > Bradyrhizobium. Next base: position 31,115 of record DATMNV010000059.1, read on the forward strand.
GTTGTCGCGATGAAACTCCCGACGCTCCGTGAAGCCGGCAAAGAGGCGCAGCTGCTGCTGATCGGCATCCCGGTCTTCCTCTGGACCATGATCCCGATCTACCACATGTTCCTGTTCGCGATCTCGCCGAAGGAGGACGCCTTCTCCGGCAAGATTTGGCCGGATCACCCGACCCTGCACAATTTCGAGATCGTGTTCCGCCAGCAGCATTACTTCCTGCGCGATTTCTACATCCAGTTCTGGAACTCGACCGTGATCGCGGCCGCGGTCGGCGCCCTGACCTTGCTGGTCGCGACCGCCGCGGCGTTCTCGATCTCCCGGCTCAAGGTGCCCGGTGGACGCGTCGTGATGAATCTGGCGCTGTTCACCTATTTCATTCCGGCGGCGTTCCTGGCCGTGCCGATGTACCGCACCATGGCCACTTACGGCCTGCTCAACAATCATTGGTCGCTGATTCTGGCGATGGTGACGATCGCCTCGCCCTACGCGATCTGGGTGCTGAAGCAGGCTTCCGACAAGCTGCCGGTCGAGCTCGACGAAGCCGCCGTCATGGACGGCGCCACCACCTTGCAGATCTTCCGCCTGGTCTATGTGCCGCTGATGATGCCGTCGCTGGTGGCGATCGGTACTTACGCCGTGCTGCTCGCCTGGAACGAGTATCTCTACGCGTTCCTGCTGCTCTCCAACGACCGCGATATCACCCTGCCGGTCGCGCTCGGCAATTTCCTCGCCGCCGACGACTCGCCCTGGGAATTGTTGATGACCACCGGCTTCATCTACGCGCTGCCGCCGGCCGCGGTCTATTACGCCTTCCGCCGCTACATGGTCGGCGGCCTGACCGCGGGCGCGGTCAAGTCCTGAGGTCTTGCTGCCGCTTGCGCCAATACTCCCGCAGCAACGCGATGGTCGAGCCGATGAAATAGCCGGATGTGGCGCCCGACACCGCGCGGCCGACGATCGCGGCGACCCCATGGTCATCGACGTGAATCGCCGCGAGCACCGCGACGGCATATTGCAGGGCGAACACGACGAGGTTGCGGATCAGCGGAAACACGCTACCCGGACGGATGATCAGGCCGGTCGCGTGATCGACTTCAAACGGGCGCGGCGTGATGACGCCGACCGGCATCAGCGCCAGCGCCGCGACGATCCAGGCGAGCAGCGGCGAGAGGTTGCCTTGCTGGCCGAGCCCGATCCGCGACACGCCCCAGATGATGAACACCGCGGGCACGATCAAGGCGCGCCAGATCGTCGTGGTCCGCGGCTCCATCGCCTTGATGCCCTGCCACACCAGATAGGCGAGCAGGATCCACGCCCAGAGCGGGGTATGGGTGATGATGCCGAGCGCAAATTGCATGGATGTTTCCGCTCACAGCGGCGCGGCGCTCTCGCCCTGCGCGCTGGTCAGTTTCGAGGCGAGCGAGGCGACCACGATCACGATCGCGATCAGTCCGATTACGAGGGTGCAGATCGCGTTGATCTCCGGCTTCACGCCGAGCCGCACCTCCGAATAAATCCGGATGGGCAGCGTAGCCGAGCCGGGACCGGTCGTAAAACTCGCGATCACGAGATCGTCGAGCGAGAGCGTGAAGGCGAGCATCCAGCCCGCTGCGATCGCAGGGATGATCAGCGGCAGCGTGACCATCAAAAACGCCCGCACCGGATCGCAGCCGAGATCCATTGCGGCCTCCTCCAGGCTCTTGTCGAGCGAGCCGAGCCGCGACTGCACGACGACCGCGACAAAGCACATGGTGAGCGTGGTGTGGGCGATGGTCACGGTCCAGAAGCCGCGCTCGGCGTTCAGCGCGACGAACAACAGCAGCAGCGACAGGCCGGTGATGACTTCGGGCATCACCAGCGGCGCGTAGAGCATGCCGGAGAACAGCGTGCGGCCACGAAAGCCTTCGCCGCGCGACAGCGCCACGGCGGCGAGCGTGCCGAGCAGGGTCGCGATCGCGGCCGACGTCGCCGCCACGCGCACGCTGATCCAGGCCGCCTCGATCATGGCGCTGTCGTTGAAGAACTCGCGATACCAGCGCAGCGACCAGCCGCCCCACACCGTGACCAGCCGCGAGGCGTTGAAGGAATAGATCACGAGGATCACGATCGGCAGATACAGGAACGCAAGCCCCAGCGTCAGCGAGGCCACGTTGAAGCGCGATATCCGGCGCTGCGCCATCACCGCGCCTCCAACTGC
>DATMNV010000060.1:0-30459 GCA_035568535.1 Bradyrhizobium sp.
AGAAGATTCCGGCCGTGATCCATGCCGACGGCACCGGCCGGATCCAGATCGTGCGCGGCGACGACGATCCCCTCACCCACGCCTATCTGAAGGCGCTCGGCCGCCGCATCGGCGTGGAGATGTCGGTCAACACCTCTTTCAATGTCGCAGGTCCCATCGCGCAGACGCCGCAGCAGGCGATCGAGACGCTGCGGCGCTCCAAGGGGCTGGACGTGGTGCTGCTGGTCGCGAGCAACGGCGCTGTCACCGCCGCCTGGCATGGCGGCGAACGCGACAGCGGCCGGTTTACCGGCTGGCTGTCGGCGTGGAAGGCCGCGCGTGGTTAGCTCGCCGCCGCCTCAAAACTCTTCGAAGGAATCGTCGACCAGTCGAAGCGCTCGATGAGGCCGGCGGTCTCGTCCAGTCCCAGCATCAGGTTGAGGTTCTGTACCGCCGCGCCGGAGGCGCCCTTGCCGAGATTGTCGAGCACCGCGACTAGGCGCGCCTGCTGCAGCTTGTCGGAGCCGAACACATAGAGCTTCATCGCATTGGTGCCGTTCACACTTTCGGGCTGCAGCGTCGAGAGCGAGGCGGCCTCCACGAGCGAAGCCACCTCGACAAAGCGCTCGCCTTCATAGGCTTTCGCCAGCGCGGAATGCAGGTCTTTCAGCTTCGGCACCGAGGGCAGCGCATAAAGCGGCAGCGGCACTTCGACGATCATGCCCTGCGCGTAGCGGCCGACCGCCGGCTCGAAGATCGGCGGATGTTCCAGCCCGCCATGCATCTTCATCTCCGTGACGTGCTTGTGACCGAGCGCGAGGCCGTAGATGCGATAGGCAACCTTGGTGAAATTCGGCGAGCCCTGGTCCTCGAATTCCTCGATCATCTTCCGCCCGCCGCCGGAATAGCCGGAGACGGCGTTGACCGAGAGCGGCCAGCTCGCGGGAAGAATTTTTGCATCCGTCAGCGGCCGCACCAGCGAGATGAAGCCGGTCGGATAGCAGCCGGGATTGGAGACGTAGCGCGCAGCCTTGATCACGGCGCGCTGCGCCCGCGTCATCTCCGGAAAACCATAAGCCCAGCCCTCGGCGGTCCGATAGGCCGTGGAGGCATCGATCACCCGCGTCTTGTCGTTTTCAATGAAGGCAACCGCCTCGCGCGCGGCGTCGTCGGGCAGGCAGAGGATCACCACATCGGCGCGGTTGATGATCTCCTTGCGCGCGGAAGCGTCCTTCCGCTTGGCGGGATCGATCGAGATCAGCTCGATATCCTTGCGGCCGGCCAGGCGCTGCAGAATCTGCAGGCCGGTCGTGCCAACTTCGCCGTCGATGAAGATCCTCGGTGCCATGGTCGGTACCTCCAGCGCTGTCGGGCGCACTCATACGTGCCATTCGCCAGCTTATCCATCCCATTTTACAGGATTGCGGCAGCGTATTTAAGCGTTGTTCCAGCCAGCGCTACCGTACGGCGAACAATTTCGGCACGCGGCCGTCGATCAAGAGCAGCGCACTGCAGATCACGAACGCGCCGGCCACCTCCTGCGCTGAGACCGGCTCGCCCAGTACGAGATAACCGAGCAGGATTGCCGTCACCGGGATCAGCAGCGTCACCAGCATCACGTTGGTGGCGCCGGACCGCCGCAGGATCTGAAAGAACACGATGTAGGCGAGCGCGGTCGACAGCGCCGCCAGCCCGATGACGGCAAGCCAGGTAGTGGGATGCGGCATCGGCAATTGCCAAGGCCGGTCAAAAATGGCTGCGACCGGAAGCATCATTGCGACCGACGCCAGCATCTGGAAGGCCGCGGTTCCCAGCGGCTGCGAGCTGGGCGGCAGACGCCGCGCCACCAGCGCCGCCAGGCCGTAGCTGAAGGCAGCGGCGAGGCAGAGGAGAATGCCGACACTCTGCCCCGTCTCAAACCCAAGCGCATCGCCATGAAGAATCACGACGCCGATCAGGCCGGCGATGACGCCGGCCACACGGTGCACGTGCAGCGTTTCCTCGCCGGCCGTGGCCATCACCACGACGGTGAACAACGGCGTGGTCGCGTTCAGGATCGATGCGAGCCCGCTCGGGATATAGGTCTGTCCGGTCACGATCAGGGAAAACGGCAGGACATTGTTGAACAGGCCGATCGCGAAGAACGGCATCCAGCCCGACAATCCCCTCGGCCAGGCGATCCCATAAATTCGGAGCAGCGGCAGCAGCATGATTGCCGCGAACGAGACGCGGAGCAAAACCACCGTGAACGGCGGCACTTCGCGTACGATGATCCCGTTGAAGAAGAACGAGCCGCCCCATAGCACCGAAAGCAGGACGAGCAGCGTCCAGTCACGACTATCGATCTTGTTGTCGGGAGGCATTCGGGCGGCCATGCGCCTGGTAGTAGCAGGCAGCGGCCGGGAACATTCCACCCGATTTCCGTGCGAAACATTGGCCTATTTCGGCCGCGACACGATCTCGATCATCTGGCCTTCGTCACCATCAGGCGCGTAAGCCTTGGCCTTGTCATAGGCCGAAAGCGCCGCGCGGCTGACCGGGACGGCCGGAAGCAGCGCTTCCGCCAGTGCTACGGCATAAGCCGCATCCTTGTGGCGCAGCGCGGCGGTGAAGGAGGCGCCGGAGAAGTCGCGGGCGACCATCCGCTTTGAATGCCGGATCACCTGGGGGCTTGCCACCGCGCCGGTGGCCAGCGCTTCGGCGACCAAGTTCATGTCGAGGCCGGCCTGCTCGGCCAAGGCGACGCCCTCGGCGAGGCTTGCGATCTGCACCGCGCCCATCAGGTTGTTGATCAGCTTGAACACTGTTCCGCTGCCGACGGCGCCGAAATGGCGGATGGTGCTGCCGATCGGCGTCAGGAAGGGCCGCGCCTTCTCGAGGTCGGCCGGATCGGCACCTAGCAGCAGCGTCAGCTTGCCCTCGGCCGCGGCTGACGGCAGGCCCGTGACGGGACAATCGATGTAGATCAGCCCGCGCGAGCGCAGCTCACGCGCCGTGTCGAGCGCGTGCTGATACGACACCGTGGAACATTCGATTGCGAGCGCGCCGGCTTTCATGGTCGCGGCGGCGCCGTCCTTGCCGAGCCAGACGCGCTGAGATGCCTCATCATCGGCGACCATGGTAACGACCGCACCGGCATCGATCGCGGCATCTTCCGGCGAGGTCGCCCAGAGCGCGCCGCGCGCGATCAGATCTTCCGCTTTCGCCTTGCTGCGATTCCACACCGTAACGGTGAAGCCCGCATCGAGATAGCGGCCGGCCATGCCGTGGCCCATCCGTCCGAGGCCGATGAACGCGACGCGGGGCATGGGTTAATCCACGTCCTCGACCGCGCCCGGCGTGGTGCCGAAGGCGCGCTGCGCCAACGTCGCCGCCATGAATTCGTCAAGGTCGCCGTCGAGCACGCCTGAGGTGTCGGACGTGTGCACGCCGGTGCGCAAATCCTTCACCATCTGATAGGGCTGCAGCACGTAAGAGCGGATCTGGTGGCCCCAGCCGATATCGGTCCTGGCGGCCTGATCGGCGGCAGCCTTCTCCTCGCGCTTCTTCAATTCGATCTCATAGAGCCGCGCGCGCAGCATGTCCCAGGCTTGCGCCCGGTTCTTGTGCTGGGAGCGGCCGGCCTGGCAGACTACCGCAACGCCGGTCGGGATATGGGTGAGCCGTACGGCAGATTCGGTCTTGTTGACGTGCTGGCCGCCGGCGCCACCCGACCGCATGGTGTCGGTGCGGACGTCGCTCTCCTTGATGTCGATCTTGATGCTGTCGTCGATGACAGGGAAAATCTGCACCGACGAAAATGAAGTATGGCGTCGCGCGTTGGAGTCGAACGGCGAGATGCGCACCAGCCGGTGCACGCCGGCTTCGGTCTTCAGCCAGCCATAGGCGTTATGGCCGGAGATTTGGATGGTGGCGGATTTGATGCCGGCCTCTTCGCCCTGGGACTCCTCGAGAAATTCGACCTTGAAGCCGTGTTTCTCGGCCCAGCGCGTATACATGCGCAAGAGCATCTGCGCCCAGTCCTGGCTCTCGGTGCCGCCGGCGCCGGCATGGACCTCGAGATAGGAATCGAACTTGTCGGCTTCGCCCGCAAGCAGCGCTTCCAGCTCGCGCCGCGCCACCTCGCTTTTCAGGTTCTTCAGCGCCTTTTCGGCGTCGGCAACGACAGCGGCATCATTCTCGGCCTCGCCGAGCTCGATCATGCCGATATTGTCCTCGAGCTCGCGCTCGACCTTGCCGATGCCCGACAGCGCATCCTCCAGCGAGGTGCGCTCCTGCATCAGCTTCTGTGCTTTCTGGGGATCGCTCCAGAGATTGGGGTCTTCGGCGAGCTTGTTCAGCTCAGCCAGTCGCGCCGTCGATTGCTCGACGTCAAAGATGCCTCCTCAGCAGCCCGACCGACTGCTTGATCTCTTCTACCAACCGTTCGATTTCGGCGCGCATGGTGTGTCCGGGTCCAAAACTTGCTCGAGCGCGATATCGCGCTCAAGATTTTTATTTGCGCATGATCTTTTTCGGAAAACCGGTGTCCACTTTTCCGGATCATACGCCAGAGGGATGTAGCGGCGGGCGGGCCAATGCGCAATCGGCCCACGCCTTCTATCTACTGCCTTCAGCCGCTAATAAAGCCCGCCGGTGCCCGGCCGCATGATGGTGCCGGCGTCAGGCGAGGTGCCCTGAGGTATCAGGACGCGGCTGCTGTCGGCATCGGCAACGCCGATGACGGAGTAGTTATCCGGCGGCGCCGTGCCCGGCTTGAACGCTTCGAGGATCGTACCGGCGTTCTCGCCCGGTCCGGCGCGCATGCCGGTCTTGGAGACGACGCGGATCAGCTTGATGCCGGCTGGAACCTTGAACGGAACGGCCGGTTTGTCGGCCAGCGCCAGCTTGAGGAAGTCGCGCGCAATCGGCGCCGCGAGATGGCCGCCGGTTGCGGCATTGCCTTTGCCCAGCGGGCGCGGCTTGTCATAGCCCATATAGATGGCGACCGCGATGTCGGGCGAGAAGCCGATGAACCAGGCATCCTTGGCCTCGTTGGTGGTACCGGTCTTGCCGGCGATCGGCTTGCCGACCTCCTTGACCACCGTCGCGGTGCCGGCATTGACGACGCCTTCCATCAGCGAGGTGATCTGATAGGCGGTCATGGCGTCGAGCACCTGCTCGCGGCGGTCGACCAGTTGCGGCTCGTTCTGGCTCTTCCAGCCGCCGGGCGCGTCGCAACCGCGGCACTCGCGGGCGTCGTGCTTGAAGATGGTGTGGCCGTAGCGGTCCTGGATGCGGTCGATCAGGGTCGGCTTCACGCGGCGTCCGCCATTGGCAATCATCGAATAGGCCGTGACCATGCGCATCGCCGTCGTTTCGCCGGCACCGAGCGCATAGGAGAGATAGTTCGGCAGTTCGTCATAGACGCCAAAGCGGCGCGCATATTCGCCGATCAGGGGCATGCCGATGTCCTGCGCCAGCCGCACCGTCACCGTGTTCAGCGACAGTCGCAACGCGTTGCGCAAGGTCGTCGGTCCCTGATACTTGCCGTTGGAGAAGTTCTCCGGCCGCCAGACGCCGCCGCCCTGCCCCTGGTCGATTTCGATCGGCGCGTCGACCACCACGGTCGAAGGCGTATAGCCGTTGTCGAGCGCGGCCGAATAAACGATCGGCTTGAACGACGAACCCGGCTGCCGGTAGGCCTGGGTGGCGCGGTTGAACTGGCTTTGGTCGAATGAGAAGCCGCCGACCATCGCAAGCACGCGGCCGGTCCAGGGGTCCATCACCACCATGGCGCCGGACACTTCCGGTATCTGTTCAAGACGATATTGGCCGTCGACCGGATTGCCGTCCCGGAACAGGGGATCGACATAGATCACGTCGCCGGGTTGGAGCACCTGCGACACCGCCGTCGGTGTTTTGCCTTTTGCCGGACCGGCGGCCGCCCTCGCCCATTTCACGCCATCAAGCGACACAAGGCCGGTTCTGCGCTCCTTGCTGACGGCGCCACCGAGATCTCGTCCCGGCTGGAAGCCGACGCGCGCCGACTGATCGCTGGTTTCCAACACCACCGCCATCTGCCACGGCGAGATGTCGGACAGCGACTTGACATCGGCGAGCTTGACACCCCAGTCGCCCGAAACATCCAGCTTCTGGATCGGGCCGCGATAGCCCTGCTCCTCGTCATATTTGACAAGGCCGGCGACCATGGTCTTGCGCGCCATCACCTGGATTTTCGGATCGAGCGTGGTGCGGACCGAGAGGCCGCCTTCATACAGCTTCTTCTCGCCGTAGCGCTCAAAAATGTCGCGGCGGACTTCTTCGGCGAAATATTCGCCGGCGAAAGTATGGGCGCTGTTGGAACGGCTGGCGACGGTCAGCGGCTCCTTGCGCGCCTTCTCGGCGTCGGAAGCCTTGATCCAACCGTTCTCCTGCAGACGGTCGATCACGTAGTTGCGGCGCTCGACGGCGCGGTCATGGGCGCGCACGGGATGCAGCGCCCCGGGCGCCTTTGGCAGCGCCGCCAGGAAGGATGCTTCCGCGATGGTGAGTTCATTCACGGATTTGTCGAAGTAGACCAGCGAGGCGGCGGCGATGCCATAGGCGCCAAGCCCGAGGTAGATTTCATTCAGATAAAGCTCGAGGATCTTGTCCTTGGAATAGGTGCGCTCGAGGCGCATCGCCAGCAACGCTTCCTTGATCTTGCGGCTGAAGGACACCTCGTTGGTGAAGAAAAAGTTCTTCGCGACCTGCTGGGTGATGGTGGAGGCGCCCTGCGGTCGGCGGCCGGAGCCGTAGTTCTGCGCATAGAGAATCGCGGCACGCGCCATGCCGGAATAGTCGATGCCGCCATGCTCGTAGAAATTCTTGTCTTCGGCGGCGAGGAACGCGTTGATGACGAGTTTCGGAACTGCCTGGATCGGCAGATAAAGACGCCGCTCCTTGGCGTACTCGCCGAGCAGCGATCCGTCCACCGCGTGGACGCGCGTCATCACCGGTGGCTCGTAATCCTGAAGCTGGGAGTAATCGGGCAGATCCTTGGAGAAATGCCAGATCGCGCCCGCGACCGCCGCGACGCCGACCAGGAACAACACGGTTCCGGCCGCGAACAGGAATCCCAAAAACCGCACCAGCAAGCGCATTATCGATCCGCTCTGTTCCGTTCAAACTTTTGGCGCCACAAGGCGGCGCATTCCTTATAAACCCGGCCGGCGACCCCTCTGGGTTGTTCCGGCATATATTACTTTTGTTGCGGCGGAATTTTCAGCGCTTCCGAACACCTTACAGCATTTTTTTATAAGGCCGCCGCTGTGGCCAAACTAGGGCTTAAGCGCTCCTCCATTTCAGTTCGCCGGCCCCGCGGTAGCCAGTCTCTTGGCCAAAAACGCGTCGATCGCCTGGGCCATCGAACCCACGGTCTTCGAACGCCAGCTATCGGAGACAAGATGATCGAGGTCGGCCTTGTTGGAGACATAGCCGAGCTCGACCAGCACCGAGGGCACGTCGGGCGCCTTCAAGACCCGGAAACCGGCCGACTTCAGGGGATGCTTGTGCATCTTTGTCGCATTCTTCATCTCGCCCATCAGCATACGGGCGAAGCGGTTTGAAAAGGTGCGGGTTTCGCGCTGGGCGAGGTCGATCAGGATGTCCGCGACCTCGGTCGGTTCCTGGGTCAGGTTGACGCCGCCGATGGCGTCCGCCCGGTTTTCCGATTCCGCCAGCCGTTCGGCCTCGGCGTCGGTGGCCTTGTCGGACACGGTATAGATCGTCGCTCCCTGCGCGTCGCCCTCGCGGCTCGGCAGATAATCGGCATGAATCGAGACGAACAGCGCCGCCTTTTGCATGCGTCCGATCTTCACGCGGTCATCGAGGGCGATGAAGGTGTCGTCGGTGCGGGTCATGACAACCCGGTATTTGCCGCTTTTTTCCAGCCGCTCGCGCAACGCCTGGCCGAAGGCGAGCACGAGATTCTTCTCGGTTTCGTCGCCGGAACGCGTGCCATTGTCGACCCCGCCATGGCCGGGATCGATCACCACCACCGGCCGCGGGTCGGGCTTGGCCGGTACAACCTGAGGCGGCGCGATCGGCGCCGTCGAATCGGACACCGCGGGCTTCAGTTGGGGTTGCAGCTCTGCGGCCAAGGCCTGCATGAAGCTCTTGGCATCGGTCTCCTCCAGCTCAAGCACCAGCCGCGGCGGCTGACCGTTGGCGGTATCGAGCACGTAGGAGTTGGTGACCTTCGCCGGTCCCGTCAGATCGAACACGATTCGGGAGCCGCCGGGCATCACCAGCCCGTAGCGGAACGCCTTGACCAGCCCGCGCCCGGTGGCGCCGGTCCCCGCCGGCAGACGAAAATTGACCTGTGGAATATCGACCACCAGCCGATAGGGATCGGCGAGTGCAAAGGCGCGAAACGGGATGGTTCGGTCGAGATCGAGGATAAAGCGGGTTTGTCTGGCATCGCCCGCCAACCGGGCCTCGGAGACGACTGGATAGGCCGCCGCCTGGATCGGCGCCTGCTCTTCGGCGGCGCTGACCAGCGTGAGGCCGCACCACAGCAATGCTGCGCTGCACAACAGCCCGCAACCCACCAAAATCCCTTGATTTGTGCGGCTCGCCACCGATTCTGTGCCCTCCAGCGGTCCGATTCTAGCATTCGCATGCCGGTGCGGCAGACATTTTTGCGAATGCTAGAATCGGATCGCTGGTAAATATATGATCTTATTGGAGTTTTAGATTTGACGTTCGCATGACAGAGCCTTCGGTAGGCAGGGTTGCGAACGTCAAATCCAAAACTCCACCCGCTGCCTGTGTACCGCAATAGGAGCACAGGATTAACGGCTCCCTAATGGCATCCCAAGTGAATAGTGAGGAGTGTTGCCTGCCCGCGACGCTTCGCTTGCACGGGGGCACCAATCCACGTATGTACAGAGAGCTGACGGCTAGTACTCCCGGTTGCGTCGCATTCAGCCTCCCGGTGCAGCGTTGGAACCCCCAGATTTTGGAGATTCCAGCGTTTTCCGGCCCTCCCTTAAGAGCCAGCGCGGGCCGCGCGGCCAGAAAAGTGGGGGCGGTTTCAAGCCCGGGCGGCATTTCAGTCCCACCTTCTAGGGACGGTTTTGAGGCGGCAAACCCCGATATCGGATCCCGGCAAAGGGTCCGCAGGTGATTTTAGGCGAGCGCAATCTGCGCCAAACACTTGGCCATCAGCAACGATAGATAAGGCGGCACCTCCTGCCGCCAGCATGTTCCAGACGGGCCGACGCTTGATGCGCCAGACTGTGTTGCCGACCAAAGCCAGCGGAAGAACCGCGCCGACGCGGAGCATCAGCTCCGTCCGGCGGCTCGCTCCGCAAGGGCTCGCGTCGGTGCGGCGCAGCTCGCAGCGTTTCGGCCTTCCCCTCACCCCCGAATCAGGTGGACCGTCGCGTCGCCCGACCGCGCTTGCCGCGCCCTCGGCCCTACGCGCCCGCCGCCGCCAAGAGTTCCAAAATGCCCAACAAGATGTTGATCGATGCCACCCATCCGGAAGAGACCCGGGTCGTCGTGGTCCGTGGCAATCGCGTCGAAGAATTTGATTTCGAAACCGCCAACCGCAAGCAACTGCGCGGCAATATCTACCTCGCCAAGGTTACGCGGGTAGAACCGTCCCTGCAGGCCGCCTTTGTCGAATATGGCGGCAACCGCCACGGCTTCCTGGCGTTCAGCGAAATCCATCCCGACTACTATCAAATCCCGGTCGCCGACCGTCAGGCCCTGATCGAGGCCGACGAGCGCGCCCATCGCGAGGCCGAGGAAGAGAACGAGAACCGTTCCAGCCGCCGCCGTTCGCGCCACCGCAATTCCCGCCGCCGCGGCCATAACGACCGCGTGCAGAGCGACATCGTCGAGCACGCCGACGCCGAGGCGCCGGAGGCCACCGCCTTCGCCGATCACGAGCACGCCCAAGACCGCGAACACCAAGAACGCGAACACCAAGACCGCGAACATCATGACGGCGAGCACCACTCGGCAGCCGGGCATCACGACCGTGAGCACGCGGAGCATCATGACGAGGAAGGTCATGAGCATCACGACGAGCATGGACACGACGACCACGATCATCGTGAGGATGATGATCGCGACGAAGAACATCACCAACACGCCGCCACCGGGCTGGAAGAGCCACCGCATGTCGAGACGCCGGTCGCGGCGGTAGTCGAGGCCTCCGTCGCCGCAGCCTCGGAAGAGCCCGCGGCCCATCATCATGACGAACTCGCCGATGACGAGCGCGCGCATGAAGAGCAGGCGCTGGAGAACGTTGCGCATGCCGACGACGCGACGATCGAGCACGCCTATGAGGAACATGCGACCTCGTCCCTCGAGGAGCATCCGGAACACGCGCTGGCGCCGCAGGGCGACGAGCACCACGAGGACGATGACAGCGAGGAAGACGCTGAAGAGGAAGAAGTCGTCGAATCCGTCGGCGGCGACGACGTGCTGGAGGAAGTGCCGGAGCGGCCGTTCCGCCCGCGTCGCCAGTACAAGATCCAGGAAGTCATCAAGCGCCGCCAGGTGATGCTGGTGCAGGTCGTCAAGGAAGAGCGCGGCAACAAGGGCGCGGCGCTGACGACCTATCTCTCGCTCGCCGGCCGCTACGCCGTGCTGATGCCCAACACCGCCCGCGGCGGCGGCATCAGCCGCAAGATCACCTCGGCGCAGGACCGCTCCCGGTTGAAGGAAGTGGTGCAGGATCTCGACGTTCCCGAGGGCATGGGCATCATCCTGCGCACCGCCGGCGCCGCGCGTACCAAGCCCGAAATCAAGCGCGACTTCGAATATCTGATCCGCATGTGGGAGACCGTGCGCGATACCACCTTGAAGTCGCAGGCGCCCACCCTCGTCTATGAAGAGGGCTCGCTGATCAAGCGCTCGTTGCGCGACCTCTACAACAAGGAGATCGACGAGATTCTCGTGGCGGGCGAAGCCGGCTACCGCGAAGCACGCGATTTCATGAAGATGCTGATGCCGGCCAGTGTGCGCGCTGTGAAGCAGTATCGCGACGGCCAGCCCTTGTTCTCGCGCATGGGCGTCGAGAGCCAGCTGGATGCAATGTTCTCGCCGACCGTGCAGTTGCGCTCCGGCGGCTATATCGTGATCAACCAGACCGAGGCGCTGGTCTCGATCGACGTCAACTCGGGACGTGCCACGCGCGAGCACCATATCGAGGACACCGCGCTCAAGACCAATTTGGAAGCGGCGGAAGAAGTCGCGCGCCAGCTTCGGCTCCGCGACCTCGCCGGCCTGATCGTCATCGACTTCATCGACATGGACGAGAAGCGCAACAACCGCGCGGTCGAGCGGAAACTCTCGGATTGCCTGCGTCAGGATCGCGCGCGCATCCAGGTCGGCCGCATCTCGCATTTCGGCTTGCTCGAGATGTCGCGCCAGCGCATCCGCGCCAGCGTGCTGGAGAGTTCGACCGAGCCCTGCCCGCAATGCGGCGGCACCGGCCATGTGCGCTCGGTCTCGTCGGTGGCGCTGCAGCTCCTGCGCGGCATCGAGGAAATCCTGATGAAGGGCGCGACCCACAATCTGGTGGTGCGCACCCGCAACGACGTCGCGCTCTATGTGCTGAACCACAAGCGCGGCCATCTGCGCGATCTCGAAAACGCCTTCAAGGTCACGCTGTCGGTCGTCTCCGATCCCAATGTGAGCGGGCTGCAGTCCTACATCATCGATCGCGGCGAGCAGGTGCATACGCTGGAAGCGGCCAAGGCGCTGCTGGCGGCACAGGCCTCGATCGTGCCCGCCCAGGCAGAAGAAGCCCTCGACGAGGAAGAGCCGCTCGACGCCGAGTTCGAGTCCGAAGTGGAGACCGAAGAGAGCGAAGGGCTCGCGGAAGAATTTGTCGCAGCCGAAGCCGGCGAGGGCGAATCCGAGCAGGAGGGCCAGGGTCAGCGCCGCAAGCGGCGCCGTCGCCGGCGTGGCCGTGGTGGCGAGCCGCGCGAGCGGGAGGCAGGCCAGCCGCGCGAAGAAGGCGAGACGATGTTGGGCGAAGCCAGCCCCTCGATCGAGGGCCCCGGCGACGAAGGCGAGTCCGAGGAAGACGAAGGCGAGGAGCAGCCGAACTTTGCCCGTGGCGACAATCAGGCGAACGGCGAGCGCCGGCCCCGCCGCCGCGGCCGTCGCGGCGGCCGCCGCCGCCGTAACGGCGAGCGCATGGACGATGGCCTGGCCGGATCGATCACCGATGAACTCGCTCCGCCGCCGGCACCCGAAGCGGCCGACGCGGTTGCCGATTTCGATGGCGGTCCATCGGAGCCCCCTTCGCTGCCGGAAGTCCTGCCCGAGCCGATCGCACCGGCGCATGAGCCGAATTTCGCCGAGCAGCCGGCGCCTTCAGCGGTGAGCGCGCCGGCCGCCGAGTCGGAAAGCGAAAGGGCAGTCCCGCGCCGCTCCACCGTGCGCGAGAAGGTGAGCTTTGGGAGCAGCGCACCGGCCGCCGATACGCCAGCGCCGGTCGTGCACGGCACGCCCGATCCGTCGCCCGCCGCTTCGCCGGAGGCTGCCCCGGCTTCCGACACGTCTGACAGCCAGCCGCGCAAGGCCGGTTGGTGGTCGCGCCGCTTTGGCGGCGGCGAATAGCGTCAATCAGGAACGAAAAGCCGCCCGGTCAAAGCCGGGCGGTTTTTTGATCCCGCATACATTCACAAAATCGATTATAACATCCAAAATTATCAATTATACTGATTGATCGAGGCCTGCGATTGTTGCGCCGATCACATCGGAGTTCGGCCATGACCCACCCCAGCCCCATCGTCGTCGCAGGCAACGACACCTCGCCTAACCTCGCCTTCCTCTATCGCGCGTGGACGGCTGCCGCGGCAACCATACCCGGCATCGTGCTCGTCATCTTCATGACGGTCACCGCCTTCGCCGTCCGCCTTGTCGTTCCCGGCGCCGGCATCCTCAGCCCGATGATCCTTGCGATCATCGCCGGCATGCTGTTCCACAACGTCGTCGGCACGCCGCATTCGGCCTCAGCCGGCGTCAAGTTCACGATGCGGCGGCTGCTGCGGCTTGCCATCATTCTGCTCGGGCTGCAGCTCACCGCAGCCCAGATCGCCGCAGTCGGCTACAGCGGGGTCGTTGTCATCGCCCTCACGCTGGCCGCGACCTTCCTGTTCACCACCTGGTTCGGCAAGGTGCTCGGCGTAGAGCCCAAGCTCGCGCAACTGATCGCTGCCGGCACCTCGATCTGCGGCGCATCCGCCGTGATCGCGACCAACACCGTCACCAACGCGCATGATGAAGACGTCGCCTATGCGGTCGCCTGCGTCACGGTATTCGGCTCGATCGCGATGTTCGCCTACCCGCTGCTGCCGGCACTCCTGCATCTCGATGCCCGCGCCTACGGCCTGTGGAGCGGCGCCTCGATCCACGAGATCGCCCAGGTGATTGCCGCTGCGTTCCAGGCTGGCCAGAAGGCCGGCGAGTTCGGCACCATCGCCAAGCTCACGCGGGTTGCGATGCTGGCGCCGGTCGTCATCGTGCTGGGCTTCATGGCGCGCCGCGCGGCTTCGGGCCATCATGGCGCACGCAAGACCAGTGCGCCGGTGCCGTGGTTCGTGCTCGGCTTCGTCGCCATGGTCGCGCTCAACAGCCTCGTCACGATCCCGGCCGAGACCAGGACCAGCCTTGTCGCCGCCACCACCTTCCTGTTGTCGATGGCGCTGGCCGCGATGGGGCTGGACACCGACATCCGCAAACTTCGCGCCCGGGGCTTGCGCCCGCTTGCGCTGGGCGCGGCCGCCTTCCTCTTCATCGCCGGCTTCAGCCTGATGCTGGTGAAACTAGTGCCGCCGATTTGAAGTCCCTGCACTGCAAGCGGCGAAATGCACCCAGGGACTTCAAATCGAAAAGCGGCACTAGAATCATGAGTTTGCTAGTGCCCATAGCTTTCCGAAGTTCGTAAAAGGTGGTTGCTGCAATGGTGTACGAACTTCGGAAAGTGGGCACTAGTCTCATGAGGGGCATCTGATGACGCTGGAGCAGCTAAGGATCTTCGTCGCCGTCGCCGAACTCGAACATGTGACCCGGGCGTCCGAGCGTCTCAACCTGACCCAATCGGCAACGAGCGCGGCGATCGCCGCGCTCGAAGAGCGTTACGCCACCCGCCTGTTCGACCGCATCGGCCGCAACATCCGTCTCACCGATGCCGGCCGGCAATTCCTCCCCGAAGCCCGCGCCGTGCTGTCGCGCGCCGGCGCCGCAGAGGCGGCACTGTCCGATTTCGCCGGGCTGAAACGCGGCCATCTGTCGGTCGCCGCAAGCCAGACCGCGGGCAATTACTGGCTGCCGGCGCCGCTCTACAAGTTCCGCAAGAAATATCCGGGTATCTCCGTCGACCTGCAGATCGGCAACACCGAACAGGTCGCGAGTTGGGTCGAAGCGGGGCAAGCCGATCTCGGCGTGGTCGAAGGCGACATCGATGCGCCCGCCCTTTCGATCCAGCCGATCATCGAAGATGAACTGGTGCTGGTGGTCGGGGCCACGCACCCTCAAGCCAAGCGGCCTACGCCGAAGCCCGAGGTGCTGCGCGACATCGAATGGGTCGTGCGCGAGAAAGGCTCGGGCACGCGCGCCGTGTTCGAGCAGGCGCTGAAGGATTTCGGCATTGCGCTGAGCGACGTCACGATCGCGCTGGAGCTGCCCTCGAACGAGGCCGTGCGCACGGCTGTCCAGGCCGGCGCCGGCGCCACGCTGATCTCGAAGCTGGTTGCCGCCAATGCGCTGCGTGCAGGCTCGCTCGTGCGCCTTGCGCTCGCGCTGCCGAACCGGCGCTTCTTCCTGCTCCGCCACAGGGAGCGCCGCGTCACACCAGCCGAGCGTGAATTTATCGCCGCGCTGGAAATCTAGGTGTTTAGTCCCGGCATTTTCTGGAGCGGATTGAGTTTGAATCGTTCTGGCTGGGAAGTCCAGCATTTGCAGATGTATTCGTAAGGCGTGAGGCCCTTCAGCGTCTTGAGCCGCCGCGCGTAGTTGTAGGCGTTGATGAAGTCGGCCAGGTGGGCTTCGAGCTGATTGTGTCGATCGTAATGGTAGCGTTGGACGGTCGCTTCCTTGGGGCCTGTCGGCAGATCGGCGACGGTCCCACGCTGCTTCCACTTCGCGACAGTCTTCTGGTTGATCCCGTAGCGCTTGGCGAGGGCTCTCAGGCTCTCTTGACTATTTTGTATTGCTCGACGGACTGCCTCAGTCGTGGTGGCGCAGCCGTGTAAAACTTGTCCCATAGCGCTTCCCTCGAATCGTGCGATAAGGATGCACCATCAAAGTCTGGGACCAAACACCTAGAGCATGATCCGGAAAAGTGTGTAGCGGTTTTCCCTCGCGACAAACGCGTAGCGTTTGCGCGGAGATCATGCTCAATCAAAAAGCTAAAGCGCGGTGACGATTCAACCTAATCTCATCGCGCTTTAGGCCAGCCAGCGCGCGATTCGCGCCACCGCCTCGCGCATCTCGTCGGCCGAGCGCGCGTAGGAGAAGCGGATGAACTGCTTGCCATGGAAGGGATCGAAGTCGACGCCGGGCGTCGCCGCGACATGCGCCTCTTGCAGCATGCGCTTGGCGAATTCAAAACTGTCCGATGTAAACTTCGATACGTCGGCATAAAGATAGAAGGCGCCGTCGGCGGGCAGGAAATCGGTGAGACCGGCTTTCGGAAAACCCTCGATCAGGATGCGGCGGTTCTCGACATAGCCGCGCTTGATCGCTTCCATCTCTGCCGTGCCGTCGAAGGCCGCCTCGGCCGCGATCTGCGACAAGGTCGGCACCGAGATCGCAAGATTTTGCTGCAGCCGTTCGATCGGCCGCACCAGCGGCTCCGGCACCACCATCCAGCCGACGCGCCAGCCGGTCATGCAGAAATATTTTGAGAAGGAATTGATCACCAGCGCGTTCGGCGACAGCTCCGCGGCGGTGACAGCCGGAAAGGCGTAGTCGAGCCCGTGATAGATCTCGTCGGAGATGAAGCGGATGCCCGCGCCTTCCGCAGCCGAGATCAGCGCCGTCAGCGCCTCCCGCGACATCATGGTACCCGTCGGATTGGCCGGACTGCCGACCAGCACGCCCTTCAGCGGCGTCTTGCGGTGAGCGGCAAGCAAGGCCTCGCCGGTCAGCGCATGGCGCGTCTCGCTGGTGGTCTCGATCAGCACCGGCTCGCAGCCGAGCGCTGTGAGGATATGACGGTACGGCGGATAGCCGGGCACGGTGACCGCGACCCGGTCGCCCGGCTCGAACAGCGCGAGGAAAGCCAGGATGAATGCGCCCGAGGAGCCGGTGGTGATGACGATCCGCGCTGGATCGACCTCACAATCATACGAATCGCGGTAGTTCGCCGCGATGCGCTCGCGGAGCGAGGGGATGCCGAGCGCGGAAGTGTAGTCAATCCGCCCGGCTTCGAGCGCCCGGTGCGCGGCGGCCAGCGCGGTTTTCGGTGCGGACGCAGCGGGTTGGCCGACTTCCATGTGAATGACATGACCGCCCGCCGCCTCGATCCGCTCGGCCGCGCTCATCACATCCATCACCATGAAGGGCGGAACATTACTGCGGCCTGACGCCGACAGCAGCTCCGCCACACGCTCTCTTAATGTCGCTTCACCCATCGATAATCTGCTGTTTCCCGGGCCAAATCCGGGGTATTTCGCCGGTGCCCCAGACTAGCCGCATTCCACGGTTTGGTAGGGCATAGCCCGTATCCGCCAGAAACGCCAATACCACGGCCAATCGCTTTAGATCGCCCATGCTGCTCGACCTCGCGCTTTGCAAGAGAACTTTCCGCCTGACCGCCGCCATCGTAGCGGTGGCGCTGGCGCTCGGCCCCGCCGCGCCGGTCGCAGCGCAGGAGAACAAGGGTCCAGCGGTCCTGCGCGACACCGAGACCGAGCAACTGCTTCGCGAATACACCCGCCCGATTCTGCGGGTCGCAGGCCTCGAGAAGCAGAACATCCAGATGGTGATCATCAATGACGCGAGTTTCAATGCTTTCGTCGCCGACGGCCGCCGCATCTTCGTGAATTTCGGCGCGATCCTGCAATCGGAGACGCCGAACCAGCTGATCGGCGTGCTGGCGCACGAGACCGGCCACTTGGCCGGCGGCCACCTCGCGCGGCTGCGCGAACGGCTGGCGCAGGCGCAGACCCAGATGATCATCGCGATGCTGCTCGGCGCCGGCGCCGTCGTGGCGGGCGCGTCCCGCAATTCCACCGGCATGGCGGACGCCGGCGCTGCCGCGATGGCAGGTCCGGGAGAAATGATTCGGCGCAGCCTGCTCTCCTATCAGCGCCAGCAGGAGGAGAGCGCCGACCGCGCCGGCGTGAAATTCCTGACCGAGAGCGGTCAGTCCGCCAAGGGCATGTACGACACTTTCAAGCGCTTCACCAACGACAGCCTTTTCGCGGCGCGCGGCGCCGATCCCTATCTGATGTCGCATCCGATGCCGGCCGAGCGCGTCGCGGCGCTCGAGGGACTGGCGCGTGCGAGCGCCTATTGGGACAAGAAGGACGACCCTGCTTTGCAACTGCGCCACGACATGGTGCGGGCGAAAATCTCCGCCTTCATGGAACGCCAGGACACCGTCTATCGCCGCTTTCCCCTGTCCAACTCGACCCTGCCGGCGCGCTATGCCCGCGCCATCACCACCTATCTGCATGGCGACCTGAACAGTGCGCTGGCGCAGGTCGACGGGCTGATCCAGGCGCAGCCGAACAATCCCTACTTCTATGAATTGCGCGGCCAGGCGCTGCTCGAAGGCGGCCGGCCCACGGAAGCGATCGCGCCGCTGCACAAGGCGCTGGCGCTCTCCAATAACGCACCCCTCATCGAGATGTTACTTGGGCAGGCCCTCGTCGCTACGGATAATAAGGCCTACACCGACGAAGCGATATCAATCCTTCGGGCCGCGGTGGTGCGCGAGACCGAAGCGCCGCTCGGCTACAGCCAACTCGCGATGGCCTATGGCCGAAAGGGAGATTACGCCGAGGCCGATCTCGCTTCCGCCCAGGCCGCCTATCTGCGCGGCGACAACAAGACCGCCCGCGAGCTCGCTTCGCGCGCCAAGACCCGTTTCGCCGTCGGAACCCCCGGTTGGGTCAAGGCCGACGATATCGTTTCCGCGAAACCGATGCCGGGCTCCAAGAATAACTGAGAGAATAACTGAGCCCGATCCGTGTTAGTGAGATAGTGAAGAACCAGGCTGCAAACGGTTTCAAGGAACCCGGCCCTTTAGCCAAAGGACAATAAGATGCGCTCTTTCCGCCTGATCGCCCCTGCCCTGATCGCGCTCGCCTGCCTCGGCGCGCCGACGGCCGCGCCCGCGCAAAGCTTTACCGATACCCAGCGCAGCGACATCGAGACGATCGTCAAGAATTACCTGATCGCCCATCCCGAGGTGCTGGAAGAGGCGATGAACGAGCTCTCCAAACGCCAGGCGGCCGCGGAGACGCAGAAGCATGAGGAGAGCATCAGCAAGAACGCCGATACGATCTTCAACTCGCCGCGCGGCGTCACACTCGGCAACAAGGACGGTGACGTCACCTTCGTCGAGTTCTTCGACTACAATTGCGGCTACTGCAAGCGCGCCATGGCCGACATGATGGATCTGCTCAAGAACGACCGCAAGCTGAAGGTCGTGCTGAAGGAGTTTCCGGTGCTGAGCGAAGGCTCGGTCGAAGCCGCCAAGGTCGCGGTCGCCGTGCGCATGCAGGATCCGACGGGGCAGAAATATCTCGACTTCCATCAGAAGCTGCTCGGCGGCCGCGGTCCGGCCGACAAGGCGCGCGCGATGGCTGCGGCGAAGGAGGCCGGCCTCGACACCGCGAAGATCGAGAAGGATCTGGCGAGCCCCGAGGTCAAGGCGACCATCGAAGAGAACTTCAAGCTCGCCGAAGACATGGGGCTGAACGGCACGCCGAGCTACGTCATCGGCAAGCAGGTCGTGGTCGGAGCGGTCGGCCTCGATGGTCTGAAGGAGAAAATCGGGCTGGCGCGCTGCGGCAAGGCGACCTGCTGACATCAGCCATTCTGTCGCATGCGATGCGAAAGGCCGGCGAATCCCGCCGGCCTTTTTGTTTGGGCAATACTGTTCATCGCGCATTTAGAAAACAAAAGCGGTGGAACCCGAACTCAAGCGGAACATCTCATATCTCCTTTCGTTGTCGGCGTGGGCAATGCGAAACACACCTGAGGAGACACTCGTATGACTAATCGCTTCATGGTTTCGGTGGCAGCGCTGGCGCTGATCGCTGGAACGGGAATGGCCAATGCGCAAGGCATGGGCAAGGAGTCCGGCGGCACGGCCGGCGGTACCACGATGCAGCACTCGGCGCCTGCCGATAATTCGGCTGCACCGTCGAAGTCCGATTCGGCTGAGCCGAAGGGCGGCATGAAGTCCACCCAGTCCGAGCAGAAGCAGCCGGGCGCGATGAAGCTTGATCGCGCGGAAGACACCGTGAAGGGCGGCAGCACCAGCCAGCGCGCCGAGGATCGCGGCAAGGGCACCGAGACCAAGGGCATGGACACCAAGCAGCGCGCCGAGGAAAACCAGAAGTCCGGCAACATGAAGTCGGAGGGCCGCGAGAACAACATGAAGGCCGAAGGTCGCGAGAACACGCGCGACAACAACATGAAGGCCGAGGGCCGTCAGGACAAGAGCGGCACCAACGCGGCCGAGACCAAGAGCACGACCGAGCGTTCGCAGACCACGACCGGTCAGGCCGGTGCCGGTGCCAAGCTCACCAGCGAGCAGCGCACCAAGATCACAACCGTGATCCGCAGCGAGCACGCTGCACCGGTGAACAACGTGAACTTCTCGATCGCGGTCGGCACGCGTGTACCGCGCGAGGGCGTGAGCTTCCGCCCGCTTCCGACGGAAGTCGTGACGATCTATCCGGAGTGGCGCGGCTATGAGTTCATCCTGGTCCGCAACCAGATCCTCGTGATCGACCCCGCAACCTACGAGATCGTGGCAATTCTGGACGCCTAAAGGCTAGAGCATGATCCGGAAAAGTGTGTAGCGGTTTTCCGAAAAGATCATGCTCAATCAAAAAGCTAAAGCGCGATGACGATTCAACCTAATCTCATCGCGCTTTAGCGGCAGACTTCACCCTCGGGGCGGGCCAACGGCCCGCCCCTTTTTATTGGCAAGCGCGTCGTGGCGGATCGCCTTGCCATGATCGTTAAGATTGGTTAACGGAGCAATTTCCGCAAGTTCCACGCGGTCTTTCGTGAGTTGGATGAAGCGTTTCAGCGGTTGATCCAAGGGCCTAAAGGCTTCCCCTTGGGCCGGATGTTACCTATAACGCCGCCCACATCAGCGACATTGCCGGGATTGGGATGGCCAAAGGCCCCGACCAGACGATCTATGTTCTCAACGGACCGAACCTCAACATGTTGGGGACCCGCGAGCCGGAAACCTATGGCCACGCCAGGCTCGCCGATGTCGAGAAGCTCTGTGTGGATGTCGCCGCGCAATTCGGCCTGAAGGCCGATTGCCGCCAATCCAACCGCGAAGGCGAATTGATCGACTTCATCCACGAGGCCCACGCGAAAAAGGCCGTTGGCATCATCATCAATGCCGGCGGCTATTCGCACACCTCGATCGCGCTGCATGATGCGCTCAAGGCGGTACAAATCCCAACCGTGGAAGTGCACATCTCCAACATTCATGCGCGAGAGAGCTTCCGACATCATTCGTTCACCGCCATGGCCGCGTTCGCCTCGCTGTGCGGCTTCGGCATCGACGGTTACCGGCTTGCGATCAACGGCCTTGCCGCCAAAATAGGCGCCACGGCTGTCGGGCCAAAAGCCTGACGCCTCCGCTACCCAACCTCAAAAGCAGAGTTTCGGAACAAGATCATGGCGCGCCAGCCTGAGGGAAAGACCACCGGCAAAGTCTCAAACGAGGACAGCGCGCTCATTCGCGAGCTTGCTCTGCTGCTCGACGAGACGAGTCTCACCGAGATCGAGATCGAGCGCGCGGGCCTGCGCGTGCGCGTCGCGCGCAACATCTCGATCGCGGCCGGAATCCCGGCTGGCCTGGCGGCGATGGCTGCCGCACCTGCGGCGGCCGCAGCGGTTGCGTCCGCGGCGTCGGCCGCCATCGGCACCGATTTCTCCAAACATCCGGGCGTCGTGCCCTCGCCCATGGTCGGCACCGCCTATTGGGCGCCGGAACCCGGCGCAAAACCCTTCATCGAGGTCGGCTCCAAGGTCTCGGCCGGGCAGACGCTGCTCATCATCGAGGCGATGAAGACGATGAACCAGATTCCGTCGCCGCGCGCCGGCACGGTGACGCAGATCCTCATCGAGGACGGCCAACCCGTCGAGTTCGGCGAACCGCTGGTGATTATCGAATAGATGTTCGACAAGATCCTCATAGCCAATCGCGGCGAGATCGCCCTTCGCATCCTGCGGGCTTGCAAGGAGCTGGGCATTTCGACGGTCGCGGTGCATTCGACCGCCGACGCGGACGCCATGCATGTGCGCCTTGCGGATGAGAGCGTCTGCATCGGGCCGCCGCCGTCGAAGGACAGCTATCTCAACGTCCCGGCGCTGCTCGCGGCCTGCGAGATCACGGGCGCCGATGCCGTGCATCCCGGCTACGGCTTTCTGTCGGAAAACGCCCGCTTCGCTGAAATTCTCGCCGAGCACAATCTGCAATTCATCGGGCCCAAGGCCGAGCATATCCGCCTGATGGGCGACAAGATCGAGGCCAAGAAGACCGCGAAGAAACTCGGCATTCCCGTGGTGCCTGGTTCGGAGGGCGCTGTAAGCGCCGACGAAGACGCGATGACGATTGCGAAATCGATCGGCTTTCCGCTGCTGGTGAAGGCAGCCGCCGGCGGCGGCGGCCGCGGCATGAAGGTCGCGCAGAGCGAAGCAGATCTCGCGCTCGCGCTGACCACCGCGGCCAACGAGGCCAAATCCGCCTTCGGCGACGCCTCGGTCTATCTGGAAAAATACCTGACCCGGCCGCGCCACATCGAAATCCAGGTACTCGGCGACGGCCGCGGCGGCGCGATCCATCTCGGCGAGCGCGACTGCTCGCTGCAGCGCCGCCATCAGAAGGTCTGGGAGGAAGGCCCCTCGCCCGCGCTTGGTGCCGACGCGCGCCAGAAGATCGGACTCACGGTCGCGAAGGCGATGCAGCAGATGAAATATCTCGGCGTCGGCACGGTCGAGTTCCTCTATGAGGACGGCGAGTTCTATTTCATCGAGATGAACACCCGCATCCAGGTCGAGCATCCCGTCACCGAGATGATCACCGATATCGACCTCGTGCTGGAGCAGATCCGCATCGCCGCCGGCGGCGACCTGCCGATGACGCAGGAAGAAGTACAGATCATCGGCCACTCCATCGAATGCCGGGTCAACGCAGAAAACCCGCAGACCTTCCGGCCCTCGCCCGGAAAAATCCTGCAATACCATCCGCCCGGCGGGCTCGGCGTGCGCATCGATTCCGCAGTGTATCAGGGCTATGTCATCCCGCCCTATTACGACTCGCTCGTCGGCAAGCTGATCGTCCACGGCAAGACCCGCGGCGAATGCCTGATGCGGCTGCGCCGGGCGCTCGACGAGATGGTGGTGGATGGCATCGAAACCACCCTGCCCCTGTTCCGCGCGCTGGTGCGCGAGCCCGCCATCATCGACGGCGACTACCACATCCACTGGCTCGAACAGTATCTCTCCGGCCAGCAGGGCGGCTGACCGGCCGCTCCCCGAAAAAGCTCCGAGACCCGGGGAACCAACGGCCCTCGCCTGCGTTTGCAGGGGTTGGGCAACCAAGGTCCGCTCGGGGGATTCGAATACCTTCTCGAAATACGTTTTCAGTGACGCCGGACGCCAGGTCGAGGCGCGCGATGGGCCAAATCCTGCTGCTGTCAGCGGGATTTCTGGTGCTGGTCGCGATCAGCGCGGCGTCGGTCCTGTTGGTCAACAAGGCCCGCGACGACTCGGGCTGGGTCGTGCACACCGTCGAGGTCGAAAACCAGACCAGCACCCTGCTTCTGGAAGTCCGTCGCGCCGAAAGCGGGGCGCGCGGCTATCTCTTGACCAGGGGGGCCGAGTTTCTTTCCGACCACGACGCGGCGGTGGCGGAGATCATGCCCGAGCTCGACAAGCTCGGCGCCCTCACGCGTGACAATCCGGCGCAGGTCGAAAACATCAAAGGGCTGCGCGCAGCGATCGAAACGCGGCTTGGCCAGTTCGCGCAGGAGATGGATTTCGTCAAGCAGGGCCAAGCGAACAAGGCGACCGCATTGGTGCGCGAGGCCGCGGCCGGCAACGCCACGTCCGCCATCCGCGATATCGCCGACGCCATGCTCGGCGAGGAGCAGCAATTGCTGGCGCTGCGGACCGCGAATGCGGACCGCAGCCAGCGGCTCGCCTCCACCCTGACGATCGCGGGCTCGGGCCTCGTCATTGCGCTCGCCGGCATTTCGATCTTCCTGGTACGGCGCGAGAGCCAGGCGCGCGACAACGCGCAAGCGCAGTTGCGCGAAAACAATCTCAACCTCGAAGCCACCGTCGATGAGCGCACCGCAGACCTGCGCGAGGCCAATGACGAGATCCAGCGCTTTGCCTATATCGTCAGCCACGATCTGCGCTCGCCGCTGGTCAACATCATGGGCTTCACCAGCGAGCTTGAGGAATTGCGCGGCGACATTTTCCGGCGCATCGCAGCCCTTGCCCAGGCCGTCACCGAACCCGCGCCGGCGCTTGCGCCCGATACCGAGCCCGAGCTCGAGGGCCAGGACAAGCAGCTTTCGGCGGATTTCTCCGAAGCGCTCGGCTTCATCAAATCCTCGATCGCCAAGATGGACCGTCTGATCACGGCGATCCTCAATCTCACCCGCGAGGGACGCCGGCAGTTCGAGCCGGTGCGCGTCGACACCCGCGAACTGATCGAAGCCATCGTCCAGACGCTGGCGCATCAGGCCGCCGAGGCCAACGCCGAGATTCGTATCTCGCCCTTGCCGCCAATTGTCAGCGACCGGCTGGCGCTGGAACAGATCTTCTCGAACCTGATCGACAATGCGATTAAATACCTCAAGCGAGGCGTTCCCGGCGAAATCGCCATTCGCGGGCGAACCAAGCTGGGCTTTGCGGTGTTCGAAATCTCCGACAATGGCCGGGGCATCGACCACAAGGACCATCAGCGCATTTTCGACCTGTTCCGCCGCGCCGGAACCCAGGACAAACCCGGCCAGGGCATCGGGCTCGCCCATGTGCGCGCCCTGGTGCGCAAGCTCGGTGGAACCATGTCGGTCTCGTCGGAACTTAACAGCGGCAGTACTTTTACAATAACCCTTCCCATCAATTGGACCGCCAGCAACCGGAAGCAAGATTCATGAACGCCAACACTCCCGTCACCATCATCATGATCGAGGACGATGAAGGTCACGCCCGTCTGATCGAGCGGAACATCCGCCGTTCCGGTGTCAACAATGAGATCATCCCGTTCACCAACGGTACAGACGCGATGAAGCATCTGTTCGGCAGCGACGGGACGGGTGTGCAGCACAGGGGACGGGCGCTGCTGATACTCCTGGATCTCAACCTGCCTGACATGACGGGCATCGATATCCTGCGGCAGATCAAGGAGAATAAATACCTCAAGACCGCGCCCGTCGTAGTGCTCACGACCACCGACGACTCCCACGAGATCAAGCGCTGCTACGATTTGGGCTGCAACGTCTACATCACGAAGCCCGTGAACTACGAAAGTTTTGCCAACGCCATCCGCCAGTTGGGTCTATTCTTCTCCGTTATTCAGGTACCGCCGGCTTGCTCATGATCACCCCGACGCCCACGCTGCTCTACATCGACGACGACGACGCGCTGGCGCGGCTGGTCGACCGCGGCCTGACTCGGCTCGGCTTCAAGGTCGTGCATGCGTCGAGCGGCACGGCAGGGCTCGAGCGGCTGAACGCGGGCGGCATCGATGTCGTCGCGCTCGATCAATACATGCCCGGGTTCGACGGGCTGGAGACGCTGGAGCAGATCAGGGCGATCCCGGGCGCCCCGCCCGTGGTGTTCGTCACGGCCTCGCAGGACTCGCAGATCGCCGTGACCGCGCTAAAGGCGGGCGCGGCCGACTATCTCGTCAAGGATGTGCACGGCGACTTCATTCCGCTGCTGCAGGTCGCCGTCACCGGCGCGCTGCGCCAGGCTGCGATGGAGCGCGCCCGCGCCGAGGCCGAAGCCGAAATCCATGCTTCGCGCGACCGCTTCGCGGCGCTCGCCGCCGAGCGCGAGGTGCTGCTGCGTGAAGTCAACCACCGCGTCGGAAATTCGTTGCAGATCATCGCGTCGTTGTTGCATCTGCAGGCAAGCTCCTCGCCGCAGGACGAGGTCAAGGCGGCGCTCACCAACGCCATGGGCCGCGTCGCCGCGGTCGCGCAGGTGCACCGCCGGCTCTATACCTCACACGACCTCAAGAGCGTGCTGCTCAACCAGTATCTCGAGGCATTGCTCGAGGACCTGCGCCGCTCCACCGAGGGCAACAGGATGTCGCGGCTAACCCTGCAGTCGGAAACGATCGAGATCGACCCCGACCGCGCGGTCGCGATCGGCATCATCGTCAATGAGCTGGTGATGAATGCGGTCAAATACGCCTATCCCGATGGCTCGGGCCCGATCCATGTCGAGCTGCGCGCGACCGGTGACGACATCGTGCTGTCGATTGCGGACGAGGGCGTCGGCCTTGACGCCAAGACCAACGACCCGCGTTCGACCGGCATGGGCCAGCGCATCGTGAGCGCAATGGCGGCCAAGCTCGAGGCCTGCGTCGACCGCGATCCCCTGCATGCCGGCACAAGAATCGTGCTGCGGTTCCCCCGTACCCGGGCTGTGGCCACCAAGGCCGTCAGTGCTGTCGGCGCAAAATGAGCGCCAGGTCGCACGGCATTGACGATTGAAGGCCGCTCCCGCTTTGCTAGTCTCGCGGCCATGACCTCGCGCGACTCCGCCGCTGCCGAAATCACCCCCGAGGTGCTTTTGCGCGCCTACGCCTGCGGCATTTTCCCGATGGCCGAGAGCGCGGACGATCCGACCCTGTTCTGGGTCGAGCCGGAGATGCGCGGCGTGATCCCGCTCGACGGCTTCCGTATCTCCTCGCGGCTCGCCCGCACCGTGCGCTCGGATGCCTTCACCGTCACCGTCGACACCGCGTTCAAGGCGGTGATGGCCGGCTGCGCCGCGCCGGCCGAGGGCCGCGAGGACACCTGGATCAACAAGCGCATCCGCGAGCTCTATGGCGGGCTGCATGCGCTCGGCCATTGCCACAGCGTCGAGGTCTGGCAGGACGGCGATCTCGCCGGCGGGCTCTATGGCGTCAATCTTGGCCGGGCGTTTTTCGGCGAGAGCATGTTCCACCGCGTCCGTGACGCGTCGAAAGTGGCGCTGGTGCATCTGGTGGCGCGGCTGATCGCGGGCGGTTTCGAGTTGCTCGACACCCAATATGTCACCGAGCACCTGAAGACGTTTGGTGCCGTCGAAATTCCAAGGCGCCGCTACACGTCCCTGCTCGACAAGGCGATCAAGGGACTGCCGGCCGATTTCATGCGGCTTGCGATCGAGCGACAGGTCCCGGGCGCGGAAGCGCTCGACATCATCGCCGCGCGCAATTCAAACTAACGCGTGATCATCCCGCGCTATACCACTAGGATCAGCGGAAAATTCCGAACAGCCCGCCGCCCTGCTGCTGAGGCGGCGGTGGTGGCGGAGGCGGCTGTTGCTGCTGCACCTGCTGCGGCGGGCGCGGCACCGCCTGCTTCGGCGCCGGCGGGCGCTTCTGCGTGGCTGGCGTCGGCGACGGGGTCAGCGTCGGTTTCACATCGGGCGCCGCGCTGACCACGGTCTGCTCCGGTCCCTTGCAGTCGGTGAGCCAGATGTCGTAGATCGGATGCTCCACGCCGTGCAGGCCGGGGCTTGCGGCAAACATCCAGCCCGAAAAGATCCGCTTCACCTCGCCCTGCAGCGTGATCTCGTCGACCTCGACAAACGCGTCGGTGTTGGCGGCTTCGGTGGCAGGGCGCGTGTAGCAGGCGTCGGTCCTCACACGCAGCGCACCGAACTGCACGGTCTCGCCGATATCCTCGTCGAAATTGATGATGCGGCCGGTGATCTTGTCGAGACCGGAGAAGCTCGCCTTCTTGTTGATGATCTTCTGCGCCGGCGGCTCCTGCACCACCTCGTCGCCGGGCTGCAGGCTCGCCGGTGGCTGCGGCACGCCCTTGGGCTGGCGCTGTCCGGGCGGCAGGCCGGGCAGCGTGGGATTGGCGCCCGGCGGCACCGCGGCGTTCTGACCCGGCGGCGGCCCGCCCGGCTGCGGCGGCGCTACCGCAACCGGCGGTGGCGCGTTCTGCGGAACCATTGATGTGCCTGGCGGCGGCGCCAGCGGCTGCGACTGCACGGGACCCGGCATGTTCGAACCCTGTCCCGGCAAGGGCCGGTTCGGCGCGGGCAACACGCGGCCCTGGGGCAGCGCCGGCACCTCTTCCTCTTCGTCGGGGGACGGCTGATTGCCGCGCGGGATGTTGCCGGGCGGACGCGGCACCGGATCGGAAAAGATGTTGCCGATCCCTTGCGCGCGCGCGGGCGGCGCCAGCGAAAGAGCGAGAACGATCGCAAGCGCGGCAGTCGGGGCCGCAAAACCGGCCAAGACATTGGCAGAGGCAATGGTTTTATGCATCTCGCGCGGCTTCAAACGGGCGAATCGGGCTTGTGAGGCATTGTACAGGGCTAAAATCTTAACCGCCGCTCGCAGGATGACGGGTTAACACGCCGAATACGGCGGGTTTTTGTTGCAGGGGAAAAAGACCGTGTTTTCAATGCATCCCCGTTCATCTGTTCGCATTCCGTTGCGGGGCTTTCCGCCCGTTTCTGATACGAAACTGATACGGGCCGCCATCGGGCGAAAAACACCGATTTACCAACCGCGGTGGTACGGCTGGCGTGCGCTGGACCACAATCGGCCTATTTGATACACTAAATGGGTGGACCGGTTGGGGATCGGACCCAAGCGTCGCGGGTGGTAATACCAGCCCCGGCCCGGCCTCAGAGGCTACCAGTCACGCGCCAACGCGACCGGCAGCCCCTTCGGTACTCGATAGCTTCATGTTGTCATGTACCACCTACCTTTCGACCCGCTCTCACGGGTGCCATACTTGGTTAGAGAGAGACCGGAGCCTTGCGGCTCCGGTTTTCGTTTGAGCGGTCATCTAGAAGAGACCGCCCTTATTCTCATTCATCGTCGAGCCTTCCGCCGCTTCCACGCCCGCTTTGACCCGGCTGTCGGAATTCTTAACGTTCTTGGGAATCCCGCAAGCGTTCGCCAGCATCCGCCACCAGCGGCGAAATTCCACAGCATCCCACGGCAGGTTGTCGAACTCGGAAACGATGATCGGCCCCTTTGATGGCAATACTCCGCCGTTCGTGGCTTTGATCAGATCCAATTCTTGAAGCACCATCGGCGCTTTCTTGAGGTCCCTAGTAATTTGCTTGTCGCCAGAAAGGTGCGTCAGAATAAGATTCTGATCGATTTCGTCCCAGCGAATGCCGCGCACCCATTTAAGACCCTTTGAAAAAATAACGGAGATACCAGCCTCAGACATCGGCACCCACTCGCCCACTACATCCTTTTGCGTGAGATCGGCGGAAGATTGAAAGGCTTGTGCGAGCGCAATTGAGGGGCGTTGCTTCTCGTGCGCCATTGCGCGAATCTTGTCGGCCAGATCGTGCGTGAGGTATTCGTTTCTAATCTTTGGCGACTCGATTTCCATTTTTTGAATCAAGCCGAACACGCGCGCGCAATTGTCGTCACGCATCGTCGTCCCAAAGCCGACAAGGGTTTGTAGTATCTTCATCTTGCTTTGAGACATCGCAACCTTACCGCCGTCCTTCCAGCTCGCGTACCAGTCATCCAACGTATCGCCATAAACGTCTGCAAGACGCGCCGACCCATGGTCGCGATCGATCATGCCCATTATCGTTTGATAGTGGGCCTTCGAGACATGCTTGAGCTTTTGGAACGGGGAATTTGATGCGGTCTGATATTGCACGATCAGATCGCCAAGCGTTTCGATCGGCGCTAGCTTCTTTTCTTCTATCGGGGGCTGGGGCGACGCAGGAGCGGTGAGGCCGAATTGGCCGGCAATTGCTTTCACCGCGTCGGGATATGCCTCTGCGAGGCGCGCAAATTCAGCTAAGTCGCGCTTAATCTTGGCCCGCGCCTCATCCATGAGACGGGCCTCGATAGCCTCGAATAGGCTGGGATTTGCGGTCTCGCTCTCGCTCATTGGTCCGATTCGCGGCTTTCTAGTGCATCTTATCTGTTCCCGTCAGTTATAGCAAACGCTAGTCCCATGGGATAACGAAAGGAGCAAAAGGGCAGTGCGGCGGAACTATTTCCGGACGTTTTTCATTTTTGCAAGTAATTACAATGCCGTATAAGGCAATCTTCTCGCTAACAGGTTAGGTGAGTTTGCATCCCGCGCGGCGCTGCTCGTGGTAGCCAGCCGCCGTGGGTACGAGAAGTATTGCTTGGCCTCGGCTTCCCTCCCTGCCAGATCGGCGGAATCATGGGGGATGTCCGCCCGGCCCGAGAAGATCACCTTTGCTCAGATGCGCGCCTCCGGCGTGCGGGGAGTTCTGGTCTATTGCTGTGACTACAAGTGCAGCCACTTGCGGGCAATCAGCGGCGATCCGTGGCCGGATGACGTGAGGCTATCGGACATTGAACCGCGGTTTGTCTGCACCACCTGCGGCAAGCGCGGTGCCGATGTGCGGCCGGACTTCAATTGGAACGTGAAGCCGGTCTGCGTGATGGGATAGGCTTTCCCGCCATGTGGAACGGGATCAGGCCTAGTCGGCCGCATGTTGCATGTCTTACGGCCCACGAACCAAACTGCTGATCAGTGAAGGCGGCGCTCCCAACACAGCAGCCACTCTGGCTTCACATCGAGCGCATGGCACAGCTTTATCAGTTCGCTCGGGTAGAGCAGCGCGCGACCGCGCTCCCACAGCACGATCTGTGCTTCACTGTAACCCGTCATTGCGGCGAGTTCTCCGCGCTCCATGTGGGCCTTGGCCATCGCGCGCGACAGGCCGCTGGCCGATCCGCTGTTGCTTGGCGACGTAGTTCTCCTTGAGCATCGTCGCGCCTCCCCTGTCTCAATTCAGCCTACACCGAAACTGGGGAGATTTTCGCGCGACCCTGGGAAGAGGCCCCGTGGCCGGGCTATTGACGGGACACCGCGCGCGCCACGTTACCTGCCAGCGACCCCTGAGTTCTTTCAGGTCGGGGCTGTCGGATAACGGTTTGGCGGCAAAACACTTCCCGTACGCCTCTGATGAGGTCCGTCGCCTATTCGTTTGTCTTCCTCTTCGAGTGCGTCGATCATCGCGCGCAATCCGGCGGCATCATCATCAGGCTCCGATGGATCGGTTCGTGATGCT